>DATHPF010000349.1:0-55842 GCA_035484155.1 Streptosporangiaceae bacterium
ACCACCGCGACCTGGACGCCAAGCTCGCGCACGGACAGGATCTCGTCGGCAACCCGGGACAGGCTGGCTGGATCCGACCCGGACCCCGCTTCCCCGGCGAGCGCCTCGCCGCTGAGTTTGAGGACGACCCTGTTGTATCGCGGCACGGCCCGGCCTCTTTTCCGGCCACCTGATGGCAGCCCCTGCAAAGTATCGATGATGGTCGACCTACGCGCGCCACGCTAGCGGCACCCGCGCTGGCCGCTTTAACGACCCGGCGCGTACCGTCGTCAATGTCACTCCCGCCGTGCAAGGTCACATCCAGGTCCGTCCGGCCGATGGCGTCACGCGGCCTCGGTAACCATATGTTCATGTGCCATACGGTCACCGTTAACACATAGGTCGCCTCTAATAACCGAGGCCCGCCAAACTGGTCTGGCACGCCACCGTGTGGGGGCTGACCAGTGATTTCAAGCTGACCGTACTAGGGCCGGGGGCTGGGCCCATCACGGCTGAGAAAACCCATACAAATCTATAAGGAGTATTGCAAATGCACCTTCGACGCAGACGGCTAGCCACGACAACGGGGACGATAGCTGCTGTCGGCTCGGCTCTGCTTCTGGCCGCGTGCTCATCTTCGAGTACCCCGCCGTCATCCTCGACGAGCAGCGGTGCCACGGCCCTGTCCGGCACGATCAACGGCAGCGGGTCGACCTTCCAGCTCGTCTACCAGCAGGCTGCTATCCAGGCCTTCAAGTCAGTCCAGTCCGGCATGACGGTCAACTACTCCGGCGTCGGCTCAGGTACGGGCCGCACGAACCTGGCGGCCGGCACGGTGAACTTCGCCGGGTCGGACTCGCCCATCCCGGCAGCTGACGCGTCCACCTTCAAGAGCACAGTCCTGTACTTCCCGGTCGTGATCGGTCCGATCACCCTGTCGTACAACCTGTCCAGCCTCAGCAAGCCGCTCCGGCTGACGCCGACGGTCGTCGCCGACATCTTCCAGGCCAAGATCACGAAGTGGAACGACCCGGCGATCGCGGCGATCAACCCCGGCGTTACCCTGCCGAGCACGCCGATCACGCTCGCGGTCCGGTCGGACTCGTCGGGCACGACGCAGAACTTCTCGCTCTTCCTGATGGATGCCGTGCCAAGCGTGTGGACGCTCGGCAGCAACTCGACCATCAACTGGCCTTCCACCGCCCGCGCCGCCAGCGGCAACGGCGGAGTGGCGCAGGTCATCAAGTCCACCCCCGGCGCGATCGGGTACGTGGACTACGCCGACGCCAAGGCCTCGGGGCTGAGCTTCGCGTCCGTCCAGAACAAGTCCGGCGACTACATCGCGCCGTCACCGACCTCGGCGTCAGCCGCGGCGGCCGGAGTGACGGTCATGCCGAACCTCACCTTCGCCGCGGCCTGGGCGTCGGGCGCAACCTCGTACCCGATCACCTACCAGTCGTGGGTTCTGGTCTACGCAAAGCAGGCGAACGCGAACGATGCCAAGCTGCTTCAGGCCTACATCGGCTACCTGATCGGTGACGGCCAGAAGCTGCTGCCAAGCCTGGGCTATGCGCCCCTGCCGACCAGCATCGACTCGTCGGCCAAGGCACAGCTCAGCAAGATCACAGGCTAGAGCTCAGCAAGATCGCTTGGTAGTCTGCGAAGAAGGACGGTAATGCAGGCAGATCAGATCGGCTCGCCATGGGTGTAAAACAGGCAGATCAGATCGGCTCGCCGTCGTGAGCACGATGGCGCCGACGGAGCCGACCAGCCCGGTCGGCTCCGCCGGCGCCCTGTCGGCCCGCAGACCGCTCGGTGACCGTGGCTTCCAGCTGATCGCGCTCGGGGCCGGCCTCCTGGTGCTGGTGATCCTGGTACTGATCGCGGTCTCGACTAGCCAGCAGGCCTCATCGTGGTTCAGCACCGAGGGCCTGAAGATCTTTTCTAAGACCTGGGACCCCTCGACCAACCAGTTCGGCGCGCTGCCCTTCATTTTCGGCACGGCCGTCACGGCCGTGATCGCGCTCGTGCTGGCCGTCCCGGTCAGCCTGGGAATAGCGCTGCTGCTGACGGAGGTCGTGCCGTACCGGTGGTCGCGGCCGATCGTCTACGTCATCGATCTGCTGGCCGTGGTTCCGTCGGTGGTCTGGGGCCTGTGGGGGATCCTGATATTCGCGACCTGGATTCAGCACATTTATAGTTCCATCGGGTCCGGCGTCAGCGGCATCCCGGTTCTGGACTCACTATTCGGGGCGCCCACGAGCGGAGCCTCGTTCTTCACGGCTGGCATCATCCTGGCTTTCATGATCACGCCGATCGTGACCTCGCTGTCGCGCGAGGTCATTGCGACAGTGCCGACCATGGACAGGGAGGGCGCGTACGCGCTTGGCGCGACCCGCCTGGAGATGATCCGCGGCGTCGTCATCCCGCACAGCCAGGGCGGCATCGTCGGCGCTGTGCTACTGGGACTTGGCCGGGCGATGGGTGAGACGATCGCGGCAGCCCTCGTGATCGGCTCGTCACCGGAGATCACATCGCACTTGTTCGCCACCGGTTACAACATGCCGTCAGTCATCGCGAACCAGTTTGGCGAGGCTACGGGCCTTCAGCGGTCCGGTCTGATGGGCATCGGCGTGCTGCTGTTCGCCTTTACGATCATCATCAACGTCATTGCCCGCGGCGTTGTGGAACGCTCCGCTCGGAAGAAGCGTGGTGCCTGATGGCTGACGTGACCGCTCAGCGGCCTGGTCCGCAGCTGCAGGAGCCGCGCTCCTGGCGGCGGACCAAAAACCGCATCGCGACCGTGCTGATGGTGCTGTCGTTCGTGCTAGTCATCATTCCCCTGGGGTTCGTGCTGGTCAGCGTGGTCGCCAAGGGCGCCTCGGTCATCAGCTGGTCCTTCCTGACCAGCTCGATCCCGGTGAGCGTGGCGCCTGCCAACGAGGGTGGCATCGGCCCGGCAGTTGTCGGTACTCTCGAGATCACCGCCCTTGCCACGGTTATCGCCGTGCCGCTCGGCATACTGGGCGCGATCTACCTCAACGAGTACGGCGGCAAGAACATCCTTGCCCGGCTCATCGGGTTCATGGCCGACGTCATGACGGGCGTGCCGTCGATCATCATGGGGCTATTCATTTACTCGCTCTGGGTGCTGCACTTCGGCTACTCCGGCCTGGCCGGCGCCTTCGCCCTGGGCTGCCTCATGCTGCCGATCGTGATCCGCTCCACGTTCGAGATGCTGAGGCTTGTGCCGAGTGCACTGCGCGAGGGGGCTTACGCCCTCGGGGCCACCAAGGCCCGCGTGACGATGACCGTTGTCATGCCAGCCGCGCTAGGGGGAATCGTCAGCGGCGCGCTGCTGGCGGTCGCCCGTGCCGCCGGGGAGACGGCACCGCTCCTGTTCACGATTCTCGGCGGACTGAGCGCAGTAAACGTGAACGTGTTCAGCGGCGCCAACATCGCGCTGCCGATCTTGATCTTCTCGAATGCCAGCTCGCCCTACACCGGAGCACAGGCCCGCGGCTGGGGCGCTGCGCTCACGCTCATCGCCATAGCCTTCATCCTCATGATCGTGGCACGCCTTATCTCGGCCCGATTCAGCAGATTCTCGCGCTAGGAAGATCATGGAAGAGCCTGAGCAGACCGTTGTCACCCACGTCGCCCGACCCGCGTCGGCGTCCCGGCCGCAGGAGTATGCGCCGCCCGGCGAGGTCGTCTTCGACGTCAAGAACGTCTCGATCTGGTACAGCGCCTTCAAGGCCGTCACCGACGTGTCCTTCAACATCCACGAGCACGAGGTCACGGCCTTCATCGGCTCGTCCGGAAGCGGCAAGACAACAGTGCTGCGAGCGTTCAACCGCATGAACGACCTCATCCCTGGCGCCCGCGTGGACGGCGACATGGATTATCGCGGCCAGGCGCTCTACGGCAACGACGTCTCGCCGATCGCCGTGCGCCGGCGCATCGGCATGGTGTTCCAGAAGCCGAACCCGTTCCCGAAGTCGATCTACGACAACGTTGCCTACGGTCCGCGTATCAACGGCGAGCGCAACAAGGGCAGGCTGAACGAGATCGTCGAGCGTTCGCTGCGCCGCGCCGCGCTCTGGGACGAGGTCAAGAACCGTCTGAATACGTCTGGCCTGAGCCTGTCCGGCGGTCAGGCTCAGCGTCTCTGCATCGCCCGCACGATAGCGGTCGAGCCGGACGTCGTCCTCATGGACGAGCCAGCCTCGGCACTCGATCCGATCGCGACCGGTGCTATCGAGGACCTGATGCATGAACTCAAGTCGCAGTACACGATCGTCATCGTCACGCACAACATGCAGCAGGCTACCCGGGTGAGCGACCGTACCGCCTTTTTCTCCGTGCTCACGGACCCCGATAGCGATACCCGTACCGGCGTGCTCGTTGAGTACGGACGGACGGAGCAGATCTTTGAGGACCCGCACGACCCCCGTACGCAGGCTTACGTAACTGGCAGGGTCGGCTGAGCGGAATCTGAGGAGCTTCGATGCCTGGGATCCTCGTCGGCGTGGATGGGTCTGATCAGTCCCGCTACGCCGTTCGCTGGGCGATGCAGGAGGCCGTGCTGCGTCAGGCGCCGCTCACGGTCATGACAGTTCGCCCCGGCACGGCACGCCCAGCCACCATGTTTTTCTGGGGGCTGCACGTCTATGCCGAGAACGGCCACGACGAGGACGCAGTGCGTAATGCCGTCCAGGAACTCATCGACAAGGTCGCGAGCGAGGTCGGCGGGACGCGGCCGGCGATTACCGTCAGCGTGGCCACGGGGAATCCAGCGGAAGAGCTCGTCAACGCCTCGCGTGACGCCGACATGCTGGTCGTGGGGTCGCGCGGCGCCGGCGGGTTCGGCAGGCTCGTGCTGGGCTCGGTGAGCAGCCAGGTCACGCACCACGCCGGCTGCCCCGTCGTGGTCATCCCGAGCGCTGCTGACCTGTGAGCTGGGCGCCCGCCTGATTACAAGTCGTGCGATCCGGCGAGATAGACCACTCGCCGGGCGATGTTGACGGCATGATCACCGAGACGCTTGTAGAAGTGGGCGACCAGCGCCATCTCCATGGCCACCGGCAGTGCCATTCCGCCCGCGGCCAGCTCGGCCGTCAGACTCGCGTAAAGCTCGTCCATCTCGTCATCACGCAGGTCCAGCGCGGCGGCGGCGGAACGGTCCCGCTGGTACCAGGAGTCCGCGGCTTCCCGCCACATTTCCGACGCGAGGTTGCCCATCCGCTCCACGAGTCCGCGGCCGCGAAGTGAGAGGCCAGCGCCGAGTACGTGGTTAGCCCGGGAGGCGATCTGCATCACGAGATCGTGGGTGCGCTCGAGCTCGGGCACGATACGCAGCACGGAGACCAGGAAGCGCAGGTCTGAAGCAACGGGCGCCTGGCGGAGAATCTCGCGGTTGGCCAGGTCCTCGATCTCCGGGTAGAGGGCATCGATGGCCTGCTCGCGCTCCGTGAGTGCCTGAAGAACGTCAGTGCTGCCCGTGAGCAGGGCATTAGTCGCGCCGGGCAAGTCCTCGGCGACCATCGCGAACAACTCGATGACCTTAGTCTCTATGGTCTCCAGGTCACGCTGGAACTCCTGCCGATTGCCGACCATGCGCCAAACGTACTTGGCGTTGCCTGGGTTATCCAGTCGGCGGGGCTGATCTCAGCAGACCGGCCAGCACAGGCACGAAGTGGCTGAACGCGGGCGTCGGCGCGTTCAGGTCCTTGGCGGCGTCATCCCACCGGCGCACCTGGCACGCGTCGGCCGCGAACGGCCTGGCCGCGAACTCACCAGCCTCTGCGTCAGACATCGGGCCGCCCTGGACGCCGAGCGTGTAGACCGAGGCTGGTGACAGCTTGCCGAGATAGCCGGGCTCGACCGCACACAGGTAGCGCTTGGCGTCGACATGCAGCCGGACCGGCTCGGTGACCTCGGCGCCGAACCACTGGGCCAGCCAGGTCGCCCCCTGCTCGCTGTGCCGGTTGTCCGTCCCCGTCATCAGGTCGCGTCCGGTGACCGTGCCGGTGAAGTGACCGACATCGTGCAGCAATGCGGCGGCGATCAGCGCGGGCGTTGCTCCGGCCCGTTCCGCGAGCGCGGCCGCCTGCAGCATGTGGGCCGCCTGCGTCACCGCTTCGCCCAGGTAGTCGGCCGCCCCCTCGCTCGCGAACAGGTCCGCGATGATCTGGACAGGCTGCTGCGTCGTGGCCGTCATGTGCTTAGCCTGCCCTGCCCCGAGCAGAGCTGCAATTTCGCGCGCTCGTCAGCCGCGCGGCGCGAAGTAGATGATGCCGACGCCGGCGAGCACGACCGCGGCGCCGGTCAAGTCCCAGCGGTCGGGTCGCATGCCGTTGAAGCCCCAGCCCCACAGCAGTGACGCGACGACGAACACGCCGCCGTACGCCGCGTAGATGCGGCCGAAATCATCACTACGCTGCAGTGTCGGGATGACCCCATAGCCGACCAGGATGATCCCGCCCAGCACGCCGAAGATGATCGGCGCGCCCTCCCTGAGCCAGCGCCAGATCAGGTAGCCGCCGCCGATCTCGGCAAGTCCGGCAGCGACGAACAGCCCGATGGAGCGCGCGACAGTCATGAGCTGATTCTTGCGCCCCCAAAGTAGCGCTCGGCGAGCGCGGCAGCAGTATCCGGCGCCGACGTTGTAGGTGTTCGGAGCGGCAAATCGGACGTTGTAGGAGTTCGGCGGGGACAGAACGGGGTAAAGCGGACGCGAAACCCCGCTTAACTCCTACAATGTGGTGGGTGCACGTTAGCTGATCGGCGGCCGGTGGGCATGCATACCTGCCGACGCGGGGGCCGGCGCCGGGATCGAGGCCACCGACAGATGCCGGGCCAGGAACGCCTGTGCCCGCGGGATCGCGTTGGCCCGGTTCGCCCGCCGAGCTAGCCCGTGGCCCTCGTCCTCGTAGATGACGAGCTCGCACTCACGGCCGCGGCTGGTCAGGGCCGCGTGAATCTGCTCGGCTTCGCTGAGCGGCACGCGGGGGTCGTTCGCGCCGTGAATGATGAAGAGCGGCGCCTTGATGTCGTCGATCCGGCTTAGCGGCGATACCGACCACAGGAATTCGCGATCTCGCGCCAGCGTGCCGTACTCACGCTCGCGGTAAGCGCGCCGGTACGCCGAGGTGTTCTCGAGGAAGGTCACCAGCGAGGCGATGCCGACAATGTCGACGCCCGCTGCCCAGAGTTCAGGCTGGAACGCGAGGCCAGCAAGCACCATGTAACCGCCGTACGACCCGCCCCATAGGGCGGCTCTGGTCTGGTCGACGCCGAGTGCTGGCAGGTAGGCGTGTACCGCAGCAAGGTCGGCGACCGAGTCGAGCCGGCGGGGCCCGTCATCGGCCGAGTACCAGCTCTTGCCATAACCGGTCGACCCGCGGACGTTCGGCACGAGCACCGTGTGCCCGGCCGCCGCCAGGAACTGGATGTCGATAATGAAACGTGGTCGTGCCTGCGCCTCCGGGCCGCCGTGCACCACGAGCACAGCCGACCCGGCCACGTCGCTGTCCGAGCCGGCCGCCGGCCGGTAGACCAGGCACGGGATCTGCGCTCCGTCTGGCGCGGGCACCCGGTGTTGCTCGGGCCGGCCGGGCGGATCCTCGCCGAGCCCGCGGGCTGACTGGGTAAGAATCCGAGGCGACTGCGGCCGCCCGGCCGCGACTGCCGGGTAGAGCACCGCGTCGGATGGCAGGTCAGCGCCGCTGACGGTCAGCGCGATGGCGGTCGAGTCAGGGGACCAGCGCGGACCGGTCACCACGCCGGACTTGACTGGCAGCGCCAGCTCACGCAGCTGCGCCCCGGTGATCGCGTCGTGCAGCGCCAGCCTGGACACGCCGTCATCGTTGCGCTCTACCAGCAGCAAGGCGCCGTCGGGGGACAGCCAGCCAGTCAAGTCCGCGCTGTCGTCGGACACCAGCCAGGTCAACTGCCCGCTGCTGAGGTCGTACCGGCCAACGGCGGTGAACTCGCGGTCGTTGCTGGCGCTGACGTACAGCGCCGAGCTATCCGGCGTCCAGCCCAGCGCGGCACTGGTCGCCGGAGCATTGGCGGGAGTGACGTCGGCGAGGTGTTCCGCGCCGGGCGGCGCGGTCAGATCGACCAGGGCGACGTGCTCCGCGTTCGCGGTGACTGGCGACAGCACGGTCAGGGCGAGCCAGCGGCCGTCTGGCGAGATCGCGGCCGCACCGAACATGCCGTCGCCGAGGACCAGAGCCCGCTCGGACGAGTCGCCGAGCTGACGGATGATGGGGTCGAACGCCACCCCGTTCCGCCGGTTGGTGAGGTAGCAGAGCTGCCCGTTCCGCACGTCCCCGAGGATGTGCATATAACGCGGATCGCGAACCAGCGGCTCCAGCGCGCCGAGGCTGGCCGGCTGGCTGGGCGGTGTCGCCAGCCGGAGCACTGACAGCTGGTGGAGCTCGTTCCCGCCGTCGTCGTGGGAGACCAGCACGGCCCGCTCGCCCGGCACGTACCGGCCGGTGCACGGTCCCGGCAGCGCGGTGAGGGCCACGACGGTGCCGTCGGGCTGGATCTCGACCAGCTGAGTGCTGCCGCTCTCATCACTGCCGGCCAGCACCCGGCCGGCTTCGTCCAGGTCGAATGCCTGGAAGAAGCGAATGTCGAGCAGCCTGGCCAGATCAAGTCCCATAGGAACAAGTCTGGCAGCGTCAGGCGGCGCCGCGGTGCGGTCGGCCATGATCGCGCAGCCGGGCGCGCACCCACACGACGGCGCCGGGCAGGAACGACCCCAGCACCGCACAGGTAAGGCTGATCAGCGCGATGTTGCCGCTGCCGCCGTCGCCGACGTGGTGACCAAGAAAGGCTCCGAGCGCGGCGCACAGCACGGCGGTCGCAATGATCCACAGAGTAAGCCGGTGCACGCTCACATCCTGGCATCCCGGGCAGCCGCGGGTCACATCGGTTGCCTACCCTGGGCACGTGACCCCTGACACCCCCGCCCGCGCGCTGCTTGACCGCTTCCCCGTCATCGACGGGCACAATGACCTGGCCTGGGCGCTACGCGGATCCGGCGCCCAGAATCCGGCGCAGAATCCCGCCGAGACAGACATCTCGCGGCCTGTCGCGTTCACGCATACCGACCTGCCGCGGCTGAAGCGGGGCGGCGTTGGCGGGCAGTTCTGGTCCGTCTACGTGCCAGCCCAGCTGGCAGGCGAGGCAGCGCTGGTCACGACGATCGAGCAGATCGACCTGGTCCGGCAGCTCGCAGCCCGCTACCCCACCGCGCTGGAGCTGGCATTCACGGCAGCGGACGTCCAGCGGATCATGGAATCAGGCCGGGTCGCGTCGCTGCTCGGAGCCGAGGGCGGTCACTCGATCGGCGGATCGCTGGGCGCGCTGCGGGGCCTCTACCTGCTCGGCGTCCGGTACATGACGCTGACCCACAACCTGAACCTGCCCTGGGCCGACTCGGCGACGGACGCCCCTGCGGTCGGGGGACTGACCGCGTTCGGCCGCGAGGTGGTCCGGGAGATGCAGCGGCTGGGCATGCTGGTCGACCTGTCGCACGTGGCAGCGACCACAATGAGCGATGCACTCGACACCGCGGAGGCGCCGGTCATCTTCTCCCATTCCTCGGCGTTCGCGGTCTGCGACCACCCGCGGAATGTGCCCGACACGATCCTGGCGAGGCTGGCGAGCAACGGCGGAGTCTGCATGATCACGTTCGTGCCCGCGTTCGTGGCACAGCGCTGCCGCGACTGGGAGCTGGAGCTGGCCGATGAGCTGGACCGCCAGGGCCTGGACTACCGGGATCTAGCCAGCCGCAAGCAGGTCAAGGGCACCTGGATCGCCGAGCACCCGCGGCCGAAGGCCACGATCGCGGACGTCGTGGCGCACGTCCAGCATGCTCGCGAGGTCGCCGGGGTGGATCACATCGGCCTCGGCGGCGACTACGACGGTGTCGACGAGCTGCCGGTGGGCCTGGAGGACGTGTCCTGTTACCCCGCCCTGATCGAGGCGCTGCTGGCCGCGGGCTGGTCGGAGTCGGACTGCGGCAAGCTCACCAGCGGGAACCTGCTGCGAGCCATGCGCGACGCCGAGACCGCAGCCGGCCTGATCCAGACTAGGCGCGGGCCATCAGCGGCCCGCATCGGCGACCTGGATGGCGCCGCCTGAACTCGGGCCAGCGTTAGCTGAACTTCGTGTGCGGCTGGCGCTGCTCCACGCCGTCGATGAAGACCTTCACCTTCTCGTCGTAGAAGGCGGCGAAGCCGGCGATCTTCTGGCTCTCCGGCAGCGGCGTCCGGTAGATCCACACGATGTCCTCGTGCAGGCTCGTGCCGGTGTCGACCGACCAGTAATTGGCCGTGCCCTTGTACGGGCAATGGCTCTGGGTGTCTGACGGGCGAAGCAGCTCGGTCTTGATGTCGGTAAGCGGCAGGTAGTACCGGGCCGGCAGACCAGTCTCGAACAGGATGCGCGGGCTGCGGGACTCGGCGACGGTGACGCCGTCGACCTCCACCCGGATGTGCCGGGAACTGGCCAGGATGTCCACCCGCGTGTGCGGGTCGCGGGGGTGGGTGTAGACGGGCTCGTCTTCCTCGAGCCACTCGCTCATTGCGTCCCACTCAAACCGGACGGCGCTGCGCAGCTTCGCAGCCGGGCTGCCGGGATACCGGCGGGCTGCGCGCTCTGCGGTCGCCCCGCCGGGTACCTCGACCGTGAGCAACTCGGCCTCGCCGAGCAGCTCGTGCGTATCCGCCCCCGCCGGGACCAGCTTGGCGCGAACGTCCGCGGCCGGGATGTAATAGGTGGGGAAATACGGCACTTCCCAGACCAGTAGCGGGCCTGTGGTGTCCGCGACCAGCTCTCCGGCCAGCAGGATGCGCACGCGCTTGCCGCTGTGCTCCACCCGGATGTCGTGTGCGGTGATCATGATCGCCTCCAGATCAGGCATCGATGCCTGCCACAGCGCTCGCGAGGGGTGCAGATGTTCCCGTGCTGGTCGCGCTGGTCGGGCGGAGAGCGACTGGCAAGGGCTCGGGCCGGGCTAGCCGCCGGGCTGCTTGGGTCGCCAGCAGGAGCATATGAGGCCAGCTCATGGTGGCCGGCGCGAGCCGGGCTGAGCTGATCCGGGGAGACGTTGATTTTCTCGCCGGTCAGCTGCGGGTAGCGTCATCGGTATGCGACTTGGCGTGCTGGATGTGGGCTCGAACACAGTGCACCTGCTGGTGGTCGACGCACACCAGGGCGGCCGGCCGCTCCCTGCCTTCTCGCACAAGGCCGAGCTGCGCCTGGGCGAGTGCCTGGACGATGCGAACCGGCTCACCGAGGAGTGCGCGCAGCGGCTGCGCGACTTCGTGCACGAGTCACTCCAGATCGCCGAGGACAAGGGCGTGCGGCAGATGCTCGCGTTCGCGACATCGGCCGTCCGCGATGCTGCGAACGGCGACGAACTACTGGCCCAGATCGAGGCCGAGACGAACGTGGCAATCAAGGTACTGCCGGGCCCTGACGAGGCGCGCCTGACCTTCCTTGCAGCCAGGCGGTGGTTTGGCTGGTCGTCGGGCCGGCTCTTGCTGCTCGATATCGGCGGCGGCTCGCTGGAGATCGCCACTGGACTTGACGAGGAACCTGACGACGCCGTATCGCTCTCGCTGGGCGCCGGGCGGCTGACACGCGACTGGCTGCCAGGCGATCCGCCGTCGGCCGATGACGTGCGCAAGCTGCGCCGGCATGTCCGCGCGGAGATCGCCACGATGGCCGGACCGCTACTCCGGAACGGGCAGCCGAATCACGCGGTAGCGACGTCCAAGACGTTCCGTCAGCTGGCCAGGATCGCCGGGGCGGCGGCGTCTAGCGAAGGCCAGTACGTCAAGCGTGTGCTGAAGCACACCGACATCATTGGTCTCGCTGAGCGCCTGCCACAGCTCACGAGGGCGGAGCGCGAGGACCTGCCGGGGGTGTCGCCGGGTCGCGCACACCAGCTGGCCGCGGGAGCCATCGTGGCGGACGCCGCGATGGACCTGCTCGGACTTCCGGTGCTGGAGATCTGCCCGTGGGCGCTGCGCGAAGGCGTCATCCTCCGGCAGCTAGATACGCTGCCGTCGTAGCACGGTGGATCCGGGTCAGTTATTAACGATCTTGATGGCACCGTCGGTGTCGTCGGTGTCGGACTTGCTGCCGCCCGCAGGGGAAGTCCTGCCGTCGGCCGGCACGCCGCGCTGGCCGTTGCCCGGGCTATTCTGCGCGCCAGGGCCAGCAGGGACCTGACCCTGGCGTCCGACCGCCTGGCTGGTGACCGGGGGGTGACTAGGGACCACCGACTGGCTCGCGGCGACGGGCTGGCCCGGGACCACGGGCTGGCCCGGGACCACGGGCTGGCTCGCGACCACGGGCTGGCTCGCGACCACGGGCTGGCCTGGCCGGTGCGCTGTGGACAGCTCGGGCTGACCGTTCCCGCCTGCGTGGCGACCCTCGGCCAGACCTGCGGTACGGCCGTTCGCCGGCCGGCCACTCGGCCCGTCGCCGCCCGTGGCCCCCGTGACGATCCTTGCCACCTCGTCCTCAAGCGAGCCGCGGTCGGACTCGCCGGCCACCAGCGTCGTGACGACGTCCCGGATCTCGGTGAGCCGGCGAACTGCTTCGGTGTGCCGCGACATCAGCAGGTTGAGCCGTCGCTCGGCACCGTCGTGGATCGCGGTGGCGCGCGCAGTGGCCTCGTCGAGCTGCTGCTTGGCCTGGCTCTTGGCCGTGGCGACAGCGGTATCGGCCTGCCTGGTTGCCTCGGCCACGACCTGCTGCGCCTCGGTTGCCGCGCTCTTCCGCGCGGCATCGGATTCTGCCTTCGCGGTGGCGACGGTCGACTCGGCCTGCTCTTGCGCGGCGTTCAGCATTCTCTCGGCCTGCTCCTGCGCCTCGGCCCGGTGCCGGTCGGTCTCGGCCTTGGCGTCGGCCCGCAGCTTGCCGGTATCCGCCTGCGCGGCAGCCCGGAGCTTGGCGATCTCGTCGTCGGCCTTGGCCCGCTGCGACCTCGCTTCGTCGTCGGCGAGCTTCAGGATCTGGCCGATGCGCTCGCTGATCTCTGCGTGTGCAGGCTTGTCGCTAGACCGGGCGGCCGACAGCTCTAGCTTGAGCCGCTCCATCTCGTCGAGCGACCGGGACAGCCGGTCCTCGAGGTCACGCTTGCCATCCTCGAGCCCGCGCAGATCAATCCGGAGCGCGGCGACGTATTCGTCGACGGCCCTGCGGCTGTAGCCGCGCATCTCGCGCTCGAACTGGTCTTCGTGGCCCAAGTCAGCGGAGAGGTGGCCTTGGTCGCTCATCGTTTCACCTATCGGGTCCTCAGGCAGTCGCCGGAACCCAGGACGCCGGCTAGCTGGGTGGCCACGGGGACTGCTCGTAGTTACGGCTGTGCCTCGCCCGCCGGGCAACTCGCGGGACTGAACGGCCACCAGACGCGCGCGACGAATTGAGACGTCGGGTTGACTCTGTCCCTAAGCTTCCCTAGGCGCAACCGAAACAGTGTTTTGTACTCACTTATCTGGTTTGCGGTCCGATTCGTGGTGACTTGGACGATGTCCGCCTGTGACTGCGAGAATCGGAGTGCTGGCCGACGGAGAGGGGTTATCCAGATGCAGCGGCTGATCGGATCACTCGGCGACGACGGGCCTGTCATCCATCCAGATGCCTGGGTCGCCCCGGGCGCCGTCGTCGTCGGCCGGGTCACGCTCGGGCGTGCCGTGTCCGTCTGGTATGGCTGCGTGCTGCGCGCCGATGCCGACGAGATCGTCGTCGGCGCGGAATCCAACATCCAGGATCTGTGCTGCCTGCACGTCGACTCCGGCGAGCCGGCGGTGCTCGAGGACCGGGTCAGCCTCGGGCACCGGGCCGTCGTACACGGCGCATACATCGAGACCGGAGCGCTGGTCGGCATCGGAGCTGTAGTACTCGGACGCGCGCGCGTCGGGGCCGGGACGCTGATCGCGGCTGGCACCGTCGTGCTGCCCGGCACCGTGGTCCCCGCTGGCGTCCTGATGGCCGGCGTGCCCGGCCGGATCGTGCGCGAACTCACGGAGGCGGACCGCCAGTCGGTCGCCGAAACGGCTGGGCACTACCTCGAGCGCTCCGCCGTGCACCGCGCTGCGACCTGGACCGATCAGCCAGATCGCGGCTAGCCCGCATCCCCTGCCACGGGCATCCCGGGCCACGGGCAAACCGGGCCACGGGCGTCCCGGGCCACGGGCATCCCGGGCCACGGGCATCCCGGCACTTTGCCGCCATCGCCCGGCCGGGTGGTTCAGCAAATGGCTCTAATGGGTCATGCGCGCGGGCTTTATCGCCGTTAGCTTTGTTACCGGGGAATTACGTCAAGCCGATAAGCACTGGAGGTGGGCGCGTGCACGACAACGTCGACCTCAGGTTTCATGACCAGGTCGCGCTTGAGGAGATCGATCTTTACGCCGACGTCCTCAGCGCCGTGGCGATCGCCGACCGATCGCTGACGACCGACGAGATTGACGAAGTGCTCGGGCTGCGCCGGCGCGCTGGCGCCGAGGCGCACGCCTGCTGACGGGACAGGACAAGCCGACTTCAGTCTGACTGACCGGGCACCGCCCCTGACCTGGGCAGACGTTCAGGAGTCCGTGCTGGTGAGAGCGTTGCTGCTGAACATCACGTCAGTGTCCCAGTGGGTGAAGCCCAGCGACTCGTACAGCCCGATCGCTGCGGTGTTGGTCTCGTCGACGTAGAGCATCACCTGCGCCAGGCCGCGAGCGCGCAGGTAGCGCAGACCGGTAAGCGTCAGCGCGCGGCCAAGTCCGGTTCCCCGCGCGGCCGGATCGACGCCGACGACGTAGACCTCGCCGATCGGCTCGTGCCCATGGCCGTCGGCGTCGTCGGGCTCACGGCCGCCGTGAATCTTCGTCCAGTGGAAGCCGACTAGCTGCGCGTCCCGCTCGGCGAGAAAGAACCCGGCCGGGTCGAACCACGGCTCCCGCTCCCGCATATCCAGGTCGTCCCTGGTCCAGGCGCCCTGCTCGGGATGCCGGGCAAAGGCCCGGTGATTAAGGGCGACCCAGGCGTCCTCATCCTGGCCAACTCGGAACGGCCGCACCGAGATGCCGTCAGCGAGCTGCGGCCTGCCGATGTGCGTCTGGAGCGAGCGACGCATCTGCCAGAGCGCGCGCGAGCGCTGGAATCCGGCGGCTAGCGCGAGCCGGGTGGCAGCGGGCAGGTCACCGTGCGCCCAGAGCCGAAGTCCGGCCGGGCTGGCCTCTGACGCGAGGGCGCCGCCAAGTATCACGCCGAGTCCGTGCCGCCTCGCTGCCGGATCGATGACCATCTCGCCGGCTGGTCCTTCGACGGGATCGGTGGGATCCAGGTGCCCGTAACCAGCGAGCGTGCCGTCCTGCCAGAGCAGGACGTTGCGAGCGCGGGGATCGCCGCCGTAGCGGAGGTGCAGCATGACGTGCTCCGACAGCGGGCTCACGCCGTCCTCCTCGGCTGCCCGGCGGACGAGGTCGAGGACTTCCGCGGCCTGCTCGGCGGGCAGCGGACCGCTGACGCGAACCTGCGCGCGATCCGGCTCGCCGGCCGGATCACCGATCGGCATGCGCCACTGCCGGGAGGCCGAGCTCGTCTGCGGAGTCCATCGCGTCAATGTCGTCGTCCGCTGCCAGATCCTCGCTGCCGGAGCGGTCCGTGAGACCATCGGCGCCGTCAGGGCGGGGGCTGGTCTTGATCGGCACGAACCGGTAGCCGACGTTTCGGACCGTGCCGATCAGCGCCTCGTTCTCCGCGCCGAGCTTGGCTCGGAGCCGCCGGACGTGCACATCGACTGTCCTGGTGCCACCGAAGTAGTCGTAGCCCCATACCTCCTGGAGCAGCTGCGCCCTGGTGAACACGCGCCCCGGGTGCTGGGCCAGGAATTTCAGCAGCTCGAATTCCTTGAAGGTCAGGTCGAGGGAGCGGCCGTGCATCCGGGCCGAGTACGTCGACTCGTTCACGACTAGCCCGCCGGAGCGGATCTCGTCCGGCAGCTGAGTCGCCGACTGGGTGCGCCGCCCTATCGCCAGCCGCAGCCGCGCCTCGACCTCGGCCGGGCCGGCTGTGTAGAGCAGCAGGTCGTCCGCGCCCCAGTCCGCCGACACTGCAGCCCAGCCTCCATCAGTGACGATCGCGATCAGCGGGATCGGGCTAGCTGTCGACCGCAGCGCCATCAGCAGGCGCCGAGCGAGCATGAGGTCACGGCGAGCGTCGACGAAGACGGCATCGGGAACGGGGCCGTTCGTCACGTGCTCGACCGCGGCGGGAGCTACCCGGACCGCGTGCGGCAGCAGACCGAGCCCGGGCAGGATCTCAGCAGCCGGCTCGCGCGCACTGGTCAGCAACAGGACATTGCTCAACCGCCGCCACCTCCGGCCCCCGGCGCCAACTGCCGGAACGAGAACCCACAAATCCCGCGTCTACCCCCGGGTCGTCATTGTCCGGTGCCGCTATGAGCGAGGATAGCTGACATGGCCACAGTGACCATGCGCTACTGGGCAGCAGCGAAGGAAGCGGCCGGCGTTGCCGAGCAGCGCCTGACCGCTGATACGCTCGCGGCCGCCCTGGCGCAAGCGGCAGAGACAGCGCAAGCTGCAAGGACAGCAGGTGCGGAGCGGTTGCGCGCTGTGCTGGCCAGGTCCTCGTTCCTGATCGACGGGGACCCGGTCGGGCTGCGGGCGGCCGACTCGGTCGTGCTGCGCGATGGCGACGTCATCGAGGTGCTGCCGCCATTCGCGGGCGGCTGACACTGCCGGTCGTGCTGCCCTGCTCTGTAGGTTCGCCGCCATTCCAGTGGCGCCGCCAGCTGGCAGGCGAAGTCGGGGCAGATAATAGTGAACCGCGCGGACGCGGCGCACGTGGTAGAGGGCATGGCGGGCTTGGGCGGTGCTGGAGCCAGGGGCTCCCGTCGGATTTCTTCCGACGAGGAGCTTATTCGTGCGCTGTATGCCGAGCATGCCGCTCCGCTGCTGAGGTATGCGGTCCACCTGATGAGCGGTGACCGGCAGCGAGCCGAGGACATCGTGCAGGAGACGCTGCTGCGGGCCTGGCAGCATCCTGAGGCGATCGCCGGCCGGCCGGCCCGGCCGTGGCTGTTCGCGGTCGCGCGCAATCTGGCAATCGACTCATACCGGGCACGCAAGGCCCGGCCGCAGGAAGTCGGCGAGACGGCCCTGGAGCTAGTGCCTGCACCAGACGAAGCCGAGCGGGCCTTGGAATCCTGGGCCGTCTCCGATGCGCTGAGCTCACTGCGGCCGGAGCACAAACGTGTGCTGCTCGAGACCTACTATCGGGGCAAGTCGGTCAACGAGGCGGCTGCGACACTGGGCGTGCCTGCCGGAACGGTGAAGTCGCGCACGTTCTATGCGCTCCGCGCGCTTCGGCTCGCGCTAGAGGAACGGGGGCTGGCGCCATGACGATCAGCGGATTCAACGTCCCCGCCTGCCGAGAGATGCGGCAGCTGCTCGGGGTGTATGTGGTCGGGGCGATTGACCCGGCGGAGCGGGCGGCAGTCGAGGAGCACCTGGCGGAGTGCGCGTCGTGCCGGGACGAGCTGGCCGGGCTTGCTAGCCTGCCGGCCATGCTGAGCCGGGTGCCCCCGGCGGACGTCGAGCGGCTCAGCCTGGCGCCGAGTGGCCTGCCGGACATGGCCGAGCCGCCCGCGGAGCTGCTGAACTCGCTGCTGCGGAAGGTGTCAGCCAAGCGCCGGACCCGGATGTGGCGTGGTGCGCTAGCGGTGGCAGCCTCGGCCGCGATTGCGGCCGGCACCGCAACCCTGGTGGCGACGCAGCTGGCCACGCCGCAGCCGGCGTCGGGCGGCAGTGATGTTGCGGCGGGCGTGAATGCCCGCACGCATGTGGCCGCGGTCGTCGACTACACGACGACTCCGTGGTCTAGCACCGCGATGCGGGTAGGGGTGAGCGGGATCAGGCCGGGAACTGCCTGCCAGTTCTGGGTGGTGGGCAAGGCGGGCCGCGTGTATGCGGGGTCATGGATAGTCGGCGCCGACTATGGCCAGAAGGCCTGGTACTCGGTCTCGTCGCCGGTCTCGGCTAGTTCCGTGCACAGCTTCCAGATCACCAGCTCGGGCAAGGTGCTGGTGAGCATTCCCGCCAGCTAAGCCGGGAATGCGACGCGCCGCCGGCGCGCTGATAGCAGCTATGACACCCGGACTTGGCGCACTGGTCGGCGCGCTAGCGCTCGCCCTCGTCGCGGGCACGGTCTGGCGGCTGACAAATGGCCGGATGCGCGGCCCGCGGGCGCCACGGACTGGCCGGGCGAGAGCGGGTGCCTCGCAGCCGCTCAGCGCGCGAGTGCTCCAGGGTGCGGGACTCGCCGGCTCGCTGACGGACGGCGACGGACCACTGCCAGACCTGGCCGGGCCAGCTGACCTGGTCGCTGCGTCGTCGCCAGTCGACGCAATACCAGGTGCGGCAGTACCAGCCGCGACAGTGCCAGCCGCGACAGTGCCAGCCGCATCAGTGCCAGCCGAGAGGGGCATCCTGACCAGCGACCAGCTCGGGCACGCCCTCGGCGAGCGGGCGACGCTGGTGCAGTTTTCGTCGGCGTTCTGCGCACCGTGCCGGGCAACCCGGCGGATCCTCGCTGATGTAGCGGGAATGACTGACGGTGTCAGCCACATCGAGATAGATGCCGAGTCGCGACTGGACCTCGTCCGGCAGCTCAACGTCCTGCGGACGCCGACCGTTTTCGTGCTCGGTGAGGGCGGCCGGATTGTCCGCCGGGCCAGCGGCCAGCCGCGCAAGCCGGACGTGATCGCCGCCATCGGCGTGGCAGTAGAGCCGCAATGATTCCTATTAATAAGATCGGGATTAAAGATAGTGACAGCAGCAGCCGGCCCGCATAGCATCGGCAGCGTGCCTGCAGTGATGCATCGCGCGAACGCGGCCAGATGCCCCGATATCGCGCTGACTAAGCGCCGCGCGGTGGACTTCTGCCGCGTGGCCACTGCCATCTGTCCGGCGGGCTAGCAGCCGCGGGCCTGCTCACCGCTTCCGTCCTGGCCTACAGGCCAGCGGCGAACATGCGGATCGCCGCGCACGCTCGCGGCCCCGTTCCCGTCCTTAAATCCGTGCACAAGCGGGCAGGTACGGGACGACCTCAGCCGAACTACCAGCAGGGCTCAGGACGTACTCCGGTCTGGATGGCATCGAAGGGAAACCTGGCAGATGGAGATTGACCCGCGCGGGCCGCGGTTCGGTGCGCTGATCACGATGGTCGTTTTCGCCGTCGTGCTGATCACGGGCAACGTCTGGCTGCTCGCGGCGCAGGCGGTGGTATTCGCCACCGGGGCGATCCTCGGCCTGCGTCACTCTCCGTACGGCCTGCTTTATCAGTGGCTGGTCAGGCCTCGGCTGGGCCCGCCCGGTGAGCTCGAGGCCGAGGCGCCGCCCAGGTTCGCCCAGGCAGTAGGCCTGGTGATCTCGATCATCGGAATTATTGGGTTCGCGGTCGGGCTGCGGCCGCTTGGCCTGGTCGCGGCGGCGCTCGGGCTCGTAGCCGCTGTGCTGAACGGGGTATTCGGGCTCTGCCTGGGCTGCGAGATGTACCTGATCATCCGGCGCATGCGGCCCGCCCAGGCCGGCGCCGGTCGAAGCTAACTCAAACCGAGTAACTGCTCGACGAGCCGGAGCTCACCGCGAGGTCTGGCTAAGACAGAGGAGGATCTGAGCATGAGCCGTTCCGACGTCCTGGTGGACGCTGAGTGGGTCGAGGCGCATCGCGACGACCCGGGCGTCGTCCTGGTCGAGGTCGACGAGGACACCAGCGCCTACGACAAGGGCCACATTCGTGGGGCCGTGAAGATCGACTGGAAGAAGGACCTGCAGGACCCGGTCCGCCGGGACTTCGTCGACCGGGATGGCTTCGCGGCGCTGCTGTCGGAGCGCGGCATCTCCAACGACGACACTGTGATCCTCTACGGCGGCAACAACAACTGGTTCGCGGCCTACGCCTACTGGTACTTCAAGCTGTACGGCCACCAGAACGTCAAGCTGCTGGACGGCGGCCGGAAGAAGTGGGAGCTCGACTCGCGCGAGCTCGTCACCGAGGTGCCGTCGCGCCCCGCCACCAGCTACACAGCGCAGGAGCAGGACTCTTCCATCCGGGCCTTCCGTGACGAAGTGGTCAACGCCATCGGCAACAAGAACCTAATCGACGTGCGATCACCGGACGAGTTCGCCGGCCGCCTGCTCGCCCCCGCCCACCTGCCGCAGGAGCAGGCGCAGCGCGGCGGTCACGTCCCCACTGCCAGGAACGTCCCGTGGTCGAAGGCCGCCGAAGATGACGGCATGTTCAAGTCCGACGACGCGCTGCAGACGCTGTACACGGAGGCGGGCGTCGACTTCGGCATCGACACGATCGCCTACTGCCGGATCGGCGAGCGCTCCGCGCACACCTGGTTCGTCATGCACGAGCTGCTGGGCGAGCCGAACGTCAAGAACTACGACGGCTCGTGGACCGAGTACGGCTCGCTAGTCGGCGTTCCGATCAAGCTGGGAGACGAGTCGTGACTGAGGCTACTCAAGCAAGTCAGGCGGCTGGCGCTGCTGCGGGCTGCGGTGCGCCAGCCGGCGGAGCCGCCATCAAGGACGCCGGCAACCAGGCCATCGTCCAGGGCAAGGTCACCAAGGACGGCGCGCCGGTGCCGGTGGGTTACGCCCGGCTGCTGAATTCGGGCGGCGACTTCGTGGCTGAGGTGCCGCTGGGCGAGGACGGCGGATTCCGGTTCTTCGCCGCGCCGGGCGACTGGACCTTGCGTGTGCTGGCGCCGGGCGGGATCAGCACCGACCGGGGAGTCAGCGCCGCGACCGGGGAGATCAGGGAGCTGGACGTAGCCGTCTAGTCGTCCGGGCGGGTCGGCCGGGTCGGCCGGGTCGGTCGCGCACGGCGGTCGCCTTGGCCGGTCGGGCCAGCCGGTCGCGCGGGCCAGCCGGTCGCGCGGGTCAGCTGGTCGCGCCGGACGTGGCGAGCGTCAGAGCCTTGGGGCAGTGCGGACCTGATACCCGGCCGCACCGCCCCAAGCGGTGTTGTTCTTCTGTTTGCCACCTGTCCGTCACTTGACTGGCTGCTCCTGGTTCAACGGATGTTCAAGTGACTCGCCTAGAAATGACCTCATCAGACGCCAGACCGCCGGCTGGCGATCACCGAAATCAGGGGCGAGGCGGCAGATAGGCGTGGTGATCATCGGCGGCACGGTCAGCATTCTGACTGGGCTCTTTCGGTCGGAGTTGGCGGTCACAGGGCACCGCACCGTCTATTCACGCCGTAACTCTGAGTGAGTGACGATGAGCATCCCGCACATCGGCTGGCCGGCAGCCGCGGACGCTGACGAGCCGCCCGCCGAAGTGTCCGCTGGTCGCGCGCTGCCCGCGTCCGGAGGGACTGGCGCCACATCGTCGGAACGGGGTGCCCGTGGGTCGCGTCGGCTTGGACCGGAAGGCTGGGGAGCGCAGGTCGCGGGGCCCGCGGTGAGCGTGCTTGCCGACCGACTCGCTGCGGCGCTCGTCCACCACGAGCCAGGCTGGCGACTGCCCCGGCACTCCGCGCTCGCCCGGCGCTATAACGTCAGCGCCGCGGAGATCGACGCTGCGGTCGAGGAACTCGTCAGCAGGCACCTGGTGCGCCGCCTTGCCGATGGTCAGGTGTATCGCGCCAGTCCGGCCGAGTACGTCATCAGCCTGGAAGGCGTTCCCGGACTGGAATCCTTTGTCGACGCCATGGGCGGAGAGTTCTCCTGCCGTAGCCGCCAGGTCACCTGGCGCCTGCCGCCCGAGGACATCAGCTGGGCGCTGCGCATGCCGGCCGATCAGCAGGTGTGCGTGGTGAGATACCTGTGGACTGCCGGCGGCGAGCCTGCTGCGCTGTCGACGACCTACCTTCCGCGTGACATCGGGCTGCGGCCGGACGAGGCGGCTGCCACGCGGCTGCCGAAGACTCTCAACCTTCTCCAGCTGACCGGGTTTGGCGACGATGCGGCCGAGGCTGAGGAGGCGCCGCGGGCTGCTGAGCAAGGGCTGGCGGGCTCGGCGGCTGCGCTGTACATCGAGTTGCAGGCACCGCCGCCGTCGGTGGCCCGTAGCCTCCGGCTCAGCGCGGGCCAGCCGGCGATGATCGTCACGATCCGGTTCGACGAGCCGGACTCCGGCCGGCCAGTAGCGCTGACGATCGCCGTGCTCCGGCCGGACCTGTTCCGCGTCGTGGTGCAGACGCCGGTGTCGCCGCTGCCCGACGGAAATGCCGGCAGTTTGTCAGGTTCCTGGACACATGTTCTTGAGGACTGGGAACCTTGACCCGCTATGCGTACCACGACCATCGGGCTGGCCGAGCGCCAGCCACGGCGCTCGCGCGCGGCTGACCCTGCTGGCCACCGTCGCGGCGAGTTATTCGCGGGGCTGGCCGCCGCGATCATAGTCGGCCAGATTCTGTTCGCTCAGGTCACGCTGCTGGCCGTCATAATCCTCGTCGCGGTCGGCCGCGTCTCGCGCTGGCGGCCGCACTGGCTCGCTGCGTCGGCGCTCGCCAGCGCGATCTGGTTAGCCGCCATCGGCCCAGCCCGAGCAGCAGCTGCTTATGTCGAAGGGAGCCGCCGCCTGGCGGCTTACATCCTCGAATCGGCAGCGCATCCAGGCCGCCTTGCGCATCCCGCCGTTGCAGTTGCGGGCGCCGCGACGTGGCTGCCGAGGCAGCTGCCGCTCGCGCTGCTGGCTGCGTGCGGCGAGGCGTGGCTCGTGTTGTGGCTCGGCTGGTGGCGACGCGAATCGAACTGGCGGTGGCGGCCGGGCCTGGTCGCGGTCAGCCGCCGCCGGGTGGCGGCGGCGACGCTGGCAGCCGGTCACACCGTCACTCGTGACGGGTTCGCCCTCGGCGTGGAGGCTGCCACCGGGAGGTTAGCGAGCGTCAGCTGGTCCGAAGCCGCGCGTGGCGTCCTCCTTGCCGGCGAGGACACTGACGAGCTCGGCCTCGCGGTCGTGTGCGCGGCGCTCCGGCGGCGCAAGACGGTGCTGATCCTGGACTGCCCCGGACAGGCGTCGGTGGCTGGACGTATCAGCGAGATGGCCGGGCCACTCGGCGTCCCCGTCATCCAGACCGGACCCGGTGTGGCCCGTGCCGCCCCGGACGGCGCCGGTGGTGTGGCCGGCGATGTAACCGACGGAGTGGCCGATGATGTCGCCGGCGGTGTAGCCGACGGAGAGGCCGGTGATGTCGCAGGCGGTGTCGTCGGCGCCGTCGGGCGGGCGATCCGCAAGCGCGAGACCGTGCTGATCGCGACCGCGCATCATGATGCGGCCAGCCAGGCCGTCGTCGAGCTGGTCAGCGTCCTGGAGGGTCTGCGCGAGCTCGGGTTGCGGGCCGACTGCCTGGCCTGGATCCGCGGCGCCGACTGCGTCGAGCCGGCCCTGCTGGCGGAACTTCTTACGCTCGGGCCGCTGGCCGGAAGCGCCGTCGTCGTGAGCACGACGAGCGCGGCGCAGGCAATCCACCTGGCGCGCGAGACTGCCGTCGTGGTCGTCAGCGGATCCGTGGCCACTGAGCTTGCGCTGGGTCTGGCGGCTCCGCGGCCGGACACCGCTCCTGTCCGTATTCCTATCCCGACTGGCGCCGGGTTGGCCGCCGGATCGCGCATTGGGCTCTCCATCGGCCAGCCCATAGGGCAGCAGGGTGGACATGACGCCCCACTTTGGGCAGCAGATGCAACCTCTCGCCCTATGGAATCTCTCCTGAGCGCTAGCGCCAACAGCGCAAGCCGGACAATTACTGGCATTCTTTCCCGTCAGCATGCCGGCGAGTTCACCGTCCTTGCTGGCATCCGGCCGGACATCCAGTCAGCGCGGGTGACCGCGAACTGCCGTCTCGTCCCGATCTCGCGGGAGCGCCTGCGATGACCTTCAGCGACACGGAAAGTACGAAGAGCACGGAGAACACGGCCAGCCGGCTGGCGGTCGCCGGTCCTGACGGCGCCGAGTCCTGGCCGGAGTCCGCTGGCCGCGCCGTGGCCGCGACCGCGCCGCGCGGCCGAGTCAGGGCTGACCGGGTGTACGTGGGCTGGCAGCACATTGATCCTGGCCCCGATCCGGGGCGGCGACCGCGGCTGCCCGGGCTGGCAGAACCCGACGGCATCAGCGCGGCCTGGGTGGCCGCGCAGCGGCGCGAGCACACCAGGCTCGCCCGGCCCGCCAGGCTGACGTGCGCGGCAGGCATCTCGGTCGCCGTTGCTGCGGTCATAGCGTGGCTGGCGGGTTTGCTGCCCGCTGGAGTCGCGCTGCTGGCGACCGGCGCTGCTGTCTACGCGGGGAGCAGCGGCGCCCTGTCGAGCTGGCGCGATAACAGGGCACTGGCTGCGCAGCTGCAAGCGGAAGAACTGCGGGTGGCCGGCTTGGCCGCGATGCAGCGCCGTGAGCTAGCTGCGCGCCAGGAGAAGCACGCCCGCGAGGTCCGCGCCTGGAAGCTGCGCAGCACCTCGCTGCGCGGTCAGCCGCAGTGGTATCCAGTCACGTTGCCGACCACCGTGCACCGCGTCGACGTGGCAGGCGGCACGCTGACCGGCTGGTCAGCGTTGGTTACCATGATCGCCGCAGCTCGGCTGGCGGCCGGCGGAGATGTCACCGTTCTCGACCTGACTGAGGGCGGCGTGGCGACCGACCTCCTGACGGTGGCACGCCAGACGGGCATCGGCCCGCAGGTGTGGGTGCTGCCGGCCGACCTGCCGCAGCTCGAGCTCGGCACGCTGATGCCGCCCGACGTGCTCGGGGACGTGCTGGCGCAGACCGTCAGCGCCGCCGACGGGCCAGGCGGGGCGACTGGAGCCACGGCGGGGGACCCGGCCCGGGATGCGGCATTGCTCGGCGGCGTGCTCCAGGCGCTGGGTGTCCACGCGACGATGCCGCAACTGATTGCCGGCCTGCGGGTGCTCGGGCAGATCGGCGGTCCGGCTGAGCACCTTGTCTCGGGCGAGCTCACGCATGACCAGCTGGCCGGGCTCAGCAACCTGGCGGGTCGCGGCGCAGCGCAACTCCTCACCGAGCGCGCCTGGAGCATCGAGGCGAGGCTGCGCGTACTAGCGCCGCTTGGGACTGCCGTTGGGACCAGGCCGCCAAGCCGGCTCAAAATTGTCTGGCTCGACCGGCGCGCCGCCAGCGTCGCCAACGCAGTCCTAGCGGCATACCTGGTGATCGCGCTGACCGCGACCCTTCGCCAGGCGCCGCCCGGCAGGCGGTGGCAGCAGACGATCTGCCTGCTCGGGGCCGAGCGGCTGCCTGGCGTCATCCTGGACCGGCTGTCCGACGCCGCCGAGACGTCCGGCGCCGGGCTCGTGCTCGGCTATCGCTCCATTCCGGCGCACGTGCGCGAACGGCTCGGCCGCGGTGATGCGGCCGTGGGCTTCATGCGACTCGGCAATGCCGAAGATGCGCGGATCGCGGCCGAGCAAATCGGCACCGAGCACAGGTTCCTGGTCAGCCAGCTCACCGACACCATCGGTACTACGCTCACCGACACCGTCGGCGGGTCGTATACCAGCACGGTCGGCACGGCGGACTCGGTCACCGGATCGGACTCGGTCACCACAACCACCGGTCGCAGCCGCAGCCGCAGCCGCAGTCGGCCGGGCGCCGTCGCGCCGTTCGCGGACCTCACCGGGTCAGCCAGCCGGGATCAGAGCTCGTCGGCAGCAGTGTGCGACTCGCAGTCCATCACGGCGGGGATCAGCTCCGGCACGTCGTGGGGCTGGAGCACGTCTAAGGCGATCGGGAGCAGCGACTCCGCGGCCAGGACCAGCCAGCGGTCACGCGAGTCTCTCGTCGAGCAGCACGAGCTGCAGCAGCTACCGCAGAGCGCTCTCCTGTTGTGTTATCCAGCGCCGGAGGGCCGGCAGGTGCTGCTGGCTGACGCCAATCCCGCCATCATGGCGCTCCCGACCGCCACCCTGGCGGCGTGTCCGCCAGGCTTCGCGCAGCCGGCCGGCGGCAGTGCCGACTCCGCCACGCGGCCCGGGTCATCTGCGAGAATGTAGGCCATGCTCAGGCAATTCCGCCAAGTGGACGTCTTCACAGAGACCGCTTACGGGGGCAACCCGCTGGCAGTCGTTCTCGGGGCTGACGGGCTCACCACCAGCCAGATGCAGCGTTTCGCGAACTGGACGAACCTGTCAGAGACGACCTTCGTCGTCGAGCCATCGGACGACCGGGCCGACTACCTGGTGCGCATCTTCACGCCGAGTCAGGAACTGCCGTTCGCCGGGCACCCGACGCTCGGCAGCTGCCACGCGTGGCTCGAGGCTGGCGGCACACCGCGCGAGCCAGGCAGGGTGAGCCAGCAGTGCGGCGCCGGGCTGGTGACGGTTGCCACGAGTCAAAAGGGCCTCAGGTTCGCTGCGCCGCCGCTGGTGCGTTCCGGCCCGGTGGATGATCAGCTTGC
Organism: Streptosporangiaceae bacterium; assembly: GCA_035484155.1. Taxonomy (GTDB): domain Bacteria; phylum Actinomycetota; class Actinomycetes; order Streptosporangiales; family Streptosporangiaceae; genus JAJYUU01. The sequence goes on from DATHPF010000349.1 coordinate 26,449, forward strand.
GGAGCATGTGGCCGAGATACTTAGGATCAGCCGGGACGAGATCGTCGACCTTCAGTGGGCCGACAACGGGCCCGGCTGGATCGCCGTGCTGCTAGCGAGCGCCGACGCGGTGCTCGCGGTGCGGCCTGGGCCGACAGATCTGGATCTCGGCATCGCCGGGCCTTACCCGGCTGGGGGTCCGGCCGCGTTCGAGGTGCGGGCGTTCCTGCCCAAGAACGGGACTACAGACGAGGATCCGGTCACCGGCAGCTTCAATGCTTCGCTCGCCCAGTGGTTGCTGGCCACTGGCCGCGCGACGGCGCCTTACGTGGCCCGGCAGGGAACTGCGCTCGGCCGCACTGGGGAAGTCCGCATCACCACAGACGGTGACGGCCAGGTCTGGGTGGGTGGCAGCACCGTCACCTGCGTTTTCGGCACCGTGGAGCTGTGACCGAACTGAATGAAGCTAGGCCGAGTGTCACATTTCGGCTGAATCCGGTAGCACGCTGGCAGCCGGCCTGGTAAGCACGCACCATGGGCGTGGAGTCGGGCATCGGCGGCGGAACGGCCGGACTCTGGTACCGGGTCCAGGCGATCAGCGCTCATAACCTCGGCGGCACGGCTGACAGCGACTACGCGTCCGTGCTGCCAGCAATCATGAACGCGGCCCGCCACCGGCGGCCGTTCATCGCTGGCTGGCTGTCACGGGGCGGCGGAGCGCCGCTCGAGCTGATCACCAACGCTGGGCCGCTACCGGCCATCGACCTGCCCGCTGCCGGGCTGCCCGGCGTTGGGCTGCCGGCCGTGAGCCTGCCTGCAAGCGCCGCCGGATCAGACGGTGAGTCCACGCCGAGCGCCGGTCAGCCGCTGCCGGTCGTGGACATGCTGTTCCCGTGGGGCGCGCACGGCGTCATGATCGACGGCAACATGCTGGCCGATCTCGATCAGCTTGTCTGGGCGCCGTGCCCTGGCCGGCAGGTGCCCCTGCACGCGGACGCGGCCGGCCACGCCGCGCGGTCCGATGGGCCGGTGCTGCCCACGCTGTTCGAGTCCGCGCTGCAGACGCTGATGGGCCGGCCGTTCGGCTGGCTCATCGTCGCCGACCCGACGGACCTGCTTGACGCCGAGGCGGCTGATCTGCGCGACCAGCTCACTGTGTTGCGCCGGTACGAGCACGAGGACGCCCGGTTCGAGGCAGACCGGGCCGAACGCCGGCTGGCCGAACTGGACGCCTACCGGGAAGCCGGCCTGTGGCACGTGCGCGTGCTGGCGGGCGCGGCAACCGAGCAGGACCTGCGGCTGATCGCACCGGTACTGGTGGGCGCTGCCGACCTGAGCGCGCATCCGTACCGGCTGCGCTGTCCGGACGGCGCGCAGGAGTTCGCCGACGTGCTAGCGGCCAAGCTGGCGGACCCGGCGGACGGATCGATGGTGCCGTTCGCGGCGACCGCGGGCGCGCTAGCCGCTCTGACGGGCCTGCCGAGACGAGAAGTACCGGGCCTGCGGATCATGCAGCCGGGCTACTTCGACGTCACCAGCGAGCCCTCGGCCGGGCGGTCGGTCGAACTCGGCAGCATCCTGGACGGCCAGGACCGGCCTGTTGGCGCCATGCGGATTCCGCTCGCCACGCTGAACCGGCATGCTTTGGTCACTGGCGCGACCGGTGCTGGCAAGTCGCAGACCATCCGGCATCTGCTGGAGCAGCTGACTTTGGCCGGCATCGGCTGGCTAGCGATCGAGCCGGTCAAGTCGGAGTACGCAGCCATGGGGGCGAGGCTGGCCGGACTGGCCCGCTCAACCGGGGCGCAGCCCGCAGGCACAGCCGAGGCAGCGACCGACCAGGACGACGGCGGGGCCAGGTGGGCCGTCACGGTCATCAATCCGGCGGATCCCGAATCCGTACCGCTGTCGGTCAACCCGCTCGCGCCCGAGCCTGGCTACCCGGTACAGGCGCATATCGACATGGTTCGCGCGCTGTTCATGGCCGCGTTCGACGCGCCTGAGCCGTTCCCGCAGATCATGTCGCAGGCGCTCCAGCGCAGCTACGAAGAGTGCGGCTGGGATCCGCTGACTGGCGGCGGCCGGGCTGACCTGGACGTGCCGCCTGCGGTGCCGACGCTGGCAAGACTCCAGGCAGCCGCCCTGGCCGTGATCGATGACGTGGGTTACGGCCGGGAACTGCAAGCCGATATGCGCGGCTTCGTCGACATCAGGCTCAGGTCGCTGCGATCCGGCTCGGCGGGCCGGTTCTTCGAAGGCGGTCACCCGGCGGACATCGGCGCGCTGCTGGATCGCAACGTCGTGCTCGCGCTCGAGGACGTGGCCAACGACGAGGATAAGGCGTTCGTCATCGGCACCCTTATCATCAGGATCGTCGAGCACCTCCGGCTGCGCGCCAAGACAGCCCCAGCTGCCGCAGCCGGGACCGACGGTCTGCGCCACGTCATCGTGCTGGAGGAGGCTCACCGACTGCTGCGGGCCGGGCGGACCGGCGCGAGCTCCCATGCGGTCGAGCTCTTTGCCGGGCTGCTGGCAGAGATCCGCGCCTACGGCGAGGGCGTCGTGATCGCCGAGCAGATCCCGGCCAAGCTTGTGCCTGATGCGATCAAGAACACCGCGCTTAAGGTGCTGCACCGGCTGCCGGCCGCGGACGACCGGCAACTCGTGGGCGCCACGATGAACCTGGATGCCGACCAGTCGCGGCATGTGGTGTCACTCCCGCCAGGCGAAGCCGCGGTCTTCACCGATGGCATGGACAGGCCGATGCGGGTCCGGGTCCCGTTTGGCGGTGACCGTGAGCGCGCCCCAGCCGCGGCGGCCGGGCCGTCGGCGGCTGGGTTTGCGCTAGCTGGGCAGACGGCGGCTGGGTTGTCGCTAGCTGGGCAGACGGCGGCTGAACGGACGGCGGCTGCGGTCGCCGGACTGCCGCTGGCTGGTCGCCGGTCGATCGCCTGCGGACGCGCTTGCACCGGCGAACGGCCGTGCACCCTGGTCGAGATACGGGCCGCTGACCTTCTTGTACGGTCGCCGCAGGACGCCTGGCTGCGCGTCTGGTCAGAGGTCTACGTGCTGGCCCACCTGGTCAACCGGCCGCGGCCGCGGGTGCCGGTGCCCCTTCGGCAGCGCTGGGCGAGCCTGGCCGGGCGGCTGCGTGAGTGCATGCTCGCAACCGCGATCGATGGCGCGGTGCTTGGCCGTGGCCAGGCACTGCGCGAGTCCTATGACCCGGCCGATCTGGCCGCGGCGTGCGCGATATCGGCCGCTGCGATGCTCGACGGCGGCAAGGGCGCGGGCACCAGGCCCGGCACGACCTGGGTCATCCCACAGGTTCGCTGGCTGCACGAACTCGAGCGAGTCTGCCCGCACGACGCCCCCGCGCCCGACCCGCTCGCGCCGGCCCCTCCGCTTGACTACGCGCTGCCGGACCTGGCCGACCGAGCGGACATCAAGATCGGCCAGCGCATCAGCGGTCTGCGCCGCCACCCGCTGTCAATGGAAGTGACCCGCAACCGGCTCATCGCCTGGTCGGCGCTGCTGGGCGAGGATGATCAGAGCGCATTCATCGAGGATCTCGGCGCCGTCGCCATCGGCGTAAGCCATCGAGGCCAGCTGGGCAAGGCCGCCGGGGAGATGGGCGTCACGGGCTGGCTGGAGGCGGTGCTGTCATGGCCGCGGCGCTTCATCGTCGGCTCGGATGACCAGGCGGGCAGCTTGGCAACCCGCCAGGCCGATCCAATTGCCGGATAACATCTGCCGACATGAGCAAGCTTCCGCTGCGCGCGCGCCTCGCCACGTCCCTGAGCGGCGCAGCTGGCCGGGTATCGCGGCTCACCGGCCGCGGCGACGGCTCAGTCATCGGCGGTGTGCTTGGTTTGCGGGTCGAGCCTGAGCTGCTCCGTCTGCTGGCCGCCGACCGGCAGGTCGTGCTTGTCACCGGGACCAACGGCAAGACCACCACCACTCGGCTCATCACAGCGGCGCTCGGTTCGCTCGGCCAGGACGTCGCCAGCAACGCTTTTGGCGCCAACATGGAGGCCGGCCTGGCCTCGGCACTAGGCCGCGCTCCGGACGCGCCGTACGCCGTGCTGGAGACCGACGAGCGCTATCTGTCAGCAGTGATCGAGGCCACCCGCCCTCGCGTGGTCGTCCTGCTCAACCTGAGCCGTGATCAGATGGATCGCGCGGCCGAGCTTTGGCTCACCGCGCGCCGTTGGCGGGAGGCGCTCGGCAAGGCGGAAGGCTGCCTCGTCATAGCCAACGCCGATGACCCGCTGATCGCCTGGGCCGCGTCGACGGCGCCGCAGGTGACGTGGGTCGCCGCCGGCCAGCGCTGGCATGAGGATTCCTGGTGCTGCCCGGAGTGCGGCTCGCACTTGCGCCGCGACGAGCTTGGCTGGCGTTGCGGCGAGTGCGGCTTTGCCCGGCCACCGACCCGATGGGTACTGAGCGGGGATTCGGTCATCGACGACTCAGGCAAGCTGCAGGAGCTGGCCCTCGCCCTGCCTGGCCGCGCCAACGCCTCGAACGCCGTTATAGCGCTCGCCGTCGCCAGCTACTTTGGCGCCAATGTCGACCAGGTGCTGCCCAGGCTTCGCCGGGTCACGTCGGTGGCGGGCCGGTATACGCAGGTGCAGCGGCGCGGGCGGCTGGTGCGGCTGCTGCTGGCGAAGAACCCGGCCGGCTGGCTTGAGGCCTTTGACGTGCTCGCACCGAGTCCAGGGCCGGTGCTGCTGGGGGTTAATGCCCAGACGCCGGACGGCAAGGACACCTCCTGGCTGTGGGACGTTGATTACCGCGTACTGCGGGGCAGGCCGGTGTTCGTGGCCGGGGAACGGCGTCTCGATCTCGCCGTCCGGCTGGAAGCCGATGAGATTCCGTTTGAGCTTGTCGACGGCATCGACGATGCGGTCGGCCGCGTGACCAGCGCCGAGCTCGATGTGATCGCGAACTACACGGCCTTTCAGCAGATCCGGGCGATACTCGGCCGGACCGAGTGATGCGGGAGACGGACCGATGACCGACCGCCTGGGACGGCACTCCGCCGCCAAGGATGTGGCCGAGACCCTGATCATCCCGGCGCAAGGCGGGCCCCACCATAACGGGAACGGGGAGCCTGGGCCTGACGGCCCAGTCAGGCGCGCGGCCGGACGGCACGCGGCTGGCCTGCCCGCCAGCGAGGACGACGCACCGGCCGTCCGCGGTGGTTCCACCGCCGATCCTGCTCCGGCCGCACGCCGGTCAGCGCGAGGCGGCGCCAGCGCCGTACGGCTGGTCTGGGTGTATCCGGACCTGCTGAGCACATACGGCGACCGTGGCAACCTCCTCGTGCTCAGCCGGCGCGCCCGGCTGCGCGGCATCGACGTCGACGCCATCGAGGTGAATTCCGACCAGCCGGTGCCGCGGCAGGGCGACATCTACCTGCTCGGCGGCGGTGAGGACCTCCCGCAGATCCTGGCCGCAAATCGGCTGCGAGCCGATGGCGGCCTGGCGGCCGCGGCCGGCCAGGGCTCGGTGGTGTTTGCGGTCTGCGCCGGCTATCAGGTGCTCGGCCACGAGTTCGGTGGCGTCGAGGGCGAGCCGGTCGCTGGGCTCGGGGCCCTTGATATCAGCAGCGGCCGCGGTGATCGGCGCGGCGTGGGCGAGCTCGTGGCCGATGTCGATCCGGTCCTCGGCGTGCCGCGCTTCACCGGGTTCGAGAACCATCAGGGTGTCACCAAGCTAGGCCCCGGTGCCCGGCCGCTGGCCAGGGTCACGATGGGCGTCGGCAATGGCGACGGCACCGAGGGCGCCTATGCGGGGAAAGTCCTCGGCACGTACATGCACGGGCCTGCGCTCGCCCGTAATCCCGGCCTCGCCGATCTGCTGCTGAGCTGGGCGGTCGGGCACCTCGCCCCGCTCGACCCGGATGCCGAGGACTGGGCTAGTCAGCTGCGCGCCGAACGACTCGCGGCGGTCGGCAGGTAGCTGACCGGAATCAGTTGCGAGCCGGCGCCGCAGCCACGCTCTAGTACACGAGGGCTTGCGCGCCGTCCGTCAGTATCTCGGCGACGAACGTCGTGGCACCCGCAATCCGCACGCCGCTGACGACGTCATCCGCGCCGATATCGCGGCGGGCCGCGCACTGCGAGCACAACGTGACGGTGCCCGCGCCGAGGACAGCCGCGAACAGGTCGGGGAGCGGAGTCGCGTGCGGCAGGGCCAGGTCCGGGCACCCGTCCGGGAGTGCCATCCAGGAGGCCTCGCCGGTTAGCCACAGCGAAAGCGGCACACCGCTCGCGACAGCGGCGGCGGCGACAGTGAGCGCCTGATTGCAACGCTCAGGGTCGTCCTTGCCGACGGTTACTTTGAGCACCAGCGAGCGCGGGGCAGCCATGAAGATCACCCTAGCGCGGCCCGTGGTTCCGCGCGGCTGTGGTTGCCGCGCGCTTGTGCTTGGCGCGGCTGTGCCTGGCGCGGCCGCGGCGTGGCGGCCGTGCGATCGGCGCCCGCGCTGCCTACACTCCGCAGGCATGGAGGCAATGCTGAGCGGTGTCGTCCTGGTAGTCGCATTCGGCCTAGTCGCGATCGCGGGGACAGCCCTCGTCGTAGCGCTGTACCGCGTCAGCGGGCATCGCGCGGAAGGCAGCTAGCAATGGGGACGGATAATCCTGCCGACGGCGTGCCGCGCGGCCTGCCCGAGCAGTTCGAATTGCACCCCGCGCTAGGCCCGGTGCGCTTCTTGCTCGGCCGGTGGGAGGGCGCGGGCGTAGTCGGCTACCCGACCATCGAGAGCGCCAACTTCGGCCAGGAGATCAGCTTCAGCCATAACGGCAAGCCATTCCTGATTTACTCCAGCCGCAGCTGGCTCCTCGAGGAGGACGGCACCATCGGCCGGCCACTGGCCATGGAGACGGGCTTCTGGCGGCCGCAGGAGGACGGCACCATCGAAGTTGTGCTCGCGCACCCGACCGGAATCACCGAGATCTACATCGGCCAGGTCACCGGCACGAAGATCGAGCTTGCCACCGACGCCGTCGTACGGACAGCTACGGCCAAGGAAGTCACCGCGGGGCGGCGGCTCTACGGGCTCATCGGCGCCGACCTCGGCTGGGCCTACGACATGGCCGCGATGGGACAGCCGCTCCAGTCGCACCTCTCAGCCCAGCTCAAGCGCGTCGGCTAGGCAGGAGCGGAATAAGAAACCCCCGGGCCGCTCCCGCGTCGAGCCCCTGTCGGCGCGATCACAAAGATCGCACGTCCATCAGGGCCCATCGAGGGGACCGGCTGGACAGGCCGGTCAGCCCGGGGGTCCGGTGTCTGCCGTGAATTCGCCGGCCCCGCCCTGACAGGTCCACTCGTTCCCCGGGCAGCAGGCACAGCCATCAGCCCGAAGTCAGAAAGAACCAGTCAGCTCGATAAGCGGCCGGTGATGCACCCGTCATGGCAAGCCGCGACAAGGCGCTTCACGCAGGCGGCGGCTAGCGGACAGCCACCTCGCAAGTCCGACATCTATGCATACTGTTGGACCACCTCCTTTCCTGCGTTAGCCGAAACGCTACGTCACAGCGGGCGTACCAGGCAAGCGTGTTTGTGGCCCGGGCGTCATTAGACTCGACACCATGGTGCAGACGTGGGATGACAAGCTGCGGGCTGGCGGCTACCGAGTTACCCCGCAGCGCCAGCTCGTCCTGGAGGCGGTAGCGCGGCTTGAGCACGCCACGCCCGAGGAAATTTACGGCGAGGTGCGGCAGACCGCACGCGGTATCAACGTCTCCACCGTCTACCGGACGCTGGAGTTGCTGGAGCAGCTTGGCCTGGTCCAGCACACCCACATCCACCACGGCGCCCCCAGCTATCACCTGGCCGAGGACGCTCAGCATGTGCACCTGATCTGCCGTCAGTGTGAGGTGGTCACTGAGGTAGACCAGGCCGCCGTGCTGCCGCTGGTCGTGGCTCTCGAGGAGCACCGGGGGTTCCTGACCGACGTCGGCCATCTCACCGTGTTCGGACTGTGCGCAGCCTGCCGTGGCTGACAAGACCAAGAAAGGGGACCGGAACGTGGTCGTTACCACTGCCAGCCGTCCGGCCAGCCGATGAACAGCCCCTTGCTCACTGAGCCAGGAGCAGTCGCAGCTGGCGGGCTGGACGCAGGCGTCGCCGCGCACTACGGCGATCCCTATGCCGAGCAGCGAGCGCTGGCCGCGCGCTGGGGCGTCGTCGACCAGTCGCACCGGGGTGTGGTGCGCATCACCGGCGCCGACCGGCTGAGCTGGCTGCACAGCCTGACCACCCAGCACCTGGACCACCTTGACCCGGGCGTCAGCGCCGAGGCGCTCCTGCTGAGCCCGCAGGGCCACGTCGAGCACCAGCTGGCCCTCACCGACGACGGGACCGCCGTCTGGGCTCATGTCGAGCCGGGCACCGCGGCCGCGCTGGTGGAGTTCCTGACCTCGATGAAGTTCATGCTGCGCGTCGATGTGCAAGACGTCTCCGCCGACTACGCGGTACTGACGCTCCTCGGCCCTGGCGTCCCGGCCGCCGGCGCGGTACCAGCCACCGTACGGCTGGACACGGGATTCGGCACTGACCTGATCGTGCCGCGCACCGCACTGGCTGAGAGCGTGTCCGGCCTGCGCGCAGCGGGGGCGGCACTCGCCGGGATGTGGGCGCACGAGGCGCTTCGGATCGCGGCCGGGCGGCCTCGGATCGGCCTCGACACCGACCACCGGACGATCCCGCACGAGGTCGGCTGGATCGAGACGGCCGTACATCTCAGCAAGGGCTGTTACCGCGGTCAGGAGACGGTCGCCAGGGTTCACAACCTCGGCCATCCGCCGCGGCGCCTGGTCCTGCTGCACATCGACGGCAGCGAGGACAAGCTGCCGGCCCACGGTGATCTGGTGCTGCTCGAGGGAGCGAGCGTGGGATTTACCGGGTCGGCCGCCCGGCACTACGAGCTTGGCCCCATCGGCCTGGCGCTGATCAAGCGGACGACCCCTGTCGACGCGACCCTGACCGTCGACGGCGTCGCGGCCGCCCAGGAGGTCATCGTTTCGCCGGATGCTGGCGCTAACATCCAGATTGAGCTCAAGCGCGTGCGTGGCGGCCTGGCGGGCCGCGGTCGCGAGTAGCCTGGGCCGGCCGAGGACAACGTCGTTCCCTGGAGGTTCCCCCGTGCTGCGCCAAGCCCTCCTGGCCCTGTCAGCCAGTCGCCAGGCCCGCGACGTGATCCTGGCCACGCCGGTCACGCGTGATGTAGTCGCCAGGTTCGTGGCGGGCCAGACTGCCGCCGATGCGCTGGCGGTCACCGAGCGGCTGCTCGCCGACGGCCGGCTCGTCACGATCGACTTCCTTGGCGAGGACACCACTGACCCGGACCAGGCCGCTGCGGTTGCCGACGAATACATCCGGCTGCTCGGCCATCTCGCCGCGGCCGGGCTGGCCGGTCATGGCCGCACCGAGGTGTCCGTCAAGCCGACAGCCGTGGGGCTGGGGCTTGCCGAGTACGGCGAGAAGACCGCGCTGGAAAACATTGCCCGCATAGCGACGGCTGCGCGCAATGCCGGCACGACGGTGACCATGGACATGGAGGACCACGCCAGGGTCGACGCGACGCTTCGGCTCGTCGATGAACTGCGCGCCGACTTCCCCGACCTTGGCTGCGTCATCCAGTCTTACCTGCGCCGCAGTGCCGACGATTGCCGGGCGCTCGCGGTGGCTGGATCGCGCGTCCGCCTATGCAAGGGTGCCTACCAGGCGCCGGCGGACGTCGGCCTGCCAGGCCGCGCCGACGCGGATCGCAGTTACGCCAGGTGCATGCGGATCCTGCTCGACGGCCCTGGCTACCCCATGCTGGCGACGCACGACCCGCGCCTGATCCAGATCGCGGCCGTCAAGGCGGGCACCGCAGGCCGCGAACCAGGCAGCTTCGAGTATCAGATGCTCTATGGCATCCGTCCTGCTGAGCAGGCCAGATTGGCAGCGTCGGGTGCTCAGATGCGCGTCTATCTGCCATACGGCAGCGACTGGTACGGGTACCTGGTCCGCCGGCTCGCCGAGCGCCCGGCGAACCTCGCCTTCTTCCTCCGGGCCCTCAGCTCCAGGCACTAGGCCGGCCGCCGGGGCTCGCCTGGTGCCCCCGGTAGGCTTCCCCCCGTGATCGCCATTCTGGGCGCGGGCAAGATGGGTGAGGCCCTGGCCTCCGGGTTGCTCCGCGCAGGTGTCGTTTCGCCCGGTGAGATTGTCGCCGCGGCGCGCCGTCCTGATCGTGCCCAGCAGCTTCGCGATTCCTACGGGATCGATGTACTGTCGGCGTCGCAGGCGGCCGCCAAGGCCCAGACCCTCGTGATCGCCGTCAAGCCACAGGACATGGATGCGCTGCTGGCGGAGATAAGCCCCGTCGTCACGTCCGATCAGCTAGTCATCTCGGTCGTGGCCGGGATCACGACCGCTTTTATCGGGCGCAGGCTCGGCGCCGATGTCCCGGTCGTCCGGGTGATGTCTAACACACCGGTCCTGGTCGACGAGGCCATGAGCGTGATCTCACCCGGCCCGCACGCCACCGAGGAGCACTTGCGCCGAGCCGAGGAGCTGCTGCGTCCGGTCGGCAAGGTGCTCCGTATCCCCGAATCGCAGCAAGACGCCGCCACGGCGCTATCGGGGAGCGGACCGGCTTACGTGTACTTCCTGGTCGAGGCCATGGTCGACGCCGGGATACTGCTCGGCATGCCGCGCCAGACCGCACTGGAGATGGTGAAGCAGGCCGTCTACGGCGCGGCCACGATGCTGCGCGACTCCGGCGAGCATCCGGTGCTGCTGCGCGAGGCGGTCACCTCGCCAGGTGGCACCACCATCAACGCGATCCGCGAGCTTGAGCGGCATGGCGTGCGCGCGGCCATACTCGCCGCCATCGAGGCAGCCCGAGATCGCGGCCGGGAACTCGGCGCAGGCTAGCCGCCGGCGCTGCCGCTGGTGCCCGACGACTGTGGAAAGCGGCGGGAGCCCTGAGTATGGCTGGACGCAATGGCACGGGAATGGCAGCTGGGGTCCCTGGCCACTGACCCTCGCTAGGGCGTTCACCTGCGGATATGAGCGGGCGGCGGCGAATCTGCGCCGATCGCCGGGGGTAGCGCCGAATTGGCAGCGCTCGCACGGCTTGCCCTTTTCCATACAGGACTTACGCTGGAGACGGGCGTGACTGATGCGCCAGGTCTCGCGTGGCGTAACAGTTCGGTCGGGAGAGGGCAATCAATGGCAGCAGACGCTACTCCACTCAACGAGGTCAGGTTCCTGACCGTGGCCGAGGTGGCCGCGATCATGCGGGTTTCCAAGATGACCGTCTACCGACTTGTTCACTCAGGCGAGCTCGATGCGATCCGGGTCGGACGGTCGTTTCGTGTGCCCGAGCAGGCCGTGAGCGGCTATCTGAGGGAAGCGTTCGTGGCATCGGGCTGATCGCATCGTCGCCGGTTCCGCCCTAGCCGGGCCCGCCCCGGCAAGGCCCGGGCCGAGCCCGCAGATGGGCCAGATGCCGGGCGATGCCGGGCAATGCGGCCCAGCGGGGGTACGCTGTGGCGTTGGCATGTGCCCGGCCGCCGGATGTGGCGAGCATGTAACGCGGACATGTCCGTCAGCCAGGAAGCAATTGAGGGTGGTCTCGTGGGTTCAGTCATCAAGAAGCGGCGCAAGCGGATGGCGAAGAAGAAGCACCGCAAGCTGCTGCGCAAGACGCGCGTCCAGCGCAGGAACAAGAAGTAGCCGGCTAGCCGGCCAGGCGTTCGCGCCTGAGGTCGTCCTGGCTGTTGCCGCCTGGACTGATTCGCCCTGAACTGATCGGCCCGGACTGAGTTGCCCGGACTGAGTTGCCCGGACTTGATCGGTCATGACGGGTCCGCGATGAGAGGTTCGCAGTGACTGGCACCGGGCCCGCCGGATCGCCGGACTGGCGGTCACGGGCCGCGCGCGCGGCCGAGTTCGCCAGGCGGCGCCTGGCTGGCGAGTACGAGGTCGACCAGTTCGGGTTCGATCCTGAGCTGAACTCGGCCGTGCTGATGCCAGCAGCGCTCGCGCTGTACCGGAGCTGGTTCCGGGTTCAGGCGCGCGGGCTGGCCAGCATCCCGGATAGCGGTGCGGCCCTGATCGTCGCTAATCATTCCGGCGTGCTCCCGCTGGACGCCATCATGCTGCAGGCAGCGGTCTTCGCCGAGCATCCCGCCGGGCGTAACCTGCGGCTGCTCGGAGCGGACCTGGTGTACACCGTGCCGGTGCTGTCGTCCCTGGCGCGCCGGAGCGGCCACACTAGGGCAGCTCCTGGCGAGGCGCTGCGCCTGCTCGCGGCCGGCGAACTCGTCGGGGTGTTCCCGGAGGGTTTCAAGGGCATCGGCAAGCCGTTCAGCGAGCGATACCAGCTGCAGCGGTTCGGCCGCGGCGGCTTCGCCAGGATCGCGATCCAGGCCGGCGTGCCGATCATCCCCTGCGCCATCGTCGGCGCCGAGGAGATCTACCCGATGCTCCGGAACTCGCCGGCGCTGGCTCGGGCGCTGCGGCTGCCCTACTTCCCGCTGACGCCACTCTTCCCGTGGCTGGGCCCGGTGGGCGCCGTGCCGCTGCCGTCGAACTGGATCATCGAGTTCTGCGATGCGGTGCCGACCTGCGAGTCGCCCGCTGCGATGCCTAAGGAGACCGAGCCGGACGAGGACCTCGTCGCCGAGCTCGCCGACCGGGTGCGGGATACCATCCAGGCCAAGCTTGACGAGCTTGTCGTGGCGCGAGGTCCCGCCTTCGGCTAGCGGTATCCGCCAGCGCGCCGCCGCCGGAGCGCGAATCCGGCCGCCAGGCCGCCGGCCAGCGCGCCGGCACCCGCCGCCATCGGCAGCGCAACCATCGTGACCCGTCGGCCCGACCGGAAGTCGTGTACTGGCCAGTTCCCGCTCCGAGCCCGTCTGAGCAGCTCGCCGTCGGGGTTCACCACGTTCGGGTGGCCCACGAGCTCCAGCATCGGCAGGTCATTGGACGAGTCGCTATAGGCGCTCGACCTGGACAGGTCCAGGCCCTCACGCTCGGCCAGCGCCCGGATTGCCGCGGCCTTGGCCTCCCCGTGCAGTAGGCCGCCGACCAGTCGCCCGGTGTACACGCCGTCCGACGTCTCCGCGACGGTGCCGAGAGCTCCGGTCAGCCCGAGCCGGCGCGCCAGGATATTGGCAAGCTCAACCGGTGTCGCGGTGACGAGCCATACTCGCTCACCGGCCTGAAGATGCTGCTGGGTCAGCTGCCGCGCGCCTTCCCAGATGTGCTCGGCCAGCCTGTCGTCGTAGATTTCCTCGCCGAGCGCCACGATGTCGTCAACCCGGTGCCCTGCCACGAAGGCCAGCGCTGCCTCCCTGGCGGCGTCGATATGGTCGGCGTTCTCGGCCCCCCGGAGCCGGAATGCGAGCTGACCCCAGGTCAGCCGCAGGAGATCCCGCGGCCCGAACATCTTGCGCTCCGCCAGGCCGCGCGCGAAGTGATAGATCGAGGCGCCGCGCATCAGCGTGTTGTCCACGTCAAAGAAGGCAGCCGCGCTCGGGTCGGGCACCGGCGGTGTGGGCGCCACGCCTGCCGCCGCAGCCGACGCCTCGCCAGCTACGACCTCGGGACTCCTCCTGACCCGGCCCAGCCGCGCGAGCGCGCCGGCCCGGCCGCTAGCGCCGGGCCTGCCGTCCAGGTCGGTCTCGCCGCTCATAACACCGAGCCTACCGGGGTATTCGCCCCGTCAGCTGGCTCGGTGCTGGCCCGGAGTGAGTCGTCATCCCGGCGCAATCTCGCCGTCGCCGGGCGGGCACGCAGCTGACACCGGGCACGCCAGGTCGAGGTAGCAAGCGCGATTGCCGTCGTGACCCGCGGCCCGCTGAGCTGCCGAGCATGCTGGCCAGTCGGAGTTTGGTCGCATCATCGGGCTGCGTCGTGCACCATAGGCAGCGATGCATATTTCACTGGTCATCTCCGGGCTCGGGGCGGTCGTTGCCGCGATCGGCGGCGGCGTGGTGCTCGCGCGCTGCTTTCGCCAGCCGCGCAGCGATCTCATCGCCCTGTCCGTTGCGCTGATCGCGCTGCTGATCAGCCTGGGCTCGCAGACGCTCGGCTACGTGGATGGCTTCGACTCGGCCATGTTCCGGGCCATGGAGCTCGGCGGCCAGGTGATCGCACCGCTGGCGCTGGTGCTGGCGCTGGCAGAGGTCGGCGCCCGGAGCGCGCCGGTGAGGTTCTGCGCACGCTTGTACATCCCGTCACTGGCCATCGTGGCCGTCGTCGTCCTGGCGCTAGACCAGCTCGCGCAGACCAGCTTCACGAAGAGGTGGCCGAATCCGGCGGTGTTCTACGGGACGCCGCCCAACTACGTCCTTGAGTTCGCGATCGGGCCGGCGACCGCCCTCGTCGCGGTGCTTGCCGTCTGGACGGTAGCTCGCCGGTCAGGCCAGCCAGGCTGGAATGCACTGCTTGCGCCTCAGCTGATGGGCGGCGCTGCCGCGCTGCTGCTCGCCTATCCCGCGCTAGCTGAGCTGGTTGCCTACGTGGCCAAGATCCACCTGCCCCTCAGCGCCGGGGTGTTCGCGCTAGCCTGCACGGCCGCCGCCGCACTGACCTGGCTGGCCGGCACGCGCCTGGCGCAACTCCCCATGGCGTCGCGGTCTGCCCGCGACCACTCTTCCCTTGACCACTCTGCCCGCGACCACTCTGCCCGCGACCACGACGGCTTCGAAGACGACGGTTTTGGAGCGGTCAGGTCCTCCTATGACGGCGTAGACCGAACTGGTGACTTCGCGAGGTTCGAGCCGGCCACTGACGGGGGCGTGTACCGGGGCGACGGTCTCTACCGGCCCGATCCAGACGGCCGCACCGGTGCCCGCGGTTACGAGCTCGACTATGACGACGCCGACCGGGGGCGGCCGGACGCCCGCTCCAATGGCGGCTATGACGAGTCCTGGCGACACAATCCCCCGGCAGAGGCCGCGTACTGGGGCGGCCGCGATGGCTGGCAATCCGACCAGCACGAGGGCGGCTACCAGCCGGACTTTGCCACTGGTGACTTCGTTTCTGGTGACTACGCGACCGGAGACTTCGGCGACCTTGCGGGCAATGACCGTGGCGCGGACGTGGGCGGGTGGCAGGGCACGGCCAGGTCCGGCGACCGGCTGGAGCCGCATGGCCGGCCGGACTACGCCGATGATCGCGCCGGCCGCGCCGACCGCACAGCGGACGGGCAGGCCGACGCCGCCGAGGATGCAGGCCGGTCCCAGCTGTTCGGCCAGATCGCGATCTACACTCTGCTCGAGGACCGGATCGACGAGTTCGACGAGCTCACCGAGCGCGTCGTGGATCAGGTCCGCAGCCGGGAGCCGGACACCCTGGTGTTCATCGTGCATGCCGTCCCATCGGCGCCGATGCAGCGCATCCTGTACGAGGTTTACCGCGATCGGTCGACCTACCAGTGGCACACCATGCAGCCGCATGTGCAGCAGTTCGAAGTCGACAAACGGCCATACGTACTCGCCACGAACGTCATCGAACTGGGGCTCCAGCAGGCCAAGGTCTCGCCGTTCCCGCTGGTTACCGAGTTGTTCAGCGAGCCCGGCTACGACACCGCCGGCTTCGAGCGGCCTGACTATCTGCGCGACTACGGGCGGCCTTCGGCGCACCCGGGCGGCAATACGCGGGATTACCGGTGAGCGCTGATCCGCGGGTTGCCGCTGCTAGCCGGATAACCCTGCTGTCACGGGCGGGTTGCCATCTCTGCGACGAAGCCCGCTCCATCATCGCGGCTGTTGCCGACGAGCTCGAGGTCGGCTGGGATGAGCGCGACATCACCGACTTCGCCGCCGATCAGGCGAAGTACGCGGACATGATTCCGGTCACGTTCATCGACGGCGTGCAGCATGACTTCTGGCACGTCAGCGCCGACCGGCTGCGGGCTGCTCTGCTGGCGTGATCGTGACGTCCTGAGGCCAGTCAGGACCAACTTTGTGCAAACGTTCACAAGGGCGTACGGTGGAGACCGAAAATGGCGCGCGGGTTCCCCTTAGCCCCGCGGGCGCAGTCAGATCGAGTCCTCAGGAGTCCCGGCGCATGTCCCGCCGCCCCTCGTCGGCCAGCCGCCCAGCATCTGCCCGCGCGGTTGCGGCTGAGTCGGCTAAAGCAGGCGTCGGCCGCGGCATTCCAGACGCCACCGTCGCCCGCCTGCCTATCTACCTGCGTGCCCTGTATGCCCTGGCCGACCACGAGGTCGCTACCGTCTCGAGCGAGGAACTCGCCGCTGCCGCCGGAGTCAACTCGGCCAAGCTCCGAAAGGACCTGTCCCACCTGGGGTCTTACGGGACGCGCGGTGTCGGCTACGACGTCGACTACCTCATCTATCAGGTGTCCAGAGAGCTCGGCCTGACCCAGGACTGGCCCGTCCTCATCGTCGGCGCTGGCAATCTGGGCCGTGCGCTGGCCAACTACGGCGGGTTTGCCTCGCGAGGCTTCCGTATTGCCGCGCTGGTGGACTGCGACCCGGCCGTGGTGGGCACCGTGATCGCGCGGCACACAGTTCGCAGCGCCGCGGACATCGAAGCCGTTATCGACCGCTTCGACGTCTCCATCGGGGTTATCGCGACGCCTGCGCCAGTGGCGCAGAATGTCTGTGACCGCCTGGTCGCGGCGGGGGTAGCGAGCATCCTGAACTTCGCGCCCGTCGTTCTCAATGTGCCATCGGACGTCGACGTGCGTAAGGTCGACCTGTCGATCGAGTTGCAAATCCTCGCCTTCCACGCGCAGCGCCGCGGCGCGGTCACGCGGCGAGGCGACAGCGGCGGCGACGGGCCGCTGCCCGGTCGCCGGCTGGAGAGCGTGCCCGCCAGGCACCTGGGCTTGGATGTAGCCGCGGAGCTCGGCATGACCGGGAGGCTGGATGTGGCCGCGGGGCTAACGGGTGCGGGCGCCCGCGGCGTTGACGGCGAGCCTGATAGCGGGACATCTGACTACACGACAGGGGTGCAGGCGGTAGGCACATGAGCGTTCTGGTGGTCGGACTCAGCCACAGGGGCGCGCCACTGGCGACGCTCGAGCGCGTAGCGCTGACCGGCGACGCGCTGGAGAAGCTCCTGCACGACGTCGCCAGGTCAGACGACGTCGCAGGCGCGCTGGTTCTCAGCACCTGCAACCGGGTCGAGATCTACGCGGAGGTCGGCAAGTTCCACGGGGCCGTGGCCGCGATCTGCGAGCTGCTGTCTCGGCACTCGCATGTGCCGCCCGCCGAGCTAACGCCGTGCCTGTACGTGCACTACGAAGATCGCGCGGTACAGCACCTCCTGGCCGTGGCATGCGGCCTGGACTCCATGGTGATCGGCGAGAGCCAGATACTTGGCCAGCTGCGCCAGGCGCTGCACATCGCCAGGGAGCAGGGCACGCTCGGCCGCACGCTGTCCGATCTCGGGACCCTGGCGCTGCGCGCGGGTAAGCGAACGCATACCGAGACTAGCGTGGGCGCCGCGGGGGCCAGCCTGGTCAGCGTTGGCCTCGAGGCGGCCGCTCGGCATTTCGCTGGCGGCGCCCCGGAGACGGCGGCGCTGACGGGCAGACGGGTACTCGTCGTCGGTGCCGGGTCCATGAGTGGCCTCGTGGTGGCCAGCGTGACCAGGGCCGGCGGGACGGAGCTGACGGTCGCGAGCCGGACCAGGCAGCGCGCCGAGCGGCTGGCCGCGTCGGCTGGCGGCCGGGCCGGCGACATGTCCGCTCTCGTCGATCTGATGGCGGCCGCCGACCTGGTCGTGACCTGTACGGGTGCATCCGGACATGTCATCTCGGCCGACATGGTGCAAGAAGCGCTCGAGCGCAGGACGAAGCCCGCCGCGCCGCTGGTACTGCTCGACCTGGCGATGCCGCGCGACGTTGAGCCGGACGTAGCTGGACTCGCTGGGGTGGCACTGACCGACCTGGAGACGCTGGCCGCTGATGGTCAGGCTGGCCTGCCGCCCGGTGACGGCGACGTAGCCGAGGTGCGCCGCATCATGGCTGATGAACTGGCAGCGCACCTGTCGGCCAACCGCGCGGCGGCGGTCACGCCGACCGTCGTAGCGCTGCGCGCCAAGGCAGCCCGCGTCGTCGATTCGGAGCTGGCCAGGCTGGCTGGCCGGCTCGACCGGCTGGACGCCGCGACGATGGCCGAGGTGGCCAAGTCCATGCGGCGGGTCACCGACAAGCTGCTGCACGATCCGACGGTCCGGGTGAAGGAACTCGCTGGCGCCCCGGGCGCCGACACTTATGAGGACGCGTTGCGCGTGCTATTTGATCTCGATCCGGCGACAGTGCAGGCTGTCGCGCAGGCTGATGCTGAACTGGCGGGCTGGCCGTCGGCGACTATGGACCGGGAGGACGGACGATGAGTAGCGCACCACTGCGCCTCGGCACGCGCCGCAGCCCGATGGCGGTGACCCAGTCCCAGCTGGTAGGCCGCGCCCTTACGGCCCGGACCGGGCGTGAGGTCCAGCTTGTCGGGATCGACTCAGCGGGCGACCGGAGCCAGGAACTGCTGACCCAGATCGGGGGCACCGGCGTCTTTGTCAGCGCGCTGCGATCGAGCCTGCTGGCCGGCGAGGTGGACTTCGCTGTGCACTCGCTCAAGGACCTTCCGGTCGAGCCCGCGGCCGGGATCGCCCTGGCGGCGGTGCCCCCGCGCGATGACCCGCGCGACGCGCTGATCGGCCGGGACGGCGCGAAGCTGGCGGACTTGCCGGCCGGGGCGAGGATCGGCACCGGTTCGCCGCGCCGAGCCGCGCAGCTACTGCTGCTGCGGCCCGATATCCACCCCGTTCCCGTCCGTGGTAACGCGGGGACACGCCTGGCCAAGGTCGAGACCGGTGAGCTGGACGCCGTCGTGCTAGCTCATGCGGGGCTAGCCCGGATTGGCAAGCTCGACGCGGTATCGCAGGTTTTCGAGCCCGATGAGATGCTGCCAGCCGCCGGCCAGGGAGCGCTCGCGGTTGAGTGCTGTACGGGGAGGGAAGACCTCGTTGCGTTGCTCGCCAGCATCGACGACGCGGTCAGCAGGGCCGCGACGACGGCAGAACGCACTTTGCTCGGCGGGCTTGAAGCCGGCTGCGCGGCGCCGGTCGGCGCCTACGCTGCCGGGACAGATGTACTTCGGCTGAGCGGCCTTGTCGTGGCAGCCGACGGGGGAATGGCGCTTCGCGGCAGCGCGAGCGGCACACTGGCGCAGGCTGAGACGATTGGCCGCCAGCTGGCTGCCGATCTGCTCAGCCGTGGCGCGGGACGGTATATGGCAGTGTCCGGCGGACACCTCAGCAGCGGGGACGATGACAAGTGAACCCCACACCCACAAAGGTCGGCAGGCAGGCCAAGGCGGCGCCGCAGAAGGCGCGCGCTGACAAGGCAGCTGGGCGGATCGTGAGCCACGCAGCGGATACGCACGTGCCCGGCTGGGTCGCGTTCGTCGGCGCCGGACCTGGCGACGAGCAACTCCTGACCGTCCGGGCCGCGGCACTGATCGGCCGCGCCGACCTGGTAGTCGCGCCGCAGTGGCTCGGCGATCGGCTCGGTCACCTGCTGAAGCCAGGTGCCACCCTGGCGGACTCCGACGCCCAGCTCGCCGACCCCAAGCTGCTGATCAAGGCGGCAAAGGCCGGCCAGCTCGCTGTCCGGCTGTTCGGCGGCGACCCCTTCATGTTCTGTAACGGAGCCGCTGACGCCGCGGCCTGCGCGAAGGCGCGGGTGCCGTTCGAGATCGTTCCCGGTGTGTCCGCGGCGACAGCGGTGCCCGAGTACGCAGGCATCCCGCTGACCAGTGACGTGACCGGCGACGTGCGAATCATCAACGCGAGCGAGGTCAGCCGCGTGTCGGTCAGCGACGGCACGCTCGTCATCCTCGGTGCCGAGACCGGACCTGTCGATCTCGGCAAGATGCTGATCGCCAACGGATGGGCCGAGAGCGCGCCGTTCGCCATCACCTGGAATGGCACGACGACTGAGCAGCACACTGTGGTCGGCACGCTGGGCTCGATCGCAGCCGACCTGAAGGCGGCCGGCGTAAGTCTGCTCACCGCGCACGGCCCAGCCGTCGCGGTGGTCGGCGAAGGCGTCACCGCGCAGGCGGCGCTGTCGTGGTTCGAGACCAAGCCGCTGTTTGGCTGGCGGGTGCTCGTGCCGAGGACGAAGGAGCAGGCCGACGAGGTCTGCGACCTGCTGCGGGCACGCGGTGCCGTACCCGAGCAGGTTCCGACCATCGCGGTCGAGCCGCCGCGCACGCCCCAGCAGATGGAGCGGGCGGTCAAGGGTCTGGTGACAGGCCGGTACCAGTGGATCGGCTTCACGTCGGTGAATGCGGTCCGCGCCATCCGGGAGAAGTTCGAGGAGTACGGACTGGACGCGCGTGCGTTCGCCGGCGTGAAGGTGGCGGCCGTCGGCGAGCAGACAGCGAAGGCGCTCCGCGAGTTTGGCATCATGCCGGACCTGGTGCCCGAGGGCGAGCAGTCATCCGAAGGCCTGGCCGACGCCTGGCCAGCGTATGACGACATCCTCGACCCGATTAACCGCGTGCTGCTGCCGCGGGCCGACATCGCGACCGAGAGCCTGCTGTCCCGGCTCTCAGAGCTGGGCTGGGAGGCCGAGGACGTCACGGCCTACCGCACTGTGCGCGCGGCGCCGCCGCCCGCGCCGATCCGCGAGGCCATCAAGGGCGGCGGCTTCGACGCTGTCCTGTTCACGTCGTCATCCACGGTACGCAACCTGATAGGCATCGCGGGCAAGCCGCACGCGGTCACTGTCATCGCCGTGATCGGTCCCCAGACGGCCAAGACCGCAGCAGAGTTCGGGCTTCGAGTCGATGTCGTCGCGGCGAAGCCGTCGACAGCCGCGCTGGTCGAAGCGCTGGCGGCGCATGGTGCCGGGCTCCGGGACGCCGCGATCGAGGCAGGCGAGCCGGTCCGTAAGCCGAGCGAGCGCCGCCGCGGAGCGCGCCGCCGGATCAGGTAAGCGGCCGGGCCAGCGATTGGCCCGCCCGCCGCAACCCTCGGGAGCAGCATTGACCGCCAGTTACCCTGTATCCCGGCCTCGGCGGCTTCGCCGGACGCCCGCGCTTCGCCGGCTCGTCGCCCAGGTCGGCGTGCGGCCGTCGAGCCTGGTGCTGCCGCTATTTGTCAAGGAAGGCATCAGCGAGCCGCAGCCGGTCCCGTCCATGCCCGGCGTCGTCCAGCACACCAGGGAGAGCCTGCGCAAGGCAGCATCGGAGGCGGTGGACGCTGGCGTCGGCGGCCTGATCTTGTTCGGCATCCCCGCAGTCAAGGACGCACGCGGCTCGGGCGCCGATGACCCGCGCGGCATCGTTCAGCAGGCGCTGGCCGACCTGGCTTTCGAGGTAGGTCACGACACTGTGCTCATGGCTGACTTGTGCCTGGACGAGTACACCGACCATGGTCACTGCGGCCTGCTCACCGCAGCTGGCGAGGTGGATAACGACGCGACGCTCGAGCGATACGCGTCCATCGCCGTGGCGCAAGCGGCGGCGGGGGCGCATGTGGTCGCGCCAAGCGGGATGATGGATGGCCAGGTCGGTGCCATCAGGACGGCGCTTGATGCGGCCGGTCACGCCGAGGTCGCCATCTGCGCGTACTCGGCCAAGTACGCCTCGGCCCTGTACGGGCCATTCCGGGACGCGGCGGAGTGCGCGCCCCAGTTCGGCGACCGGTCCGCCTATCAGCAGGACCCGGCGGCGACTAAGGACGGGTTGCGCGAGGCCCTGCTCGATATCGACGAGGGCGCCGACATCGTCATGGTCAAGCCGGCCCTGGCCTACCTGGACGTGATCGCCGAGCTGGCCGCCGCCGTCCAGTTGCCCGTGGCCGCTTACCAGGTGAGCGGCGAGTACTCGATGGTCGAGGCGGCCGCCGCGAATGGCTGGCTTGACCGAGACCGGACCATCATGGAGACGCTGACGGCGATCACCCGAGCGGGCGCCGACATCATCCTCACCTACTGGGCAGCCGAGGTCGCGCGGCGCCTGAACTGAGGGCCTACCCGCTGGTTCGTGCCAATCATTGGATTCGCGCCGGAAATGAATGGCAATTGGTATAAGTGGGGCGACCAGAATACTTCGCCGGCCACGTGGGTGGCAGCTTGGCGCCATGTCGTCGACGTTTTCCGTGCCAATGGAGCTGATAACGTCAGCTGGCTCTGGACGTAGTTGTGCCGACATTCCGGAACGTCCGGCGTATCACATCGGCGCCAGTGATCATTTCTTAAACCGGTATAGCGCCCGGAGCCGGTAAGGTCGCGACGCTACAGCAATTGTTCTCAGGCGTGCGTGCCCAGCATCTACTCGGCTTCGTCTACTTTGATGGTAATCAGCCACAGGGTGCAAATTATCACTATCGGTGGCGGCTGGAAGATAGCCCGGCGGCAATGGCCGAGCACGCGACGCTGTCCCGTCAGTACGACGGCGACGGCCGAGATGCGCCTAACTCAGCCGATACGGTTGCCAGTAAGCCCTAGCTGGGGCGTGACGTCGGCCGAGGCCGGACTGGCGTTGCCTTGGCCTTGCCCAGCGAATCTCGCGCTGCGGCGCTAGAGCAATGAGGGCGCTCTGCTAGGTTCGGGTGACCAGCCTTGCACGGGACACGTTGCAATCGTGGTTGTGCAAGAGGCGTGGTGTTCCTGCCTGAGTCGGCGAGACCTTCTTGCGCGGCCCGGCGGAGTCGCTGCTCAGGCATCTGGGTGGGAGAGAGACCGAGTTGGTCGAAGCTGTACTTTGGTCAAGGCATCGCAAGGGTGCTGCGCGTGCCGGATATGTCGCCGCCCGCTACGCGGCGATGGGCTGGCCAGTGTGCGCAGGTGCCTTCTCGCCTGGCCGTGGAGTGCGGTCTGCCGACCTGCAGCGGTCCTGCTCGTGTGACCGGATTGGGTGCCCGTCGCCAGGTGCCCATCCACTATGGCCCGCCTGGAAGTCGCTCGCGAGCACGGATCCGGAGCTCGTCGCCGGATGGTGGCTCACGACGCCCGAGGCCAACGTTGTGCTGGTAACCGGCCGGGTCTTTGATGTCCTCGACGTGCCGGCCGCAGTTGGGCTGGCAGCGCTGGCGAGGATGGAGCGGTCTGGGCTGCGGCCGGGTCCGGTGGCGATCGGTGCCGCGGACCGAGCTCATTTTTACGTGCGAACGCGTGGCACGCCCGCCGACGAGAACGAGTGGTGGTCCTGCCACCTGGACTGTAAGCCGGAAGAAGTGGCCGACGTCAGCGGGCTACGGTGGCACTGCCGGGACAGCTACGTGCTGGCGCCGCCGTCCCGGCACGGCAACAGGTGGGTGGCGCGCTGGCTGCGTGAGCCGGCCGATTACCAGTTGCCGGACGGTGTGAAGATGCTCGAGACGCTGGCTGAGGTTTGCGAGGAGATCGGCTCATGACGTCAGGCAGCGGCCGCGTGCGGTCCGCGGAGTTGTTTGCGCGGGCGAGCGCACTGCTGCCCGGCGGGGTGAACTCGCCCGTACGCGCATTTGGCGCGGTCGGCGGGACACCGGTTTTTATGGCCTCGGGCAACGGCCCCTATCTCACTGACGTGGACGGCAACACCTACGTCGACCTGGTGTGCTCCTGGGGGCCGATGATTCTCGGCCATGCGCATCCAGCCGTAGTGTCGGCTGTCCAGACCGCAGCTGAACGCGGGACCTCATTCGGCACCGCGACCGCCGGCGAGGCGGAGCTGGCAGCGGAGATCGCCGCCAGGGCCCCGGTCGAGCGCCTGCGGCTGGTCAACTCAGGCACCGAGGCTACGATGACCGCGCTTCGGCTGGCCAGAGGATATACCGGCCGACGGCTGGTGGTGAAGTTCGCTGGCTGTTACCACGGCCACGTGGACGCGTTGCTGGTCGCCGCGGGCTCAGGCGTGGCAACCTTTGGATTGCCCGATTCACCTGGTGTGACTGGCGCCTCTGCTGCTGACACCGTCGTGCTGCCGTATAACGATGCCGAAGCTGTCAGACAGGCCTTCGCCGAACGTGGCAGCGAGATCGCCTGCGTGATCACCGAGGCGTGCCCGGCGAACATGGGCGTAGTGCCTCCGGCCTCCGGCTTCAATGAGCTGCTCGCGGCCTTGTGCGGGGAGTACGGCGCACTGCTGATCATGGACGAGGTGCTCACCGGCTTCCGGGTGACCAGGTCGGGCTGGTACGGCCGGGAAGGCGTCGCCGGCGATTTGACGACCTTCGGCAAGGTCATGGGCGGTGGACTGCCTGCGGCCGCCTTTGGCGGCCGGGCCGAGATCATGGACCTGCTGGCGCCGTCCGGGCCGGTCTACCAGGCAGGCACGCTCTCCGGTAACCCGCTCGCGACAGCGGCCGGCCTGGCCACGCTGCAGGAGTGCACGCCCGACGTCTATGGCCGGGTTGACGAGGCCGCGGCCACGGTCGCCAAGCTCACGGCGGACGCGCTGACTGGCGCGAGCGTGCCATTCCGTCTCCAGGAAGCCGGCAGCCTTTTCTCGTTCTTCCTCGGCGTCGCTGAACCGGTCCGGGATTTTGGTGCCGCGCGCAGCCAGTCGAGCGCCGCCTACGCCTCTTTCTTCCACGCCATGCTCGACCGCGGTGTCTACCTGCCACCGTCCCCGTATGAGGCGTGGTTCCTGTCGGCGGCGCACGACGACACGGCGCTAAGCCAGATTGCCGACGCGCTGCCGGCTGCGGCGAGTGCTGCAGCAGCCGCGCTTGGCTGACCCGGCCGTTGACTGGCCCGGCCGTTGACTGGCCCGGCCCCTCCGGCGCGGCATCCCAATGGCCGGGTAGTCTGTGCCCGCTATGAGCACACCTGACGCCTGGCCGCCGGCGGGCACGACTGCCACTGTTCACCTCGTGCGCCACGGCGAGGTCGAGAACCCGACCCGCGTCATCTATGGCCGCATTCCTGGCTTCCACCTGTCCGAGGCCGGTCGCGTGATGGCCAAGGCGGCTGCTGACTTCCTGGCCGGGCGTGACGTCACAGTGCTCCGGTCGTCGCCGCTGGAACGGGCCCGTGAGACTGCCGAGCCCATCGCGGCCGAGCTTGGCCTGCCAGTCGAGGTCGACGACAGGCTGGTGGAGCCGTGGAATCACTTCGAGGGGATGCGCTTCGGGGTCGGCGACGGCGCCTTGCGCCAGCCCAAGCACTGGGTGCACCTGCGGAACCCGTTCCGGCCGTCCTGGGGTGAGCCCTACCAGGAGGTCGCGGCGCGGATGCTGGCTGCTGTCGCAGCCGCAGCGCACGCCGCGAACGGCCACGAAGCTGTCTGCGTCAGTCACCAGCTCCCCATCTGGGTGGCTCGCCGCGCGGCCGAGGGGCGCAGGTTGTGGCATGATCCCCGGCGCCGGGAGTGCGCGCTCGGCAGCGTCACGAGCCTGACCTTCGCCGATGGCAAGGTAACGCGGATCGCATACGCGTCGCCATCCGGTCAGGGTCGGCGCCAGGTGGCGGGCGCGTAGCGAGCTGGCACGGTAGCGAATCGCCGGCCCGCCGTCACGGCACGGCACGTAGTCCGGCACAATAGGCCCGGTACTACTGCCTGTAGGAGATCGCTACTTGTCCCGCATGCCCGTCCCGATCCGGTCGGCGCTCGCCGCTGCCGTGGTCGCGCTCGCCGTCGTGGCGGCGGCCGGATGTGACGGCGGCAACATCGCGGGCGACAACCCGGGCAGCAGCGGCCAGAGTTTCGTTGGCCACAGCTACCAGTCGACCTTCTACGGGGTGGGACACCGGCCGGATGCGCCCGCCGTGTCGGGTACCACGACCAGCGGTCAACGGCTCAGCCTGGCGGCCTACCGCGGCGACACCGTCGTCCTGAACTTCTGGGGTTCCTGGTGTGCGCCGTGCCGCGCTGAGGCTCCCGCTCTCGCCGAACTCGCCAGGAAGCTCGCGCCGGACCACGTCCGATTCGTCGGCGTCGACATCCGGGATCAGCCAGATAGCGCCCAGGCATTCATGCAAACCTTCAACGTGGACTACCCGAGCTTGAACGATCCCGCCGATGAGATCGCGCTGGAGTTCCACAGCACGGTGCCCCCGGCTGCTATCCCCACGACTCTGATTATCGACCGCAAGGGCCGGATCGCGGCCCGCGTCTTCGGCGCATCCAGCTACGCCGACCTGCAGGCACTCATCAGCAAGGTGATCGGGCAGCCCGCATGACTGCCGCCCGGGAAGACGCCATGACCAGCCAGGCCGCAGGGCCGGTCGGGACAGGTCGCGGTACGCGGCTTGGCGTCAGCGGCTGGCTACGGTGGAGCTGGCGGCAGCTCACCTCGATGCGGACTGCGCTGATCCTGCTCTTCCTGCTCGCGCTGGCCAGCGTGCCAGGCTCGGTGCTGCCGCAGGAGGGCATCGATCCTGCCGCGGTCACGCAGTACTACCAGTCTCATCCGGCGCTGGCGCCGATCCTGAACCGGCTGTCGCTGTTCAGCGTGTTCGCCGCGCCTTGGTTCGCGGCGATTTACCTGCTGCTGTTCGCGTCCCTGGCTGGCTGCGTGCTGCCGCGGACGGTCCGCCTCGTCGGCTCGGCCCGGCAGCGACCGCCGCGCGCGCCGAGCAATCTCGGCCGGCTCCCGGCTGCCGCTAGCTACAGCACCGACCAGGGCCCCGCGGCCGCGCTCGAGTCGGCGGCCGGCCTGCTCGGCCGTCGCCGGTTCCGGCTCCGGACGGGCGAGGGCTGGGTGTCCGCGGAGAAGGGCTACCTCCGCGAGGTGGGCAACCTGCTCTTCCACATTGCCCTGCTCGCCCTGCTGTTCTCGGTTGGCCTCGGCGGGATCTTCGGCTACAAGGCCAATCGGCTGCTCGTGGTCGGCCAGGGCTTCGCCAATACGCCGACGGCGCTGGACGTGTTCCGGCCTGGCCGCCTGGTCGGGCCGGGCAACCTGCAGCCTTTCTCTGTCAATCTGCTCAACTTCCGCGCTCAGTACGTCACGTCGGGCCCCGAGATGGACCAGCCGCTGGCCTACAACGCCGGCCTGAGCTATCAGACACAACCGGGCGCACCGCTGCGCCACTACGTACTGCGGGTGAACCACCCGCTCGTCGTCGACGGCGTCAGCGTCTACCTGATTGGCCATGGCTACGCGCCGGTCTTCAAGGTGACCGACGGTACGGGCAAGGTGCGCTGGGACGGCCCCGTTCCCTTCATACCGGTCGATCAGACCACCCTCACGTCGGAAGGCGTCATCAAGGTGCCGGATGCTCAGCCGAGTCAGCTCGGCTTCGCCGGCGTTTTCGTGCCATCCGCCGTGGACGTCGGCGGCACGCTGGAATCCGCGTTCCCCGCCGCGCTGAACCCGCGGGTCAGCCTCGTCGGGTTCACCGGCAACCTCGGTCTGAACTCGGGGCAGGCCCAGTCGGTGTACCAGCTGGATACCAGTGGTCTGCGGCAGCTGAAGATGGCGCCCCGCGCGCTCACCGCCGGTCAGTCCATGACATTGCCGAACGGCCTGGGCACCGTGACCTACCTCGGCTATCAGCAGTGGATCAGCCTGGCGATCACCTACGACCCGGGCCAGCTACCGGCCCTGATCTCGGGCTTCACCGCGCTGGCCGGGCTCATCCTGTCCTTCCTGGTCCGGCGTCGCCGGGTGTTCGTCCGGGCGGTGGCGGCAGCCGACGGCAGCACGCTGGTCACGGTTGGCGGCCTCGCCAGATCCGATGCAGCGGGCGGATTCGAGACCGAGTTCGCGGAGCTGGCCGAACTGCTGCGGGTTGAGCACGACGGCGCCTTGTCGCCCGTTCCCGCAGGCGGCCCCGCGTACGAAGGCGCTGACGCCGAGAACGCGACGACTGAGAACCCGCTAGCAGATGTACCGGAAGCCGAGACCGCAGGAGCCGGTGCGGACCGCCACGAGGCGGCGCTCACCAGGCCAGACGGAGAGTGAGGCTCGATGCCCATCAATACAGCCGTGGCTGACACCAGCAACGGACTGTTGCTCAGCACGGTGATCATCTACGCGATCGCCATGCTCTGCTACGCATGTGACTTCGCGTTCGCGAAGCACCGGGTGCTCGCCGGGGTGAGCGAGCAGGCAGAGGTCGCGGTGCCCGAGCTCGTCGCCGCGGGCGCTGGCGGCCCGTCGGTCACCGTCAGCGGGAACCGCTCGGCTGCCGTCGTCGGCGGGGATACGCCGGCCAGCCGCTGGCCGTCGGGCTTCTGGCTTCGGCTGGCATTCTCGCTGACCTGCGTTGGCCTGCTCGTGCACGTGGTCGCGATCTTCACCCGCGGAATTTCCGAGCACCGGGTGCCGTGGGGCAACATGTACGAGTTCATCGCCGCCTTCACGTGCATGACGGTGCTCGTGCTGGTCGCGGCGTCGATCAGGTACCGGGCTTACTACATGGGCGTGTTCGTGCTCGTGCCCGTCGTGTTCGGTCTCGGCATCGACCTGACAGTGCTCTACACGCCAGCCGGCTCCCTGGTGCCGGCCTTGCAGTCGTACTGGATCGCCATTCACGTAACGGCGATGATCGTGGCAATCGGCCTGTTCATCTTCGGCGCGGTGGTCACCACGCTGTACCTGGTAGCCGACCGGAGCCAGCGGCGCATCGCAGCGGGTCAGCCGTCCTGGCCGGCCGGCATCCTGCGTCATGTCCCGGCAGCGGCAATCTTGGACCGGCTGTCCTATCGCAGCATCCTGTTCGGCTTCCCCGTCTGGACGTTCGGGGTGATGGCGGGGGCGATCTGGGCCGATCACGCCTGGGGCAGGTACTGGGGCTGGGATCCCAAGGAGACCTGGTCGTTCATCACCTGGGTGGTCTACGCGATGTTCCTGCACGCACGGGCGACCGCAGGCTGGCGGGGGCGTCGGGCCGGCTGGATCCACCTCGCTGGCTTCGCCTGCCTGATGTTCAACGTGATCGGCGTCAACCTGTTCATCACCGGCTTGCACTCCTACGCCGGGATGAGCTGACCCGTCGACTGACCTTGGCCTTGCCCGGTGACTTGGTGACAAGTTAGTCCGGACTGCCGACGTGGAATTCTTCTGCTATCACCGCGACCGGCCAGGCTCCATGACGTTGCGCGAGGAACTGCTCGAAGAGCACTGGTCTTACATGGACCTGTTCCAGGCGGGGATGATCGCCCGCGGCCCGACCCTGACGGACGACGGTTGCGGTGCCATCCGGCGCAGAGGAGCTGGTCGTACGGACCCCTGCTGTCCGACGACGGCATTACCTGGCTAGGCACCGCAGCGCTGATCCGGGCGCCGGATCCGGAGGAGGCGCGCGCCATCCTGACCCCAGGTCGCTACGCCGACAACGAGGTGCACAGCTGGCAAGTTGGCGGGCGCGAGCCATGATCCGTGCACGTTCGCCCGAGCCCCGCCACGCCAGCGTGGTCCGCCATGCCAGCAGTGCCCGCAGTGCCAGCAGTGCCCGCAGTGCCCGCAGTGCGCGCCACGCCAGCAGTGCGCGCCA
>DATHPF010000350.1:0-5115 GCA_035484155.1 Streptosporangiaceae bacterium
CCAGGCACGTCCGCCCGCGTCAGCAGGATCGGCCCGAAACGCGCGGGCTGCAGATCAGGACGACCGGGATGAGCCGTTCTCCCGGGTGGATGCCCGGAAGCTGGAGGCCGCCCTCCTCGGTCTGCGGCACCCGATAGTGACGGTGCCGCTGCTGTTTGACGCTCCGGGCGTTGCCGAGGCGCGGGCCGAGCGCGTCAAGCTGCTGAGCCAGATCGATGACTACCTGCTGCCCCGGCTTCGCCAATCCGGCGCGCCTATCCTCGTGGCGCTGGTCGGGTCGACCGGAGCAGGCAAGTCCACGCTGATGAATAGCCTGGTCGGCAAGCAGGTCAGTGCCACGGGCATCCGGCGGCCCACTACGAACAGCCCGGTCCTTGCCTGCCACCCGGACGACATGCGCTGGTTTGCCGAGAACGTCTTCCTGCCGACGCTGCCTCGAGTGCGGCAGCAGGGTTTGGCGATGCCGGGCCGGGACGGATTGCTGGTACTAGCGGCCAGTGAGGGAATGCCCAAGGGAGTCGCGCTCCTGGACACGCCCGACATCGACTCCGTGGTCCAGGCACACCGCGACTTCGCCCACCAGTTCCTGGACGCATCGGACCTGTGGCTTTTCGTCACCACCGCCCGCCGGTACGCCGACGCCGCGGTATGGGAGATGCTCCAGGTTGCTCGCGATCGCGGCGCCGCGCTGGCACTCGCGCTATCCCGCGTGCCGCCATCGTCGTCGGCGGAGCTGGCCGATCACTTCGACGCCATGCTCGAGGCCAACGGACTGCGCGATGTTCGTCGCTTCATCATCCCGGAGACCACCATCGCCGAGTCTCAGCTGCCCAGGGAGGTCGCTGCGCCCATCCGGGACTGGCTGGCCGACACTGCGCGGCGAGAGGACCGCCGGGTGGCAGTACTGACTCAGACCATGTCCGGCGTGCTCGATACCTTCCGCAGCCGGGTGCCTGAGTTCGCTGATCACGTGGCTGAACAGGTCGAGTGCAGGCGGGACCTGCGCGAGGCAGTGGACGCCTCTTACGCCGAGACGCTCGCCGACTTCAGCGAGGCAACCAGGGACGGATCGCTGGTGCGCGGGGAGGTTCAGGCCCGGTGGCAGGACTTCGCGGGTACCGGGGATCTGCTGCGGACCCTTCAGGTGCGACGTGGCCGGAGCGGCAGCAAGCAAAAGAAGCAGCGCATGCCCGCGCGAGCCAACGTGCTGAAGATGGCCGTCCGGACCAGCGTGGAAGCGCTGATTGCGGCCACCGCTGACCGCGCCGCCGAGCTGGTCGTGACGCAGTGGCGGCAGCAACCCGCTGGGGCCCGGCTGCTTGCTGATATCGATGCGACGAGCAAGCGCGGTTCAGGAAACGAGGCCGACTTCGTGGCCTCGGCCCTGGCCGACCTCGGCGTTGTAAGCGGCACGCTCGCCATCGGAAGCAGGCAGGACTCGGCCGTTCTTGCCAGGTCCACAGCCGGGCTGGCGCCGCTCGCTGAGCGCCTGGTCGCTAGCTGGCAGGAATACGTCGTGCAGCTGGTGAAGCAGGAGAACGTCACGAAGCGCTCGATCGCGCGCGTCGTCTCGTTCGACGAGGAATCACTGGCCGCAGTGCTCAGCATCAGCGCCCTCGGTTACGCGACCCCCGATACCGACGCCGAGGCCGAGGACGGCGAGACCGCGGTACCGCAGCGCCTGCTCGCGTCGCTGTTTGGCGTCGGCCTGCTCCGCGACATGGGTGTTCGAGTGCGGCAGGATCTGTGCGATCGGGTAAGCGGCCTGCTCGAAGCGGAGACGCTTCGGTACTTTGCGATCATCGACGCCGCCGGGATACCGACGGACACCGCGGCCGCCGAGCTGCGTCAGGCCGGGCATGTGCTCGAGGCGGCCCGATGACGGCCACATTGACGGCTCAGATTTCGGATGCAGCCGACCGCGCCGGGATGTCTGCCCGCCTCACCGCGCTATCCCGGCTGGTGGACATCGGATGGGCGCGGCGAGGGCAGGAAGGATTCAGCGAGGAGCTGCTGTCCGAGGCCAGTGACCTGCTGGACCGGGCTGGACAGCGGCTCATGCTGTCCTCGAATCACACGGTGGTTTCGCTAGCCGGCGGTACCGGGAGCGGGAAGTCCTCGCTGTTTAACCAGCTTGCCGGGGCGGATTTCTCCACTGTCGGCGTGACCAGGCCGGTTACCAGGGACGCCCATGCGTGCGTCTGGGGCGTAGCGGGGTCAGGTCCGCTGATGGAGTGGCTCGGAGTACCGCGCCGGTACCGGTACGCAAGGTCGAGCGCGCTCGGCTACGGCGAGCAGTCCCTGGCTGGCCTGGTTCTGCTGGACCTGCCGGACCACGATTCTGTGCTCGGCCACGCCACCGATCTGGTCGACAATCTCGTCGGCCTTTCGGACCTCATGATCTGGGTGCTAGATCCGCAGAAGTATGCCGACGCCGCCGTACACCGGCGCTTCCTCGGGCCGCTCGCCGGGCACTCCGAGGTCATCGCCGTCGTGCTCAATCAGTCCGACTTGCTCACCGCAAGCCAGATCGAGGATTGCGTGCAAGACCTGCGCCGGCTGCTCGACTCAGAAGGGCTGCACGACGCTCAGATCCTCGTCACCTCGGCTAAGACCGGCGATGGCATCGAGGAGCTGCGCAAGCTGCTCGTCAACACCGTGTCCGCCAGAAAGGCCACGGTCGCGCGCATCGCGGCCGACGTAGACATGCTCGTGTCCCAGTTCGAGCCGTACGGAGCAGTCGAAGGTGCTGACAGCGACAGTCCAGACGAGACTCTCCCGGCTGGCACAACGCGCGACCTGGTGACGGCCTTCGCCGCCGCTGCGGGAGTGGGCGGCATCGGTGACGCGCTGCGCAGCGCGCGTGAGCTGCGCGCGCTGGACTATGTCGGCTGGCCGGTGAGCTGGCTGGTCGAACGCCTGAGCAGCCGCGATCCGATCAGGAAGATCAGGCTCGGCAAGATCTGGGCCGACCTGCGAGGCGTCACCGCCGGCCCGGCTGGCATGCAGCAAGCTGAGATCGATAACGCGCTCACGCAGGTTGCGGACGAGCGAGTGCCCGCCTTGCCCAAGCCGTGGTCGCGGACCGTCCGGACCGCGGTCAGGTCGAGGGCGGAGGACATTCCGGCTGCCGTGGGCGCGGAGATCGGCGCGGCGCTGCCCGCCGATGCCGCAGTCGACCGCTGGTGGCGCACGGTCGGAGTGGTGCAGGGCTTGCTCCTTGGCTGCGTCCTCGTCGGCGTGGCCTGGTGCGTCGCGCTGGTGATCCTCGGGCTAGCTGGCGTTGGCTCGCCGGGCATGCCGAAGCTGTTCACCAGCAGCTGGTATCTGCTGTGGGGCGCGGGCCTCGTCGTCTTCGGCCTCGTCGGCGGCTGGCTGACGGCCAGGATCTGTACAAGAGCCGTGAGTGCCGCCGCCAACCGCGAGACAGACCTGCTGCGGCGCGACATCGATGAGCGGCTGGCAGGCGTAGCCCGCGAGCTAGTGCTGGCGCCCGCCGAGCTAGAGCTGGCAGAGCTTGACAGATTCCGCGACGAGCTGCGGATAGCTGCGGGCGAGCCGCCGCAGTAACGTGCCGCGGGAGCGAGTGGTGACTCGCCGCGGCGCGGTGAGATTCTCGCACCGCCACGGCGCACGCGGTGACGTCCGTCCACAGGCCCTGGCCGCCTTCCGCCGTTATGCACAGGGCGCTGACAGGCGATGCGCAGTCGTTTCGGCCTGGCAGATGCTGGTGTCGCACGCCGGCGGCAGCGGGCCGCCGGCATCCTGCGGTGGGCGCCGACGTCAGTGACGGCCGCCGCGCTGGACGTTGAGGAGGCCGGAGATGGCCAATGAGGCCCATTTCAGTGTGATCGGGTTCGTCGCCACGCAGCCGAGGGGCGGATACACCAAGGGCGGGTCGCGCAGCGTATCCATGCGCGTGGGCTGGACACCGCGCTCGTTCGACCGGGACACCGGCGAGTGGGCCGATCAGCCCAGTTCGTTCATCACGGTGCAGTGCTACAAGAAGGTGGCCGAGCACGCGGCCGTCTGCCTGCGGCGGGGTGACCCGATCGTGGTCCGGGGCACGCTCCGGGTCCGCGAGTTCGTCGACCAGAAGGGCGCTCGGCGCAGCTCGGTCGAGGTCATGGCCGATTCAATAGGTCACGACCTGTCTCGCGGCATCACGGTGTTCAGCAAGACGCCGGCGCAAGTCGAGCGGACGGCCGCCGAGCACGAGCAGGCTATGGCGGCTGAGGCGGAGCGCAACCCGCTGCCCGGCGACAGGCCAGGGTCAGCTGCCGAGCACCAGCAAGACGCCGACGAGAGCGCCGAGCTGGCCGACGTCACCGACGTGAGCGAGCTCTCCGAGCCCGAGCCCGGTGACGAGCCGGACGCGGAGTTTGGCCCGACCGGGACGTTCGACGACGCGGTCATGGAGCTCATCGCCGACGTAGGCGACGCACCGGTGCCTGTTGGTGCTTCGGCCTGACTGAGCCGGCCTGGGCCGCAAGCGGCCGGCCCAGGCCGCCGCCGGGCGCTGCGCGGCGCCGGAGTCAGCCAGGCTGATGCCTCGTCCTGGTCGAGCTCGCTCGGTGCATAACGGACCAGCCGGTCGCGCCTGCCGGACAATCCCGATCGCGCCTGCCGGACAAACACCGACCAGCCGAGTTCGGCTGGGCACCGGCCGGTTCCAACCCCCGATCCGGAGCCCCTACCCTTGGTGACATGCCGGAGTTCATCTATCAGATGAGCCGTGTCCGCAAGGCGCACGGCGACAAGGTCATTCTCGACGACGTGACGCTCGCTTTCCTTCCTGGCGCCAAGATCGGCGTCCTCGGTCCGAATGGCACGGGCAAGTCGACGCTCCTGCGCATGATGGCGGGGGTCGAGCACCCGTCCAATGGCGACGCCCGGCTCATGCCTGGCTTCACCGTCGGCATCCTCGACCAGGAGCCCAGCCTGGACGACTCCAAGACAGTGCTCGGCAACGTCGAGGAAGGCGTCGCCGAGACCAAGGCCTTGCTGGACCGGTACAACGAGATCGCCGAGCTCATGGCTACCGACTACTCCGACGAGCTGCTCGAGGAGATGGGCAGGCTCCAGGAGCAGCTGGACCACAAGAACGCGTGGGAC
>DATHPF010000351.1:0-2929 GCA_035484155.1 Streptosporangiaceae bacterium
GCCAGCGCACTGTGCACCTGCGAGCTGTGCACCTGCGAGCTGTGCACCTGCGCGCTGGCCGCGTGCGGGTGCGGGTGCGTCACGCGCTCGCCGCGATGGGCTCGAACAGGCTGTTCCACAACGCCAGCTCGGCCGGGTCCGAGAACTGATAGTAGGTCCGCGATCTGGCCTGATACTGCTGGGTGGGGAATACCAGCGGCGAATCGGCTGTGTAGGAGGGCGGCTCGCCGATCTCCGGCCGCATGGCGGCAAGCGTCGCGGCCGCCCAGCCACTGGGGTTCAGCAGCTCCTGCTGGGCGCCGGGGACCGGGCAGACATAGTCGTTGTAGTACTCCACGACGGCCTCGACCTGCGGCTGATAGAAGTAGTCCATCAGCGCCATGGCGTCCTTCGGATTCTCGGCGTACAGCGGGATGCACATGTTGTCGGTCCAGAACATGCCGCCTTCGAGCGGCATCAGCAATTGCAGGTCCCGGTACTGCTGCTGCAGGTTGGCCTGGAAGATGTCGCCGGAGTATGCCTGTGATACGACGATCTCGCCGCTCTTGAGGTTGTCGATGTAATTCTGGTTGTAGTAGCCGCGGACGATTCCGTCGCTCTTTTGCTTGCGCAGGAACGTGGCCGCTTTCCGCCAGTCAGCCTCAGTCGAGGTCGCCGGCTCTACGCCAATGGCCAGCAGGCCGACGCTGCCGAGCTCCTGCGGGTCGCTCATCATGCCGACCTTGCCCGCGTACTTGCTGTCGAACAGGATCCCGACGCTCGAGCCGGGGGTCGTCACGGCCGTCGAGTTGTAGCCGATCGCGGTCCAGCCCGACTGCCATGCCATCGTGTAGGTGTTGCCGGGGTCCCAGGGCGGGTTTTCTGCCAGCCGACCGCCGTACTTGCGGAAGTTCGCCATCATGCACTGGTCCAGCGGGATCAGCCAGTTGTTGCTGATCAGCTCCCCGAGCGCGGGGCTGTTGGTGGTCGTCACGATGATGTCGTAGCCGGTGTACTGCTTGCGCTCGATGGACGGCTTGATCGAGTTGAAGAACCCCACGTTGTCGCTGACCGGCTCGGTGTAATTCACGCTGATGCCGGTCATCGCCGTGAAGTGCTCAAGGGTCGGATGCTTGCCGTGCAGCACGTCGATGTAGTCCGGCCAGTTGGCGAAGTTCACCGTGTGATGCAGCCGCTGCTTGCTCCACCAGTCCGTGGTGCCGACGGCCTCGGTCACCGCGGCCACCGGTGCCGCATCGCCGCAGCCGGCCAGCAGGCTCGCCAGTCCGGTGCCCCCGGCCAGAGTCGCTGCGCCGGCTGCCAGGCCGCCGGCCCGCAGCAGCCCGCGGCGGGAGACGCGCCGGGCAGTCAGCCCGCGCCAGACGGCCGGGTCCGCGTGCAGCCCGATGTCGGGGTCGCGCGGCTCTGGCTGCGGCATGGCGGCCTCCTGTTCAGCACCGATCTCATTTCCGCAGGTCGGATACCTGATGGTGGCAGAAGTCGGCGTAGGTCCACCCGGACTTTACGCCGAAATTCGGCCGATGGGCGGCGAAAATGCCCGCCAGCGGCGCGCAGGCTGAGTCAGGCCTCGATGTTGCTCATCACGTGCTTGATGCGGGTGTAGTCGTCGAACCCGTAGCCCGACAGGTCCTTGCCGTAGCCCGAGTGCTTGAATCCGCCGTGCGGCATCTCCGAGACGAAGGGGATGTGGGTATTGATCCACACCGCGCCGAAATCGAGCTGGCGCGCCGCCCGCATGGCCCGGCCATGGTCACGAGTCCAGACGCTGGCCGCCAGGCCGTACTTGACCCCGTTCGCCCAGCGCAGCGCCTCCGCTTCGTCGGCGAATCGCTGCACCGTAATGACCGGGCCGAACACCTCGTCCTGGATCATCTCGTCGTCCTGGCGCAGCCCTGTCACTACGGTCGGGGCGAAGCAGAAGCCGCGCTCGCCCACCTGGTGGCCGCCGGTCGCGATCGTCGCGTGCGCGGGGGCGCGCGCCAGGAAGCCTTGCACCCGGGCGAGCTGCGCCGTGTTGTTGAGCGGTCCGAAGTACGCCTCGGTGTCCTCCCGCCCGCCCGTCCTGACGGTGCCGGCACGCTCCACCAGCGCGTCGGTGAGATCGGCGCTGATGCCGGGCCCGGCCAGCACGCGGGTAGCGGCGGTGCAGTCCTGGCCGGCGTTGTAGTACCCGGCGTCGGTGATGCCCTGGACCGCGAGGTCGATGTCCGCATCGTCGAAGACGACGACCGGCGCCTTGCCGCCTAGCTCGAGGTGCACGCGCTTGAGCCCGGCGGCGGCGGCCTGCGCGACCTCAATGCCAGCCCGGACCGAACCGGTAATCGACACCATCTGCGGGATCTCGTGCGACACCAGCGCACGGCCGGTGTCCCGGTCGCCGCAGATCACGTTCAGCACGCCAGGCGGAAAGAACTCGGCCGCGATCTCGGCGAGCAGCAGCGTCGAGACGGGGGTCGTGTCCGACGGCTTCAGCACGACCGTGTTGCCGGCCGCGATGGCGGGCGCGAATTTCCAGACCGCCATCATCATCGGGTAGTTCCACGGCGCCACTTGAGCGCAGACGCCTACTGGCTCGCGCCGGATCATCGAGGTGTGGCCGCGCAGGTACTCCCCGGCCGATCTGCCGTCGAGGAGCCTGGCGGCGCCGGCGAAGAACCTGAGCTCATCGGCGATTGGCGGCACCTCATCGGCCCTGGTCAGGGCCACCGGCTTGCCGGTGTTGCGTGACTCGGCCTCGACGAGGTCCTCGGTCCTGGCCTCGATGGCAGCGGCGAACTTCAGCATCGCCAGGCTGCGCTCGGCCGGCGTGGTGTCGCGCCAGGTCTCGAACGCGGCGGCCGCCGTGCGCAGTGCGGCGTCGACGTCAGCAGCACCCGACACCGGAGCCTGAAGGTAGGCCTCGCCCGTGCTGGGGTCGATCACCTCGCTG
>DATHPF010000352.1:0-39402 GCA_035484155.1 Streptosporangiaceae bacterium
GTCAGCAGACTGCTCCGGGAACCACTTGCGGGAACCACCGTGCAAACTACCCCAGGCACCCTGGGACATCTCACGGCATGGTTTTCGCAGTTCAAGTGCATGAATTAACGCGCAGAGCTGGGCGTAATCGGTGCCGTATTCCGCCTTACAAGCGAGAAGCCACAGGTTCGAACCCTGTTGCGCCCACCAGCACAAACGTGCTGCGTGGACCATTCATGCTGGTCATCTGAGTGACTAGCTGAGTGACTACGAGTCGGTACGCGGCCACGCTGGGAAGATGAGGTCCATGACCTCGGCGCCGCCTTCGATCACCGGCCGCAACTGCTTGCGGTAGATGGTCTCGGTGACCATGGTCGAGCGATGACCAACCAGCCGGGAGATGCTTTCTATCGGCACTCTCGCATCCGACAGCAGGGACACGAAGCTGTGGCGTAGTTCCCGCGGCGCCTACTCCTTGCCCACTAGCCCGGCCGCGTCAACGACCTTGCGGAAGTCCCGTCGTACGTTGCGGGGACCGCAGGAGCACAGAAGTCGCGCTCGACAAAGGGCGCAGGCTTCTCGAAGTCATGCCGTACCCCGATAACCTTGACCACCATTTCGTCGTTGACCCGACGAAGTTCGACTTCTACATGATGGACTGCTACCGGCATCTCGCCGAGAACCGATCCGCGCGCGTGCCCGGTTCGAGAGTGCCCGGATCGAGGAACGGTATCAGTACGGTCAGGAGATCTCGCAGAACGCCGCAGTGCGTGAGGTGGGAGACCCGACCGGGCTGATCAAGCTCATCCTTCCTTACGATGGCGAAAAGTACTTCACCCGGCAGGCGTACCGGGATGTGGCCGGCGCGCGGAGCGGCGGTGCCGGTCCCAACGATAAAGCCATCGTCGGTTTCCTCGCGCTTACCGGCTTCGAGAAGACCGACCTGGAGGAACCACTCGGCCTGCAGGCCAATTACGGCTCTGTCCCGGTCCAGGTGGATCTCCCTTCTCCGCCCGGTCTAGGCGAAGCCGACCAGCTCCTCGTGGATGGCAGCGCCTGCACGGTCTCGCAGAGATACCGTCCGGCGGCACCCAGGATCGTTCCTACATACATCAGTATTGAAGTAGATGATCCCGATACGGCCGGATCTGGCGGTGTAGCAGGGAGCCCAAGAGTAGACGGGATCTCGGACATGGAGGCACGCCGGGAGGCCCGTGCGATTGTGATCCATGAGTCTCCTGAACGGCAGCGCGATTTCAAGCCAGATCTGTGGCTACGCGTGACCGTGCTCCTGCACCTTCCGCGCACCAAGGTGGAGGGGGCGGTTGCCGAGGTCAGCAAATTCTTTATGAGCTGGCCTACGCACACGTCGCTGCGTTCGCTGGTGCTGCACGCGGGTGGACAGGTCCAGCTCCGGTATAACCCCGAGCAAGAGCATGAGGGCTGCCGGGGCGGCCTGGAATGGTCAGGCGTTCCGATGACAATCGAAAGCGCCGGGCCTGTCGCCAATGAGGCTAATAGCTCTGCGGCCTCGGAGGACGAGATTGTTACGCTGAGCAGCGGGGAAATGACGCTGTCGATATCGAATCCAGGCGAGCTCTACAAACAAGAGAAGCTCAGCGGCCGGGTCGAAGTGACCGTGAACCGCCTGCTGTCGGGCATGGATGCCCGCCTCTACGATGCGACGGGAAAGCAATATCATCCTCGGCGGCCCGAGTTGAAGCTGAAGAGCATTGTCGCGACCGAATTTTCGCTGCCCCTTTACGATGCCTTCGCCCGGCGCACGATGTCGCCATATCAGCGGCTGTACTTCGACGAAGTGATTCCCAGCGAGATGCGGATCGACGACATCGTGATGGCGCTCAGGAACAGAGGCTTCGACTCGGTCGTGCGAGACGGGACCCCGGAGAATTGCTCGATAGTTGTTCAGCGCGTGCACGGGCCAGACCGGCTATGGCTCTATGTGTACGTCAGGGGCGAGCGGTACAAGGCGCGACGCGAACGAAGCGTTCCGGGTGGCATGACGTACCGGACCGCGGTGGACAGCGGCGATTTGCGGATGTACGTCTACGGATCCCTGCGTGCCGAGAGCGAACCGGTGGTGCGCGAGATCAATGCGTTGCGCCGGGGGCTGCGTGAGCGGTTCGACCGCCTCCCGGCCGGGCGCTGATCCAGAGGGGGCGGTCACATGGACGTTACCGTCGAGCAGCGGGCACCAATGGTCCGCTGCTACGAGTGTGGCTCGTCGTTGGTGTTTGCGCTGTGTCATCATTGCTGGCGGCCGGTGTGCGTGAAACATGATCTGCCTTCCCCACTGTGGGCGGAGAAGTTGTTCGGCCGCGAAGGCGCCGGTCCGGGTCTGCATAGGCACCGGGCCCACCATTGCGGTGTATGCGCACATAGCCGAGCCGGTACCGCCAGGACCACAAATCGCTGGCTCGCGGTAGGCGTGGCTGGCACCGGGCTGGTGGCCATCGGTCTTGTCGCCGTCTGGCTGAGCTTGATCGCGGGGCTGAGCTTGCTTTTGGTCGGCGGGATATCTGCCGCCTGGACCTATCGGCGTGTTCGCCGCGACCAGGCCCGAGTGCGGGTGGGCATGCCGGTGCCGCTTCACCCTAAGGTGGCCGATGTGCGGCTGGTAGAGCAGCTACGAGGAGAAATCACCCTTGGGTCGCACGGAGACGACTATCGGACCGTGTTGGAACCGGTCGAGGGCACGGTCAGCATGACCCTCATCTTCGGTCAGCCCGACCGTGACAGGGTGCGGCGTCGGCAAAAGCGCCTGCGTGTGAAGGATGCCGAGGTGCGCTTCTGCGCCGGGTGCCTCGTGCTTCGGGGCGAGTTCGGTATCAAGTGTGGAGAGCAGGTCGATGGCCCGGTCTTGGCGCTCGATGGCGACGCCAGGGACTACCTGGTGTTCCGTGCCGAGGACCCGCCTTCATCCAGCCAGTGGAAACTCGCCCGGCGTTACGAGCTGCGCGCTGAGCCGGACATCAGCTCGGGCCCGGTGTGGATCACCCCTTCGATCGTCCCCGAGTCGGACCGCCGCGCTCTTGAGCTGGACGTCCAGTGGCTCGAGTTTGGTCCTGATGAGGACAAGCCGCTCAGTCTGGAGATGATAGAACTGCTGCGGCTCGAGTTTCCGGTGAGCTGGGGGGAAATTCGCGACTGGAGAATTCTTCAGGGAGTCAGCGTCCTGACCCAGGCGGTAAGCGGACTCATACCGAAAGGACGCCGTTCGCTCGAGCTGACAAGGCTGCCTCCGGCTAACCAGGAAAGAGAAGATCAGGAACGCCAGGCAACGCGCCTAACGCTTTCGGTCCGGTTTGCAGGCCAGGTCGATCCCGGTGATGAAATATCCGGGCGGCTCAAGGCCACCATGCGGGGAACGCTCTCCGGCGTAACCGGACTGCGGCTGTTCAACTCGCTCGGTGAACACCGAGGGCTCCCGCGGACGGCTAGCGTCAAGACGCGCGTGGACGTGAGCTTCAGGCTGAGCCTGGCGAGCATCCGCTACCAAGCTGTCCGGGTCGTTCCGGATCGCGCGGCGGAGGACAGCGACCGAGACAGTTATGCGAACCAGTTCGCCGTGGTCCCGGGCGACGAGACGGTAATCGCGCTGACGAACGCGATGAGCGAGGCAGGCTATTACGTCAAGCACGTAATCGAGAATCCGCCTCGCAGCGGTAGGCGGGCCGATCTGGTGCAGCGTTACTGGGATATCGCGGGCAGGCGGTATGAGGGTGTCTATCCCATTGATTTTCACATCATCCTCACCGGCGAGGAAGTTCATAGTGGTGACATCCGCCCGGAGAGCGGCACCACGAAGGTCTGGATCGTGGTCAAGGGCGCTTATACCGATGGCGAGATGGATACCCGCATAAATGACGAATGGAAGCAGCTTCGTGAGCTTACGCTGGAGACATTGCGGCGTCCGGATTCTGCGGCAGGTGACCAGGGCTAAGGCATGCTGGGAGGCGGTTGTGACCTGGGAATGCGCCGAGTGCAACGTCGAAGACCGGCAGAACCGTATCGACGGGGTCTGCCACCATTGCGGCAAACCGTTGTGCCGGAATGACCAGGTGCTGATCGCCGACGATGCCTTCGCCGCTCCGAGCGGAGCCAGCCGGGTAGCCGTTCACTGCCGGGCGTGCCGAAGACAGCACCATCCGGCCGCCATCCCGCTGCGGGGGGAACGCTGATGATCGAGGTCACAGTGTCGCCCGCGAGAATTGCAGCTGGTGCTGCCGCCGATATGGAAATCCGTCTGACGAA
Source organism: Streptosporangiaceae bacterium (assembly GCA_035484155.1). Taxonomy (GTDB): domain Bacteria; phylum Actinomycetota; class Actinomycetes; order Streptosporangiales; family Streptosporangiaceae; genus JAJYUU01. The sequence goes on from DATHPF010000352.1 coordinate 4,255, forward strand.
CAGCGGACGGGCCGCGTACCTAAACATCATCTTCACGATCAGGCTGCCGATCGGGATCATGCGGCTTCGTGGTCCCGATCGGGTTACAGTGAGCGAGCTTTCCCAGGTCAGTCGATTACGTCGCCGCTCCGCGTCCGGGCCGACGGCGCTGGGCGCTACCAGCTAACCAGCCCGAACTTCTCCTACCGGGACCACACTGGATACGCCCACCGCGAAACCGGCTTCACCGCCGAAATCGTGGTGGATCCACAGCCGATTCCAGCGCCTCAGCCGAAGGTCACCGCCGAGCTGAAGACAACTGCGCTGCCTCTTGGTGAATGGAGTACCTTGCGCATCCGTATCAGCAACGTCGGTAATGTCGACGTCTCAGAACTGGAGATCACCCCATCCGGGCAGGTCACTACCGAGAATCGCAGCAAGAGCTTCGTGCTGGAGCGGTTGCGGGCCGGCGCCTCAGTGGATGCGTCGTTTTTCGTGCGCGCCCAGGAAGCAGGTGCGCAGGTGCCCATCCACCTTGATCTCGCTTACAGCGGACCGGATCGGCGCCACCACAGCACCATGACCGGGACAGTAAATGTGAGCAGCGATCCGGCGCGAAGGCCGGAGCCCGCGCAGGATCCCGACCCAATCGTAAAGATCCTTTTTTTCGGAGCCAATCCTGTGGGCACGCCACAGCTGCGTATCGATGAGGAGATACGCGAGATCCAGCAAACCATCAAGCAGGGCAGGGAACGAGACAAAATCTTGGTCAATACTGAGTGGGCGGTACGTCCCCGCGACATTACGCGGGCCCTGATCGATTTCCAGCCGCACTTTGTCCACTTTGCCGGCCACGGTGGCGGTGAGGAGGGAAGCATCGCGGTTGAAGACGATATCGGGCATGCGCACGTCATCCCTGTGGATGGGCTGGTGCAGGCATTCAAAGCGGTCGGCCGAGATGTGCGGTGTGTCATCGTCAACGCATGCCGGACGGAGCGGCTTGCACAGGCACTGGCAGCGGTGGTTCTATGCGTCATCGGCATGCGGCAGCCCGTGGGCGACCGCTCAGCGATACGATTCAGCATCGGCTTCTACCAGGCTCTAGCTGCTGGTAAACCAGTCGAGACAGCGTTTGATGTTGGCGTTGCCCAGATAATGATGATACCCCAGGGTGATGATGCCTTGGCCCCGCTGTTGCTTTATAATCTTGAGGGAGGAAGCTAATGCGAGGCCATAATGGGCATCGGCGTACCTGGCGCTCTGGCCGCTCGGTTGCCAGGCTTATTGGCGGGATCACAGCCGATCGTCAGGATGGCCCAGCAGGGCGCTGCTGACGTGATCGCCACTGGCAATAATCAGGTCAGCTGGCGGGCCGTAAGCTCCATACTTTCTGATGGCTAAAACAGGCACACCGGATTGACGGGGAAGCCGGTGGCCCCTGGTAGTTCCGGCACAGTGCAACAGAAGAGGAACTCGTACCGTCGGAGCCGCTCGCAGGTTGCCAGCAGATCTGAGGTCAGCGCCGCATCGATTAGCCACAACCCCATGGCCGCGATGCCGATCTGGTGCAGCGGCAGCGGTACTGCGGTGGGCAGTGGCGGAAGCCGTTCGGTGCAGTCGCCCAGGAACACCGAGATGTCCCGGTTACGCAGCCAGGGCAGCACGCTGGCGTGTACGCCTGCCCGCGGGGCTGGCAGGTCGGGCAGGTGCTCGGCGTTAAGCCGCTCGGCCCGGCCTACGTGCACGACCAGCGCGTCCGACGGACCGAGCCGCACCTTACCCCGCTGCTCAGCTGCTTCCAAGTCCGCTACGGTGACGTACTCGTCGGCGGCCAGGTACGGCACGCCTCGCGCCCCGGCGACGTCGAGGAGCACCCCCCGGCAGAAAAACCCATCCCGCGCGGCGGCGACCGAAAACAGCTTCAGGGCAGTCGGCCCAACAACCTCGCTGCGGGGCAACCCGTTATAGCCGCAGCCTTTATAGAACGCGTGGCCAAGGGTGTCGATGTGGGTTAGCTGCGGGTCGTGCGAGCTCACTGTGACGGTATCGATAGCTGTGCTGTCATCGGGCGGCTCCAGCAGTCGGAGCACTACCGGATGCGGCGCGATCGTGCTCCCAGCCACCGGAAGCGGCCTGCCGAGCGAGACCGCCACGCCCTCGCAGACCAGGGCCGCGGCACGGCGGCGCACCGCCTCGTCGATCAGGTTCAGCGTGCCTCGCTCGTCGTTATCGCCCCAACGGCCCTGATTGGAACACCTTTGAAAAAGCTCCTCGAGTTGGGCATCCGACAAGTCCGGGGGACCCGCCGACCCGCCATCGTCGGCCACGATTCAGTGCCTCCTTCTGGTTGGCGTTCGGCCGCCGGAGACCAGGCCGCCGCAGCGGTCCGCGGCATCGCGCCGGTGACGACCGCCGTCGTTCGAGGCGGATGGGTCCTATCCGTACCGGTGGCTGATTCTGTGCAGATTATCGGATGAGTCGTGTCCTCAGGCCTCCAGCCAGCCGATAGGTGGGCGGCGCCGGGCCGGGGCAATCACGTACTGGCTGTAGACACCCAGCGAGCCGGCGGTATCGAAGTAGACAAATTCGCCGTCGCCGTCTAGCCCGTGGCCGCCTCCGCGCATGGCTTCACCGATGCCGGCCTGCGCCATGTGCTCGGCGACCGGCTGGAGGTCGGTGACGAACCAGGTTACATACGCAAGGCCAGGGCCGCGCGCCATGAGTGCATCGGCGTGCACGCTCGGCTCGGTGATCGGCTGGACAACCCCGAGGCGGCCGTCAGCCGCAACGGCGTTCCGGGACTCGAACATGCCCGGCCTGCCGCGGTAGCTACGGTGCCGCAGTGTTGCTGCGGTGTACTCGTAGACCTCCCACGGTCCGCAGGCCCAGGCTTCGGCCAGCGCGGAGGCCATGCCGGCTAGGTCGGCGGCGACGAAGCCGAGCTGGTCGGGCAGCCGGCCGAGAAATCCGGGCGCGGCCCTTGGCGGTACGAGCGGCTCCGGCACCGTGATCACAACGCCGGATAGCAGCGGATCGCTGACAGCTTGCCGTGTAGCCCGATTGTGCCTGCTGCGTAGGGCACGAGATATACCTGGCCCGCCGTCGCGTCGATCGGCTCCGCCGAACTGCACATCAGGGTGCCTTCGCCCTCGTTGATGACGAGAACCGAGAAACGCGGCTCCAACCACAGCTCGCCGTCGTCGGGGATCACCTGCTCGGCGGCGAAGAACCCGGCGGCGGCCGCCGGCAGCAGCGTGGTGCACCCCGGCTTGCCAGCGGAGAGGGTCCGGATGCACTGGCCTTTCAGCGCGTCCAGGCGGTCTCCGGTGATGCCCTGTCGGCACACCGCGCCGAGCGCGAGGTCTGCATCCAGGCCGAGGAACGCCCCGCCGGGATCCAGCGGGAAGCCGACCCACTCCAGCATGATGGACAAGTCGGCCATCTCCTGGATCTCCAGGATGAGCATGCCTGTGCCGATCGCGTGCGGCACGCCGCCCGGGCAGAACACCACGTCGCCCGAGTGCACGGGAACGAGGTTACAGCTGGCGAGCAGCGTGCCCGTGTCCTGGCGGGTAACCCATCCAGACAGCTCAGCGGCGGTGACGTCGCGGCTGAACGCCAGGTGCGCTGATGCGCCGGGTTCGGCGTGGAGAACCAGCCAGGCCTCGGTCTTGCCGAAATCGCTGCCAAGGTGCTGGCTGGCGAAGGCTCGGTCCGGGTGAATGTGCAACGGCAGCCGGTCGCCGGAATCTAGCAGCTTCACTAGCAGCGCCCCACGGGCACCGTAACGGGCCGTGTAATGCGGCCCGAACCAACGCAACGGGTCGGCCGCGACGATGTCAGCCAGCAAGGAACCGTCGGGCAGCGTCGTCAGGCCGAGTGGGGCGGCACCGAACCGCGGGGTGGTCGAGGCGATCCAGTCCTCGGAGTGGCTTGGGTCGAGCCAGGGCTGCCGACGGAACGCGCCGATCCGCCCGGCACCCGGGTAAAAGGATTTCAACGTGTTCGGAGCGAGCGGAATCGGCCGCACAGTGTCTCCTGGGCGGTCAGTCAACGCGGATCTCGAAGTGGGGCGGGAACCTGCGGCGAGGCGGTTCGATCAGCTCGATATAGGAAGCGCCGCCATCCAGCGTCTCGAAGAAGCTGATCTTGCCGTCGCCATCCATGCCGTGGCCGCCACCATATTGCACCTCGGAGAGGCCCTGCGCGACAAGCCGTTTGCGTTCGATGTCTAGGGACGGCACGAAATAGCCGAGGTGATGCAAGCCCGGCCCGTGTGCGTCGAGGAATTCGGTGAAGACGCTGCGGCCGCTCAGCGGCGCGATAATCTCCAGGCTAGGGCCATATTCGGGTATTACGCCATGCGACTCAAAGTCGCCGGGCTGGCCGCGGAAAATGCGCTGGGGCAGGTATGCGGCGGTATAGCGCCAGCCTAGCCAGCGTTCGACTCCCAGGCGGCGGCCGAGGCGCTGCACGCCCTCCTCCAGGTTTGGGACCACGTACGCCACCTGGTCGGGCGGTCGGCCCGCTAGCGGGACGAGGACCGTATCAGTCTGGTCGCCGTATCCAGGCATGTCACGCGCCCCGAGCCGGGACGGCGGAGTCAGTCTCGCGCATGAGCTCGGCGACGATGGGCACACCGACGGTGAGGGAATGCACGCTTACTCCAGACGTCATGTTGCAGACCTCGAGGATCTCGGCCGGGGTGACTCCCAGGCCCAGCGCGGCTCGGACTTCCCTGGTCAGGGTGGCCCGATCCATGTGGGTGATGCTGGCGTTGGCGGCAATCGAGATCAGCGCCACCACGCGCGGGCTCAGGACGCCGGCCACACGAGCCGACCCGGCCCAGCTGAGGAAGACGGTGAAGAACTCGGGATCAGACCGGATCGCCGCGGCGGCGCCCTCGTCCCAGGTGCCGAACACGGTCTCATAGTCGGCGCGCAACTGCTGGAATCGTTCTTGCCCGCACGGCCTGATCGCAGTCGAGCCTGGCTGTACCTCTTCCAGTACGTCTACCGCGAGGAGGTAGCCGGCGATCCCCATGCCGCCGAGCAGGGCGAGCACCGTGACCAATTCGCGCGGAGTAGCTCCGGCCCGTAGCGCATTGCGGCCGTGGGTGCGAATACCGATCGGGTGGATATGGGTAACAGACGCGGTCGTCGCGATATACATAAACTCGCGCGTCTTGGCGTCGAGCGAACCGGTTTCCCACGCGTATGCCGAGACATCGGTATACGCCGCCATGATCTCCGGCGCGAGTTCCAGGATCAGCTGCCAGTCATCGGCCCAGTAGCCGCGACGCCGCACGAACTCGGCTCGTATCTCACGCTGCGTGGCGGTCAGCTCCTCCTCACCACCGTCCGCCGTGCTGGTCGTGCGATTGTTCGCGCGCACGTCAGTCATGGTCGGTTCGCACCTCTCTCTGGCAGCGGGCAAGGACGTGGTTGCTGTCTCCGCGGTAGTTTCCCTACGGAAACCGCGGTAACCGACGGATCTAGTCAATAAATCACGCTATCAATTGTGGTATAGCCCTCAGTTGTAGGCAAAATGCCAACCTATCCGCCGACATCGCCAACGGAACGGTCGTCGTGGTGGCACGCTCGGCCATGACCGTCAGCGTCCGGTCCGGTCCGGTCCGGTCCGCCATGATCGCCAGACCGGCGGAGACATCGCGGTACGACCCCTTCCTGTCCAGGTCCGGGAACTAAATAGTGACTAACCGAACGTACGGCTCTTGACCATCCTGAGGTCAAGTCTTCCTCTCACCCAGTGGAATATCAGTTTCAGCCGTGACGACCTTGTGACTTTAGTTGAGATTCTGTGGCAAGTCTTGACATCTGCATGTCGTCCCGGTTACCTTCGTTTCGTCCAGGTCACATCCGGATGAACTTCATGTGGATAACGACCGAGGACTCTGTAGCCCTACTGGGTCATCCGGGCCAGTCCCGGAGAACGTCGCTCCAGACCTTGGTGACGTAGTGAATCACCACGCAAGGAGTGACTAATGAAGGCACCACCTTCCCCGCGCCAGGCCGCGATCATCGCCATGAAGTCCGCGCCCGACCCGGGTATCGCCCTGCCCAGGTCCGAAGCGCAATGCCGCCGTGCTGAACGCCCGGGCCCGTGGTAATTCCGGGGATTGCCGCCACTCACGGCATTCCGAGCCCATTGCCAGCTAGCGACCGGGCCACGGATGGATCAGCTAGGACGCCCTAACGGACGACGTCATCGGCCGTTCTTGAGACCGGCCGTATGCGGGCCGCTAACAGTAGTGCTTTCGCTCACATAGGAGGTGTTGGAGATCAGTCCTCGCCCTCTTGCCGAGGTGCGGCAGCGGCAGATCATGGCCGTGCTGCAGGAAACCGGTGCCATGCGCATCGGTGAGCTATCGCAGATGCTTGATGTGAGCGACGAAACCGTGCGGCGTGACCTCGCCGTTCTGCAAGACCAGGGCCTGCTGACCCGCACCCGCGGCGGTGCGCTCGCGGAGAGTGTGCGCCTGGAAACGTCTTTCCAGCGACGTATGCGGGAAAACGGGGTCGAGAAGCAGGAGATCGCACGGATCGCTGCTGGTTACGTAGAGGACGGCAGCACCATCATCATCGACTCCGGCTCGACCATGGCACATCTGGTCAGTCAACTGCGCGCCAAGCGGGATCTGGTCGTCATCACCAACGGCATCAATCATGTCGAAGCCTTGCTGAGTAACCCGAGCCTGACTGTCGTCGTCACCGGGGGCATGGTCCGCCGCGTCACCATGGGGGCAGCGGGCCCTCTTGCTGCCGAGGCGCTGTCGTCCCTGCACGCCGACCACACGTTCCTCGCCACCCACGGGTTCTCAGCGGAGGCCGGGATGACATACCCGAGCTTTGAGGAGGTGGCGGTGAAGCGCGCGATGATCAGCGCGGGCGCGGAGGTCACTCTGCTCGCCGACGGAACCAAGTGCGGACGGGCCTCGATGGTCAAGGTCGCTCCGCTGAGCGAGCTCAGCCGGGTCATCACAAGTCCGCCCATCTCGGAATCCGAGCGGAGCAAGATACGCGATCTCGACCTGGAGCTGATCATCGCCGAGCTACCCGACAACCCGGAACTCAGCTTGGTCGATCAGCCAAAGCCGGAGATGGAGATGGGGTGAGATGCCGTGACCTCCGTGCCAGGCACCCTGAAGAAGCTCGTGAACGATCCCGCGGACGCGGCCGTTGAACTCGTCGCTGCCTTCGCCGACGCCCATCCAGACATGGTCCGGCGTGTTGCGGAGCGCGTGCTCGTGCGCGCCGACCAATCCTCGGACAAGGTCGGCATCGTGACCGGCGGAGGATCGGGCCACGAGCCCGCCTTCCTCGGATATGTGGGCGCCGGCTGCGCCGATGCCGTCGCGGTCGGAAACGTCTTCGCCGCACCATCGCCGGACGCGATCCTGACCTCGATCCAGCACGCGGACCGGGGACGCGGTGTCCTTCTCGTGTACGGCAACTACTCGGGCGATGTCATGAACTGTCGCCTCGCCGTGCGCCGGGCCGCCGCGGCTGGCATCGAGGTGCGTCAGCTGTTCGTCACAGATGACCTCGCCTCCGCCGCCGGGGACGAGGCCCACCGGCGACGTGGCATCGCCGGTGACGTCATAGTGCTTAAGATCGCCGGTGCCGCCGCTGAGGCGGGCGAGAGCCTCGATGCCGTGGAGGCCACCGCCCGAGCCGCCAACGCCCGCACGCGGACAATCGGGGTCGCGCTGACCAGCGCCGAGCTGCCTGGTGCGGCGCAGCCGATCTTCACGACGCCCGCAGGCGGGATGGAGGTGGGGCTCGGCGTGCACGGCGAGCCTGGGATCAGCCGGGAGAAGCTCGGCACGGCTGACGAGGTAGGGACGATGCTGGCGCAGCGGCTGCTCGCCGACATCGCGTGTCCTCCCGGGTCTGAGGTCGCGCTGCTGGTCAACGGGCTCGGTGCGACCCCCCTCCTGGAGCAGTACCTCGTTCATCAGGCCGTGCTGCGTCACTTGGCGGAGAACGGGATCAGCGTTCACCGGTCGATGGTTGGCGAGTTCGTGACGTCTTTGCAGATGGCCGGGCTTTCGGCGACAGTTACCGTCCTGGACGACCGGCTGCGCGAACTACTCGACGCGCCAATCCGGACGGTGGCGCTGTGCCGATGACCCGCGGAATAGGAATAGAGGTAGCGCTACGCCTGACCGAGGCGGGAGCGAACACCCTCGAGAACGCCACCGGTGAGCTATGCGAGCTGGACTCTGTCGCCGGAGATGGCGACCACGGGTTGGCGATGGCTGCGGCGGCCAAGGCCATCCGGCGCCGGCTGGCGGAGAATCCGCCACCCGATCTCGCGGCTCTTATCGAACTCTTGGCCGCCGAGTTCGGTGCGGTCGGCGGCTCGATGGGCGCGCTGCTTTCGGTCGCGTTCGACGCCTTGGGTGGCACGTTGGTCACCCCGGACATCCCGCGCTCGGCCTATCAGGTCGCGGATTATCTGCGAATTGTGTGTGCGGCGCTGAGTGAGTTCGGGGGAGCGAAGGTCGGGGACAAGACCATCGTCGACGCGGTGGCCAGCGCCCAAACGGCGGCAGCGGCGGCGGCTGACGAGGGGGCCGCCACCGCCGAGACGCTATCCGCCGCGGCCAACGGCGCGAATGCCGGGGCCGAGTCGACCGCAAGCATGGTGGCGCGAGTCGGCCGGGCCAGTCGGCTAGGTGAGCGGAGCCGAGGGTCGGTCGACCCCGGAGCGCGCTCATTCGCTCTTGTCCTGACCGCGATCGCGCAGGCCTACGCCACAGGAGACCGCTCATGAGCGCGCCCTCAGCACGCGCCGAGGTCTGGTTCATCACCGGCAGCGTCGACATGTACGGCGACGATTCCCTACGCCAGGTGGCCGAGCACAGCGCGGCCATCGTGGCGACTTTGAATGAGTCCAGTGACATCCCGGTGCAGATCATCGCCAAGCCAGTAGTCGCAGGGCGGGACGCCATCCGGCGCATCATGCTCGACGCTAACAGCGCGGATGATTGCATTGGGGTCATCGCGTGGATGCACACATTCTCCCCGGCGAAGATGTGGATCGGCGGTCTCACCGCGCTGCAGAGGCCCCTGCTGCACCTGCACACTCAGTTCAACCAGAAGCTGCCATGGTCCGAGATCGACATGGACTTCATGAACCTGAACCAGTCGGCGCACGGAGACCGCGAGTTCGCGTTCATCGAGAGTCGGATGCGGATCGCGCGCACGACCGTGGTCGGTCACTGGTCCGACCCGGCTGTGCAACGGCGCATCGGGCTGTGGTCGCGGGCTGCCTGTGGCCGGGCCGAGGCGCAACGTCTCCGGATCGCCCGGTTCGGAGACAACATGCGCTATGTCGCCGTGACAGAAGGCGACAAAGTCGAGGCCGAGATGCAGCTCGGTTTCTCGGTCAACACCTATGGCGTGTCCGATCTCACCGATGCGGTCGCCCAGGTCGGTGACTCCGAAGCCAGCCGCCTCGCGCAGCAATACCAGGAGGAGTACGAGGTTGCCGCCGAGTTGCGCTCGGGAGGCGAGCGGCACGACTCGTTGCGCGAGGCGGGTCGAATCGAGATCGCCCTGCGCTCGCTGCTTTCGGCCGGCGGCTTCGGCGCGTTCACCGACAACTTCGAGGATCTGGGCCTGCTCAGGCAGCTGCCGGGCATCTCGGCCCAGCGCCTGATGGCGGACGGATACGGCTTCGGCGCCGAGGGTGACTGGAAGAGCGCCGCGCTGCTTCGCATCGTCAAGGTCATGACGGCGGGACTGGCCGGCGGTGTCTCGTTCATGGAGGACTACACCTACGACCTGGATCCCGGCCGCGGACTGATCCTGGGCGCGCACATGCTCGAACTGTGTCCTTCGATCGCTGCCGCGACGCCACGCTGCGAGATCGCGCCGTTGTCGCTCGGACAGCGCGAAGATCCCGTCCGCCTGGTGTTCAACGCGGCCGCTGGGCCCGCGATCGTCGCTAACTGGCTCGACCTCGGCAACCGGTTCCGACTGGTGCTCAACAAGATCGATATCGTCACCCCGCCGGAAGACCTGCCGCGCCTGCCGGTAGCCCGGGCGATCTGGCGGCCAAGACCGGACCTGGCGAGCTCCGCTGAGGCCTGGATGATGGCCGGCGGCCCGCATCACACCGTGCTGAGCACCTCGGCGACATCGGACCTGCTGCGCATGTTCGCCGCCATGTGCGACATCGAGTTCCTGCAGATCGACGAGCGGACTCAGCTGGATGCTTTCGAAAACGAAATCCGCTGGAACTCAGTCTACTACCACCTGTCGCGAAAGATCTGAGGTGCATAGCGATTCTGAGCCATAACCGGCCCGCCGTCCCGGTGTCCGCAGACCACCACCGCGACGGCCTCGCGCCCCGCTCTGGTCCAGGGAAAGGAGGTGATCAGGCGCCATGACCCGCTCCCGACGAGCCTGGATCGGCACGTCCTGGAAAATGAACAAGACCCGCGGCGAGGCCGCGGCATACATCGCCGAACTGTGTGACTGGGTGCGCGACACCGAGCTGGATGTCGCTGTGGTGATCTTCCCGCCCTTCACCGCGCTTCCGGCCGCCGCGGCGCAGCTGGTCTCGAGCCTGGATGCGCCGATCGCGAACTCCCTGGCCAGGCCGCGCCCGTCGCTGCAGCTCGGCGCCCAGAACATGCACTGGGAGGTGCGCGGGGCTCGGACCGGCGAGATCTCGGCCGAGATGCTTCTCGACTGCGGCGTGAGAGTGGTCGAGATCGGTCACTACGAACGTCGCGAGAACTACGGCGAAACCGACCGGTCGGTCAACCTGAAAGCCGCCGCGGCCATTGCCGCCGGCCTGGATGTAGTCATCTGCATCGGCGACTCGCTGGACGACCGTCAATACGGCGTCGCCGCCGAGACGGTCAGCCGCCAGGTCAAGATCGCTCTCCGCGGGGTGGCGCCGCAGGACCTCGGCTCGGTCGTTCTCGCCTACGAGCCGGGCTGGGCCATCGGAACCGGCGGGGAGCAGGCAGAACCGGCCGACGTGGAGGCGATGCACCACGTGATCAGGGACGCGGTGCAGGCCTCACACGGGCCCGAAGCCGCCGAGCGGATACGAGTCGTGTGCGGCGGCAGCGTCGACGCGGCCAATGCCTTCGGCTATGCCGCGGAAACCACGATCGACGGCCTGTTCGTCGGGCGAGCCGCCCTCACCGCAGCCGGATTCATCGCGGTGATCGAGCAGTATTGCGCGGCCGTGCCCGCCGCGGCAAGCGAACTCATCGTCGCAGAAGGAAGTAGAGATGACTATCACTGACCAGCGCATTACTCGTGACGCCTTCATCGGGGGGGCATGGCGCGCAGCGCAGTCGGGGCGCCGATTCGCCTCGATCGACCCCTCCGTGGGGGGGTCTTTCGCCGATATCGCTGAGTGCGACGCGGCCGATGTCGATGTCGCGGTGCGCAGCGCTGCCGCGGCCTTCCCGGCGTGGCGTAAGCTGAAGCCGCTCGAGCGCGGGCGGATCATGCTGAAGCTCGCCGAGCGGATCAACGCCGATGCCGAGGCACTCGCGGCGATCGAGGTCCGCGACAGCGGTAAGCCCACGGCCCTAGCGCTTGGTGACGTCCGCGGCGCCGCACGCTACTTCGAGTACTACGGCGGGATGGCCGACAAGCTACAGGGCGAGACCATCCCGCTCGGCGACGACTACGTTTCGTACACGCGGCGCGAGCCGTTCGGCGTCGTCGGCGCGATCATCCCGTGGAACGGGCCCATCAACCAGGCCGCCCGGAGCGTCGCCCCCGCGCTGATGATGGGCAACGCTGTCGTGGCCAAGCCCGCCGAGCAGACTCCGCTGACCTGCCTTGAGCTCGCGCGGCTGGCTTTTGAGTGCGGGGTTCCAGCTGGCGTCTTCAACGTCGTCCCGGGGTTCGGCGAGGTGGCGGGCGCCACCCTGGTAGAACATCCCCTCGTCCGTAAGGTGGTGTTCACGGGCTCGGTGGAGACCGGACGCCTCGTCGCGATAGCCGCCGCCAAGCGGTTGATCCCGGTCACCCTCGAGCTTGGCGGGAAGTCGCCCCACATCATCTTCGAGGACGCTGACATCGAGGCCGCCGCGAAGGGGGCGTGGCTCGGGATCAACGTGAACACCGGGCAGATCTGCTCAGCCGGATCCCGCCTGTTCGTGCACCGATCGGTGCACGACGCGGTAGTGAGCCGCCTTGAGCAGTTGAACGACGAGGTCAGCATCGGACCCGGCCCGGCGAACTGTTTCATGGGCCCGCTCGCATCGGCCGAGCAGCAGGAGAAGGTGGACTTCTACCTGGCTCTGGCCAAGGAGGAAGGCGCGACGGCGCATGTCGGCGGTCAACTCGCAGCGGATCTGCCGCCCGGCAGCTACACCCGGCCGGTGGTGCTGACCGGGGTGACCAACGACATGCGTGTCGCCCGTGAAGAGATCTTCGGCCCGGTTCTGGCGGTCATTCCCTTCGACACTGAGGAGGAGGTCGTCGCGCTGGCCAACGACAGCGAGTACGGGCTCGTCGCCGGCCTGTGGACGCGTGACCTGGCCCGGGCCCACCGGGTCGCCGCACAGCTTGAGGCCGGGCAGGTCTATGTCAACGAGTTCTGGGCCGGCGGTGTCGAGACGCCGTTCGGCGGGGTGAAGAACAGCGGCTACGGCCGCGAGAAGGGCCTCGCGGGCGCTCTTGACTACACCTACGTCAAGACGGTGACGATCCGCGTCCACCCCGATCCGCATCCCGTGACCCCCGCCCCTCCCACCGATTCGGAGCTGCACTGATGACCTCGCTCGATCACCCCGCTACGTCCGCTGTCGCGGCAGGAAGCAGCCTGCTCTTCTCCCGCACCGTCTCCGTGTCCGAGGCCATCGCCCAGGCGCTCGAGGACGCCGGCATCGACCTGGTGATGGGGGTGGTCGCCGGGCACACGACGCCCATATTCGAGGCGCTCTACCGGCACCCCTCGATCAGGACCATTCAGGTCCGCCAGGAACTGCTCGGATCGCTGGCCGCCAACGCCTACGGCCGGCTGACCGGCAAGCCCGCGGTCATCAGCGGCGAGGGCGAGTTCATACTTGGCACCGGAACGCAAGGCATCATCGAGTCGCTGCTCGGCAGCGCGCCCATGCTGATCCTGACCGAGATGTTCGACGGCGGCCGGATGAGCCATCACGGCAATTACCACTCCGGTGCCGGTGACCACGCCAACTATGACGCCGTGGCGGCGTACAAGGCGATCTGCAAAAAGGTGTTCGTCAGCCACTACCCGGCCCAGGCCGTCCAGCACACCCAGCTCGCGGTCAAGCACGCGCTGGCCGGCGACCCCGGGCCGGTGGCGGTGATCTACCACTCGGCCGCGTTCGAAGGCGACGTGGGCCCCAGTTCCTTCCCCCGCATCTACCACGCCGCGGGCTACATCAAGGACCTGCCAAAGTCAGTCGACCCGGCGGCCATCCAGGCGGCCGCGGACACGATCCAGAGCGCGGAGCGCCCCGTCATCATCGCGGGCAACGGTGTGCGGATGAGCCAGGCCTACGAGAGCTTGCGCGCCTTCGCCTATGCGGCCGACACGCCCGTGGTCACCACCCAGGGCGGAAAGGGAACCTATCCCGAGACCGACGCCCTCGCGGGCGGCGTGTTCGGCGAGTGGGGGCGCGAGAGTGCCAACGCGCTGGTCAGCGAGGCGGACCTGATTGTCGCGGTCGGCACGAAGCTGGGCCCGCTGGACACCGTCGATCAGATCCCGTCCCTGATCGACCCGGCCCGCCAGACCCTGATCCAGATCGACATCGACCCGCTGAACAGCGCGTGGACGCTGCCCGTTCAGCACCTGCTGCTCGGTGACGCCGACGCTGTGCTCGACGCCCTGGCCCAGGACTGCCTGGCTACCGGGAGCGCACGCGCGGTGTCAGGGACCGACCGGACCGCCGCCGCGATCCAGCGGTACGACCTGCCGTTGACGCCCGCCCACACTTCGGACGAGTTCCCGCTGCGGCCCGAGCGGCTGGTGTCCTTGATCCAGGAGCACTGGCCCGAGGACGGCATCATCACCACCGACGCCGGCGAGAGCCGCACCTACATGCTCAACTGGTTCAAGAGCGCCGGCGAGGGCCGCTACCTGGTGCCTCACGGCGGCGGCGGCATGGGGTACGCCATCGGGGCCGCGTTCGGCGCGAAGATCGCCGAGCCTAGCCGTCCCGTGCTCGCGATCTGCGGCGACGGCGGATTCCCGATGACGATGAACACGCTGATGAACGCGCTGCAAGAAGGCTTCCCGTTCGCGGTCGTGGTGTCCAACAACCGGGCGCTGGGCTGGCCGCTGCACGTGATGGCCGAGGAGGTCAAGAAGTTCTTCGAGTTCCGTGACTTCGACTACGCCGCGATCGCCCGCGCGATGGGCTGCGAGGGTGTCCGGTGCGAATCGGTGGCTGACGTCGCCGCGGCGCTGCAGGCGGCGCGGACCAGCCCGGTCCCGTACGTCATCGACGTGCCCATCACACTCGAGGCGACCTTCCTCGACTCGACGGCCAGCATCGCCAAGCTGCCCCGCGAGCGACCCTGGCGCGGAAAGGCCGAGTAGTGGTGCCCGGCGGCGGCCCGGCCGGCATCACGGCGTCGTTCTGGCACACCGGCGTGGTGGTCGCGGACCTCGAGCAGGCCATGACGGAACTGGGCCAGGTCACCGGCACGCGCTGGCTGCCGGTGCAGGAGCGCCCCGACGGCCAGGACACGATACGCGTCACCTTCTCCCGGACGGCACCGTACCTGGAGCTGATCGAGGGTAACCCGGGCGGGGCATGGCCGGCCAGCTCCGGCCCTCGCCTGGACCACCTGGCCTACTGGACGGACGCCTTCGAGCAGGAGTGCGTCCAGCTCAGCGGGATGGGCCTGCGACGCGAGGCGGGCGGCACCTCCTCGTGGGGCGGCAACTGGGCCTATTTCCGCCTGCAGGCCGCAGGCATACGCGTCGAGCTGTGCGATACGGCCGGCCGCGACGCATTTTTCAAACGATGGAACCTCGCCGGGTAACCACGGCGAAGACGACGATTCCGGCATCAACAGATCACCCCACATATCCAACATCTGCAGCGAGGCGCATGCCCGATCTGGAGGCTTCACAATGTCCACTTCCCCTAGACGCAGCATCATGCGTCGTTCCCTGACCCTCGCGGCCGCGGCCGCCATCGCCCTGGCCGCGTCGGCCTGTGCGTCTTCTTCAAGCAGCTCGTCCGGCGGCTCGGCCGGCGGCGCCGCGAGCGGTTCGGCGCCGATCAAGGTCGCGCAGATCACGACTATTTCCGGCGGCTACCCCTTCGGGGCCGTCGTGCCGGGGACTCAGGCGTACTTCAAGATGATCAACGCGCAGGGCGGCGTGGACGGTCACCAGATTCAATTTGTCTACGGCGACGACAAGGGCACGGCCTCGCAGGCGGCGGAACTAGCCCGGCTCTACGTCCTGCAAGATCACGCCGTGGCGATGGTGGGCAACACCAGCCTCGCCGATTGCAATACCAATGCCAGCTTCTACGCCGCGCAAGATATCGCGGTGATCGGCGGCGGCACCGAGCCGCTGTGCTTCACCCAGCCGAACTGGTATCCGGTCAACGCCGGCCCCTACTACGGCAAGGTCGTGCAGTGGCAGTACACCACCCGCGTGCTGAAGCCGACCACTGTCTGCGAGATCGAGCAGAACGACCCCACGTCCATTCCGTATTACAACCAGCTGCGCACGTGGTTCGAAGCGCAGAATCCGGGTGTAGCCGCGACGTTCAAAGAGATCACTTACACCAACGACGCCACGCAGAACCCGACGCCGGCCGTGGCCCACGCCAAGGCCCTGGGCTGTGACCTGGTCGAGTTGTCGACGGTGGCCCCGAACATGGTCGCGTTCATTAATGCAGCGAAGTCCGTTGGGCTGGACGCGACGTTCATCACGCTCGGCAGCGGATATGACACCTCTGTCCCGGCCACGCTCGGTGCGCTCGGCGACCCCGGTGCGCTCGGGCCGAATGACAAGGGCGTGTTCGTGGGTGCCGAGCTCGCGGCCGTCAACTCCGCGAACCCGCAGGTGCAGCTGATGGCGAAAACCTTCAAGACCGACGGCGTCCCCGCCAACTTCTGGTCGGAGATCGGCTGGGTGAGCGCGGCAATGTTCGTGTCGGCCCTCAAGGAGGGCGCGGCGCACTACAACATCACCACGGCCAGCGGCGTGCTCCAGGCCCTGCGGAACATGAGTCCGTACAACTCGGGGTTCGCGGCGAACCCCATGCAGTTCGGCACCGGGAACAGCCACCCAGGCAACCGCGGATCGCAGATGCTGCTGATCCAGAACGGCACGTGGGTCGTCGCGCCCGACCAGAACGACGGCAGTTACGAGGTCGTCAACGGCCTGCTGCCGACCGCCAAGTCCTGACGACTGCAGCCCCGTCGCAGTAGAGGAAAACCAATGGTCGCTGAAATGCTCGCCGGCCTCGTGTCCGGCGGAGTCTACGCCGCACTCGCCGTGTGCATCGTGCTGATGTACCAGATGCTCGGCGTAGTCAACTTCGCCCTCGGCGCCATGGGAGGCCTCGGGGCCTGCATGAGCCTGCTGTGCGTGCGATGGTTCGGGCTCGGGCCCGTGCCATCCACGCTGGCGGCCGTGGCGTGCGGCGCGATTATCGGCATCGTCCTGGGCCTCCTGATGGCCCGGTACTTCCTGGAGGCGAGCGTCGAGTTGCGCACGACGGTGACGATCGCGATCACGGTCGGCATCATCGCGGTGGGCGACCGGATCCTGGACGGCGCCACGTACTCGTTCCCCAACCTGTTCGCCGGCCCGAGCATCGAGATATTCGGGACCGGCGTCCCGGTCGGCAGCCTGATCGAGGTCGCGGCCGCCCTGCTGCTGGCGGTCGGCGTGCAGGTATTCCTGCGCAGGACGCATCTCGGCGCACAAATGCGCGCGATGTCCGAGCGCCCGATCACGGCCGGGTTGCTCGGCATCCGCGTGCGCACGCTGACGGTGATGGTCTGGGGCTTCGCCAGCGCCGTGGCGACGATTGCGGTCATGGTCGTCTTGCCCACGAGCACGACATCGTTTCCTTCTCTGGCGTATCTCGTGGTATTCGCGCTCGGCGCCGCCTTGCTCGGTCTGATGCGCAACATGGTCATCGCCGCGGTCGGCGGTGTCCTCATCGGCATGCTGCAGTCAATCGTTCAGCCGTCCGCGATCGGACGGTATACCGAGGCCGTGCCGTTCGTAGTCATCGTGCTGGTCATGGTGTGGTGGAGGCGTAGAGATGTCTGGTCTGAAGCGCGCTAGCGGCACGCCGCTGGCGGCGATGCTGTGCGTGGCGGTCGTCCTGATGGCGGTCGGGTTTGCGCTGAGCCCGTACTGGCAGTACGTGGGGGCCGTCGGCGCGGCCTCGGCGATCTTCGGCCTGAGCATCGGGCTCGTCTACGGCCAGGCCGGGATGCTGTCGCTATGCCAGCCCTCCATCGGGGCCATCGGCGCGTGGTCGGTGGCCTACATCTCCGGAGAGCGGGGCTGGGTCCCGCTGCCCTGGTCTCTGTTCATCGGGGCGATCATCGCCGTTCCGATCGGCCTCGCGGCCGGGATGCCCGCGCTCCGGCTGCGCCGGGTCAACCTGGCCATCGTCACGCTCGGCGTCGTCATCGTGATCTACACGGTCGCCCAGGCCGGGCAGGTGGCGGGCAGCCAGGAGTCGGTGTACGTGAAGGCGCCGACCTGGGGCCTGGCTGGCTACATGGGGCTGTACTTGCTCTGCTGGCTGAGCTTCACGGTGCTGGCCGGGCTGACGATCCTGCTCCGCCGGTCAAGGTGGGGGCTGTCCTGGCTGGCTATCGCGCGCAGTGAGCGCGCGGCCGCCGCCATGGGGGTCAGCGTCACGCGGGCGAAGCTTACAGCTTTCGCCGTGGCAGCCTTCATCGCCGCCTGGGCAGGCGGACTTCTGGTCGCGGGCTTCGGGTCGGCGGACCCGTCCAACTTCAACCCGGTGACCGTCCTCACCCTGTTCGTGCTCGCCGTCATGATGGGTGCCGGCTACTGGGAGGGCGCTCTCGCCCTGGGCCTGTTCAGCGCCGTATCCTCGGCCCTGCTTGAGCAGTGGGGGCTCACCCCCGACCTGGGCACCGCGCTCTTCGCGATCGGGGCCATCACGGTACTGGGGAACGAAGACGCCGCCTTTTCCGTGATGATCCGGCGGCAGCTCGCGAAGCTGGCGCCGCGCCGTGCGGCCGCCGACGAGGCCCTCCCTCTCCGCCCGTTCGACCCGGTGGCGCCGGCCGTCGCGTCCCGCCGCCCCGCCGATGATTCCGACCGGACACCCGCGCTGGTGATCAGCGACCTGACCGTCAACTTCGGCGCGGTCACTGCTCTGGATGACGTCTCCCTGACCGTCCCCTACGGAGAAGTGGTCGGGCTGGTGGGACCCAACGGCGCCGGGAAATCGACGCTGGTCGACGCGACCACGGGCTTCCTGGCCTCGTACTCCGGCACGGTGCGGGTCGACGGTGCGCAGATCGACGCCCTGCCCGCCTATAAGCGTGCCCGGGTGGTGCGGCGCACCTTCCAGCAGGACCGGACCATCGGCGAGCTGACCGCCGAGGGCTACCTGCGGCTGTCCGCCGCTCCCGGCACGACCACCAGGCAGATCCGCGAGATCATCGAATTCGTCGGCTGTCCGCATTCCCAGACCCCGCTGCGGAGCCTGGACGTGCGGCTGCGGCGGCTGCTGATGATCGGTGCGTGCCTGACCGGGCGGCCGAAGGCGATCCTGATCGACGAGCCAGCGGCCGGCCTGTCGGCCGAGGAGTCGATCGACCTGGCCACCCGCCTGGCGGAGATCCCGGCGCGCTTCGACTGCGGCCTGCTCGTGATCGAGCACGACATGGAACTGGTGCGGCTGGTGTGCACCTCGCTGGTGGTGCTGGACTTCGGCAAGGTCATCGCCTCCGGCCCGACCGCCGAGATCCTGCAGCGGGCGGACGTCACGGCCGCCTACCTGGGCGACGACGTGGCCGCGGAAACGGAACTGCAAGACGAGGCGGCCTGGATAGCGGCGGACAGCAACGAGAACGAGAAGGCAGGAGAGCCACGTGGGCGCTGAACTCGCCATCAACGGCGTCACGATCAAGCGCGGCGAGCTGACCATCGTCCGCGACGTGAGCCTGACCTGCCCGGAAGGGCAGATCACCGTCCTGCTCGGCTCCAACGGCGCGGGCAAGACGACGCTCATGGACGGGGTGGCCGGCGTGATCCCGGTCGAGCACGGCACCATCACTGTCGACGGCCAGGAGGTGCAGCGCCTGGCGCGGGACCGCCGCGCGACGCTGGGCCTGGCCTACGTCGAGCAGGGACGCACCGTGTTCGCCGGCTTGACCGTCCAGGAGAACCTGGCCGTCGCCTCGCGCGGCGCGAAGAACATCGCGCGCGCCTACGAGCTGTTCCCCGAACTGCAGGCGCGCAAGCAGGTCACCGCCCAGATGCTGTCCGGCGGCGAACAGCAGATGCTCGTCCTGGCCCGGGCCATCGTCAGCCAGCCCCGGGTGCTCCTCATCGACGAGATGTCCCAGGGGCTCGCGCCGGTCATCGTGAAGCGGATGGTGCCGTTCGTCCAGACGGCGGCGCGCAGCGGCATTGCCGTGCTCTTGGTCGAGCAGTTCGCGTCGCTGGCGCTCGGCATCGGCGCGCACGCCTACGTGCTCAGCGTCGGGAACATCGTCCTGACCGGCTCCTGCCAGGACCTGCTCACCCATCCCGACGACGTGCGGCGCGCGTACTTCGCCGGCGGGCACGAAGGCAACGGCACCGGGCCGGCGACCACGACCGCGAAGGAACCTGCGCCGCCGGCGGGAACGAATGGAGGCTCCCTGTGAACGCACCAGCCTCTTCCGGCACAGCCGACGCCGTCGCTCTCATTCGCGCGGCTGCGGCGTCACACATGGTGCAACTTGGCCACGTGCTGCGGCCGGGCCAGACCCGGAACGGCACCGCCCCGCCGTACAGCCACGCACTGACTAACGGCTTCGATGAGGAGATCGGTGCCGTGCCCGGCCAGTCGCCCGACATCCGGGGCGTCAGCGACATGATCTCGCTCGGCTGTCACACCGGGACGCACATGGACAGCCTGGCCCACGTGTCCTATAACGGGCAGCTGTTCGACGGCACGAAGACGTCTGACCCCGGCGTGACGGAGTATTTCCACGGCGTAATGATGAAGTCGGGGGAGAACTTCCGGCCCATCGTGGCCCGCGGCGTGCTGCTCGACTTCGCCCGCTACCTCGGCGTGGACCGGGCCCCCCAGGATTACGTCATCACCCCGCGTGAGCTGGCTGCCTGCGCGGCGAGCCAAGATGTCACGTTCGGCCGGGGCGATGTGGTGCTGTTCAGGACCGGCTATGACACCGTGTACCGGGACGTCGACGAGTTCCTGCGGATGCCGATTCCCGGGCCGGATCCCGACACCGCGCGCGAGCTGGTCCGGGCCGGCGTCGTCGCGACCGGCGCGGACACTATGCCGTACGAAGCGGCTCCGGGCGCCGAGCCGATGCAGGTACATGCCGAGCTGATCCCCAAGGCGGGCGTGTTCATCTTCGAGATGCTCGACTTGCGTGAGCTGAGCCATGTCACCGCCCGCGAGTTCCTTTTCCTGGCGTTCCCGCTGCGCATCGAGGGTGGGACCGGCTCCCCGATCAACCCGGTCGCGCTGGTGGCCCAGTGAGAGGCCTGGCCGGCAAGACGGCCATCGTCACCGGCGCGGGCGCCATCGACGGGGTCCGGGTGAACGGCATCGCGCCCGGAATGACCATCACGGTTGACGGCGGCGCCCTAGCCGATCACGCCCGGCCGTGGATCGCCGGCCAGGCGGCCCGGGCCGGGATCATCGTCGGCCTCGAAGCGGCGCGGACGTGAGCGTGAATCACCGCTCCCGCGCCCGCGCCAGCGCCCGCGTGATAGCCCGCGCGACCGTGGTGGTCAGCGGCCTGAGCACGGCGATGTCGAGACGGTCCGGGGAGGTCACCACGGAGATGCTGGCGACGGCCAGGCGGCCGGAGAAGATGGGCGCGGCCACGGAAGCGGTGCCCGGCGACATCTCCTCGCGCGACACCGCGAACCCGGTGGTGCGGATCTCGGACAGCGCGCGGCGGAACGACGCCTCGTCGGTGATGGTGTTCTTCGTGCGCGGTGTCAATCCGGCCGCGAGTACCCGGTCGAGCAGGTCCGGTGGGCCGAACGCGACCAGCACCTTGCCCGGGCCTGCCGCGTGCAGCGGCAGGCGGGCCCCGACGCTGGAGGTCACCGGAACCCCGTGCCGGCCCGAGATCTTCTCGATGTACAGCGCCTCGGCGCCGTCCACGATTGCCAGGTGCACCACGCCATGGGTGGCTTCGTACAGGTCCTCCAGGTACGGCAGGGCGACGTCGCGTAGCGTCCGGGCCTGCGGAACCAGCGCGCCGAGACGCCAGACCCGGACGGACAAGCGGTACCTGCCGCGGGAGATCCGCTCCACGCCGCCCCAGTCGACCAGCACCGCGAGGAGCCGGTGCACGGTCGCGGGCGGTAGCCCGGTGCGTCGGCACAACTCGGTGATCGTCTTGTCGGATTCCCCGTCGGCGAAGCACTCCAAGATGGACAGCCCGCGCCGCAGCACCGACCTGTCGTCCGGCGTCGCAGCCAGATCGCTCATGATCGTGACTGTATTGAAAATCTCGGTCCCGGCAACCCGCCGAGCGTGTCGCCGATGAAGATCGTCCGCGACGCCTTCTTCGACACGCTGCGCCACCACGAAATGACCACGATCTTTGCCAACCCCGGGTCGACCGAGATCCCCCTGCTGTCCGACTTCCCCGACGATATCGAGTTCATCCTCTGCCTGCACGAGGCCTCGGTGGTCGGCGCCGCCACCGGCTGGGCGCTGGGCAAGCAGCGGCCGGCGGTCGCGCTGCTGCACACCACGGCCGGCCTCGGCAATGCGGTCGCCGCCATCGCCACCGCCCGGGTCAACCGGGCGCCGGTGGTGATCGTGGTCGGCCAGCAGGACCGTCGGCACCTGGCGTACGAGCCGTTCCTCACCGGCGACCTCGACGGCCTGGCCGGGCGGTACCCGGTGTGGACCGCGACACCCGCGCGTGCCGCCGACGTGCCCGCGCTGGTCAGCCGGGCCCGCCACGAGGCGGTGGCCGCGCGGGGTCCCGCGATCGTGATCGCGCCGATGAACGACTGGCTGGAGCCCTACGACGAGCCGGTACGAGGGCCGGCCCCGCTGTCACTGCGTATCGCGGAGGGCACCGATGAGCGGCTGTGCTCGGTGGTGGCCGAACGGCTGCTCACGGCGCGCACTCCGGTGATCGTGAGCGGCGCCGGGGCTGACGACGGGCGGACCTGGGCCGCACTGGAGCGGCTGGCCGAGACCCTGGGGTGCCCGGTTTGGCAGGAAGCGTTCGGCAGCCGGGCCGGTTTCCCGCAGGACTCGAAGTATTTCGCCGGCCACCTGCCGGCCGGCCGCGCCGGGGTCCGCGCGGCCTTGGCTGGGCACGACCAGGTGCTGGTCGTCGGGGCCGCCGCGCTGCGCCAGTACGGGTACGAGGACGGCGAACTGCTCGGCCCCGACGCCGAGATCCTGGTCGTCACCGACGACGCGGCCGAAGCCGCCCGCAGCGCCGCCGACGTGGCCGTGCTGACCCCGCTGCCCGGCTTCTGCGCTCGCCTGGCCGAACTGGTCGCGGCCTGCCCGGCCGAGCGCCCTGCGCCGCCGCCCGCCGGGCGCCGCTCCGGTGACGTCCGGCCGCCGGGCCCGGCCCTGCACGCCGAAGACGTGTTCCAGGCCCTCGGCATCCGGCTCCCGGCCGACGCCGTGCTGGTCGAGGAGTCGCCGTCGACCCGCGCGCAGCTGCAGGACATGGTGCCCACCCGCTCCTCGCTGGGCTTTCTGAGCGCGGCCATGGGCGGGCTCGGGTTTGCCATGCCCGCCGCCATGGGCCTCAAGCTGGCCTGCCCCGAGCGGCCGGTCGTGGCGGTGGTCGGTGACGGCTCGTCCCTGTACGCGTGCCAGAGCCTGTGGTCAGCGCAGCACTACGGCGCGGGAGTCCTCTACGTCGTGCTGTCCAACGGCGGCTACGCGATCATGGACCAGCTGGCGTCGCATGCGGGCGGGCGGGCGCCATGGCCCTCGTTCGGCGACATTGACATCGGCCGGCTGGCCCGGTCGCTGGGCTGCAGGGCGCTGAGCGTGACCACCTACGACGAGCTGGCCCGCGCGTTCGACGACGTGATCCCGCGGCTGGCCTTGCTATCCGAGCCGCTGCTCATCGACGTGGCGGTGGCGCGATGAATCCCGATCCGTCCGACCGAAGGCTTGACCAGTGAGTAGTTACCTTTCCGAGCATCAGCTGGCCCTGGTCGATGCCGTCTCCGGAATCGCCAGGAAATTCGACCAGGAGTATTGGACCGAGGTCGACGCGGCCCGCCGGTATCCCAGCGAGTTCGTCCAGGCGCTAACTGACGCGGGCTGGCTGGCCATGCTTATCCCCGAGGAGTACGGGGGCGGCGGCGGCTCCATCAGCGACGCGGCCGTGATCATGGAGACGCTGGAGCGAGCCGGATGTGCCATCGCGGCCGCGCACGCCCAGATGTACACGATGGGCACCGTCCTGCGGCACGGGAGCGAGGCGCAGAAACGGCGCTACCTGCCGGAGATCGCGGCCGGACGGCTGCGCCTGCAGTCCTTCGGGGTCACCGAACCCGACGCCGGCACCGACACCACGCGGATACGGACCTTCGCCCGGCGCGAGGGCGACGAGTACGTCGTCAACGGCAACAAGATGTGGACGTCCCGGGTCCAGCATTCCGACCTGATGCTGCTGCTCTGCCGGACGACCCGCTACGACGAGGTGACGCGGAAGCACGACGGGATGAGCGTGCTCATCGTCGACCTGCGCCAGGCCATCGATTCCGGCCAGATCGTGGCCCGTCCGATCCGCACCATGGTCAACCACGAGACGAACGAGCTGACGATCCGCGACCTGCGGGTCCCGGCCGAGAACCTGATCGGGGAGGAGGGCAAGGGCTTCCGCTACATTCTCAGCGGCATGAACGCCGAGCGCATCCTGGTGTCGTCGGAGTACATCGGCGCGGGGCTGTGGTTCATCGACCGCGCCACTGCCTACGCCCGGGAGCGTGAGGTTTTCGGCCGGCCGATCGGGCAGAACCAGGGCATTCAGTTCCCCCTCGCCCAGGCGTACGCGCACCTGCAGGCGGCCAGCCTGATGCGCTGGCAGGCCGCGAAGATGTTCGAGGAGGGCCAGGAGCCCGGCTTCGAGGTGAACGCCTGCAAGCTGCTGTCGTCGCAGGCGCTGTGGGCCGCCGCCAACGCGGCCATGGACACCTTCGGGGGCTACGGCGTCGCTGAGGAGTACGGCGTCGAGCGGCGGTTCCGCGAGGCGCGGCTGCCGTCGATCGCCCCGATCAGCAACAACATCGTACTGGCGCAGATCGCCCACGGCACGCTTGGCCTGCCGAAATCGTACTGACGAGCGGGAGGGACCAGACATGGCGCCGTCGACGCGACCCGCGGTGGTGATCGTCGAGGAGGGCATGCGCGAGGGCATGCAGATCGAAAGCGTCGACATCAGCGTCGCCGCCAAGGTCGAACTGCTCGACGCGTTGTCGATGACCGGGCTCAAGCACATCGTGGCCGGGTCGTTCGTCAGCCCGCGATGGGTGCCGCAGATGGCCGCCATCGAGGAGATCCTGGCCGCGTTCACGCCGAACCCCGCGGTCACCTACACCGCGCTCGCGCTCAACGCCAAGGGAGCCGAGCGCCGCGCCGCGTTCGTCCCGCCGCTCTCGCCGCCGGACGGCTACGCGCGGTCCATGGTGCACCTCTGTGATGTGTTCGTCCAGCGCAACACGGCCCGGTCGGTCGCCGACGAGGTCGCGGCCCTGCCCCGGATCGCCGCCGACGGGGCCGCCGACGGCGTCACCGAGGCGATCGTCGCGGTCAACGCCGCGTGGGGATCGAACTGGCTGGGCGAGTTCATGCAGCAGCAGCGCACCGAATGCATCGAACTGCAGGTGCAAGCCTGGGCCGCGGCGGGCATCGCCACCACCGGCATCTACCTGGGCGACCCGATGAGCTGGAACACACCCCGCGCTGTCCGCGCGCAGGTCCGGGACATCGTCGAGCGCTGGCCGCAGGTGCGCACGGTTCACCTGCATCTGCACGACGGCCGCGGCGCCGCCCTCACCTCCGCCTACGCCGCGCTCGGCGAGCTTGACCAGCGGCACACCCTGATCATCGACGCCGCGATCGGGGGAATGGGCGGCTGCCCGTACTGCGGCAACGGCCGCGCCACCAAGATGATCCCCACCGAGGATCTTGTCGATCTGCTCGAGGGCGAGGGGATCGAGACCGGGGTGGACCTGGCGGCGCTGATCGAAGCGGCCCATCTAGCCGAACGGGTGGTCGGTCACGAACTCTACGGCCACGTGTCCAAGGCGGGTCCGCGCCCTGGCCCGAATTCCCTGTACCCGATGGCCATGCCGCTGGTCGAGACCGTCGAGCAGGCCCAGCACTTCCGCCTCGGGCCGCAGACCTACGCCGGCGCGCCCGCCCCGTGGAAGGAACCCATCCACTCCGCAGCCCGGGACGCGGTCGACGCCGCGCTCCGCGACCAGGGAGCGACCCGATGACGGCGTCGGCGACTCCGGTCACCGGCTCGCTGCACGGCCTGCGGGTCATCGAGCTCGGCACCAGCGTGGCCGCTCCCATGGCCGGCCAGATCCTCGGCGACCTCGGCGCTGAGGTGATCAAGGTCGAGCGCGTCGGTCGCGGCGACGATAGCCGCAGCTGGGCGCCGCCGCACTGGGGCGGGGAGAGCGTCACCTTCCTCGCGCTCAACAGGAACAAGAAGTCCGTCGCCCTGGACTACAAGGACCCGCGGGGAAAGCAGGTCCTCGAGGACCTGATCCGGGACGCCGACGTGCTCGTGCACAACCTCCGTCCCGGCGCGTTGGCCGCCGCCGGGTTCGGGGAGGACGAGCTACGCCGGCTCAACCCGCGGCTCATCAACGTCGAGCTGACCGGCTTCGGGCCGGACGGGCCGCGGGCCGGCCAGCCCGGCTACGACCCGCTGCTGCAGGCCTACAGCGGCATGGTCAGCATCACCGGGCAGGACGACGCGCCGCCGTCGCGCGTGCCGGTCTCCCTGCTGGACATGGGCACGGGGATGTGGGCGGTGCTCGCGGTCTACGAGGGCCTGCGGCGGCGGGACGCGACCGGCCTGGGCTGCCACGTCGAGCTGTCCCTGCTGCAGACGGCGCTGACGTGGCTGAGCATGCCGCTGCTCTCGGTGCTGGCCGGCAACCCGCCGCCCGGGCGCCTCGGCTCCGGGCTCGCCGGGGTGGTGCCCTACGGCGCCTACCCGACCGACGACGGCTATGTGTTCATCTCGGCCGGGAACGACGCCGCCTGGGACCGGCTGTGCCACGCGCTGGACGCCGCGCCCTTGCGCGAGCGCGAGGGCTTCGCCACTAACACCGAACGGGTCCGGGCCCGCGCCGCGGTCGACGCCGAGCTCGGCCTGGTCACGAGCGCCTTCGACACCACCGAGGTACTGCGCAGGCTCGGCGCCGCGGGCGTGCCCTGCGCGCCGGTGCAGACCCTCGACCAGGTGGTCACGGACGAGCAGGTCGCCGCGGTCGGTGCGATCAGCCCGCTGCCGCATGACCGGGTCGCCGGGTTCTCGGTGGTGAACCTGCCGGTCACGTTCGACGGCGCCCGCCTGGCACACCGCAGCGCCCCACCGGACCTCGGTGCCGACAGCGTCGCGGTGCTCGCCGGCCTCGGCCGCGGTCCGGCCGAGATCGACGAGCTTGTCCGCTGCGGCGTCGTCCAGGCCGCGCCGACGCCGGTCAGCGAGCGAGTGGAGACGTCATGACCGCCGAGCACGTGGTCTACCAGGTCCGCGACCGGACCGCCTGGATCCGCATCGACCGCCCGGAGCGGCGCAACGCGATGGCGGTCCAGACGACCGAGGAGCTGGTCGCCGCGTTCGTCCGCGCGGGGGAGGACCCGGACGTCTGGGCGGTCGTCCTGACCGGGACCGGCGACCGCGCGTTCTGCGCCGGCGGGGACCTCAAGGAGATGGACGAGACCGCGAGGTCCGGCCGGGACATCCACGTCCCGATGACGGGCCTGTACCGCAACGTGTTCGAGGTCATGCTGGAGACGCCCAAGCCGACGATCGCCGCGCTGAACGGCGCCGCGCTCGCCGGTGGGTGCGAGCTGATGCTCTGCTGCGACCTGCGGGTCGCCGTGTCCGGTGTGCCGATCGGCCTGCCCGAGGCCAAGCGCGGCATGGGCGCCAACCTCGGATCTGTGCTGCTGCCCCGGCTGATCCCGCGTGCGATCGCCATGGAGCTGCTCTACACTGCGCGGTCGATCACCGCCGAGGAGGCCCAGCACATCGGGCTAATCAACCGCGTGGTCAGCCGCGAGCGCTTCGACGACGAGGTGCGCGCGCTGGCCGCCGAGATCACCGCCAACGCGCCCCTCACGCTGCGCCGCTACAAGGAAATGGCGATCAAGGGCTGGGAACTGCCGGTGCCGACGGCGCTGCGGCTCAACGTCGGCCCCAACCCGTACTTGTCCGAGGACCGGGTCGAGGGCGTCCGCGCCTTCCTCGAGAAGCGAGCACCGCGCTGGACCGGCCGGTGAACATCCCCAAGCTATCTGGAGTGACCGAGATGAATTTCCTGACCAGTGACTGGGACGGCAAGATCTTCGTTAACGGCTGGATCGACGGCGGTGCCGCGCCGATTCCGGTGACCGAGCCCGCCACCGGCGGGCAGCTGGCGACCGTCGGCGGTGCGAGCCCCGAGGACGTGGCCCGGGCCGCCGGGCTGGCCGCGGCGGCTCAGGAGAGCTGGCGGGCCGTGCCGCCGACGGAGCGGGCGGCGGTCCTGCGCAAGGCCGGCGCGCTCTGGGAGGAGCACGCCGAGGAGATCCAGGGCTGGATCGTCCGGGAGAGCGGTGCGATCCCGCCGAAGGCGGCCCTGGAGACGGCCACCGCCGCACAGGAGTGCTACGAGGCGGCCGCGCTGCCCACCCACCCCTTGGGCGACGTGCTGGCCAGCAACGAGCCGCGCTGGAGCCTGGCCCGCCGCCGTCCGGCCGGGGTCGTCACGGTCATCGCCCCGTTCAACTTCCCGCTCATCCTGTCGATCCGCTCGGTCGCCCCGGCGCTGGCCCTGGGCAACGCGGTGCTGCTCAAGCCGGACCCGCGGACCGCCGTGTGCGGTGGGGTTGCGCTGATCCAGGTCCTGCGGGCGGCCGGCCTGCCGGACGGCCTGCTGCAGCTGCTGCCGGGCGGGCGCGACATCGGCGAGGCCACAGTCACCGCGCCCGAGGTGCGAGTCGTCTCGTTCACCGGATCGACCGGCGCCGGCCGGGCCGTCGGCGCGCTCGGCGCCCAACACCTCAAGCGCACCCACCTCGAGCTGGGCGGCAACAGCGCGTTGATCGTGCTGCCCGGCGCCGACCTGCCTAAGGCGGTGTCCGCCGGCGCCTTCGGGTCGTTCATGCACCAGGGCCAGATCTGCATGACCACCGGTCGCCACCTGGTCCACGAGAGCCTGCACGACGCCTACGTCGGCGCGCTCGCGACCACCGCCGATCACCTGCCGGTGGGCGACCCGGCCGCCGGGCCGGTGGCGCTCGGCCCGATCATCGACCAGGGCCAGCTGGATAAGGTCGACGGCATCGTCCGGCAGGCCGTGACCAGCGGGGCCCGGCTGGCCGCGGGCGGCACCCACGAGGGACTGTTCTACCGGCCGACCGTGCTGGCCGAGGTCAGCCCGGACATGACGGCGTGGCGGGAGGAGATCTTCGGCCCGGTCGCGCCTGTCGTGCCCTTCGCCAGCCTCGACGAGGCGGTCAAGGTCGCCAGCGACACCGGGTACGGCTTGTCCCTGGGCATCCTCGGCGACGTCGGCCAGGCCATGCAGATCGCCGACGCCATTCCCAGCGGCATCGTCCACATCAACGAGCAGACGGTCAGCGACGAGGCCAACGTGCCCTTCGGCGGCGTCGGCGCCTCGGGTAACGGGTCACGGTTCGGGGGCGCGCAGGCGAATATCGAGGCGTTCACCGAGACCCAGTGGCTCACCGTCCGGCCGGACATCGCGCCGTACCCGTTCTGATCACTGCCCGCCCGGCCAGTAGGAGGCCTCCCGTCCCATGACCCGCAAACCACTGACCATCGTCGTCGGCGCGGACAATGCCGGGTATCCGCTGAAGGAACGGCTCAAGCAGGTTCTGCTGTCCGACGAGCGCGTCGCGGACGTCATCGATCTCGGTGTCGACTCGGCCGCCGATGACCTGCCCTACCCGCATATCGGCATCAAGGCCGCCGAGACCGTCCGGACCGGCCAGGCCGACCGGGCCCTGCTGTGCTGCGGCACCGGGATCGGCGTGGCCATCAGCGCCAACAAGGTCCCTGGGATCCGGGCGACGGTGGCGCACGACTCCTACTCGGTCGAGCGCAGCGTTTTGTCCAACAACGCGCAGGTGCTCTGCTTCGGCGCTAGGGTGATCGCCGGCGAGCTGGCGGAGAAGCTCACCCAGGAGTGGCTCACCCACGAGTTCGACGAGGCGTCGCCCTCGGCAGCCAAGGTGGCCATCATCGACCAGTACGAGGTGCCCCTGTGATGCCATCCGCGACGCCGTCCGCTAAGGGCAGCGCGCTTGTCACGGGCGGGGCCGGTGGTATCGGCACCGAGATCGCGCGGCGCCTGGTGGCCGACGGGTTCCGCGTCGTCATCACCGACGTCGACCGTGAGGCAGGCGCGCGGGTCCGCGACGAGCTGCAGGTCGAGTTCATCCCCGGCGATTCGACCAGCGAAGCGGACATGCGCCGGGCCATGGACAGCGCAGGGCCCGTCGAGGTGCTCGTCAACAACGTCGGCATCCGCGAGGTGGCCGCGGCGGTCAGCTACATGGCCAACGAGGATGCCGTCGGAATCACCGGCACCTTCCTCGACGTGAGCGGGGGCTTCGAGTGACCGGCCAGCCA
This sequence comes from Streptosporangiaceae bacterium, assembly GCA_035484155.1. GTDB lineage: Bacteria > Actinomycetota > Actinomycetes > Streptosporangiales > Streptosporangiaceae > JAJYUU01. The sequence continues at coordinate 34,308 of DATHPF010000352.1, forward strand.
GCCCCCCTGGAAGCCGCCGGGGTGCGGGTTCCCCGGATCGGGCTCGGCACGTTCAGGACCGGGACCGACGAGGCGCGGGTGCTGGTCCGCGGTGCGCTAGAGGCCGGGTACCGGCACGTCGACACGGCCATGCGGTACGAGAACGAGCTCGGCGTGGGCCAGGGCGTCCGGGACAGCTCAGTACCGCGCGGCGAGATCTTCGTGGCCACGAAGTTCCCGCACACTCTGGCCGCCGCGGGCGACGTCACCGACGCCGCCTGGGCCTCCATCCGGGCTCTCGGCCTGGACTACGTCGACCTGCTGCTGATGCACTGGCCGAACGCGGACGTACCGGTCGAGGAGACGTTCGAGGCCCTGACGCCGCTGGTCACCGACGGGGTCGTCCGGGCCGTCGGCCTGAGCAACGCGCCGGCCGTACTGGTCCGCCGGGCGCTGACCGTCACCCGGCTGGCGACGGTCCAGGTGGAGCACCATCCTTACCTGCCCCAGGAGACGCTGCACGAGCTGGTGATGGCGGAGGGCATGACGCTGACCGCGTACGCCCCCTTCGCCGAGGGCCGGGTCTTCGCCGATCCGGTGCTGACCTCGATAGCCGCTAAGCACGGCGTGAGCATCGGCCAGGTGACGCTGCGCTGGCTGCTGGGCCAGCCGCGGACCGTGGTCATCCCCAAGACGTCACGGCCGGAGCGGCTGGCGCTGAACCTGGACGTCGCGGGCATCGAGCTCGACGCTGACGACGTCGCGCGCATAGACGCCCTCGGCACAGCCCGCCAGCGCTTCTTCGACCCGCCCTGGCAGAGCTTCGCCTGGGACGAGCGATGAGCCGACGCCGCCTAACGACCACCGCGGTCGGCATCGTCGGCGCCGGCCCGGCAGGACTGCCGCTCTCGGACCTGCCTATTCTGGGAGGAGATTCGCGCTGATCGGCCAGCGCACCGATGTCCTGCAGCGGCTGTACTTCCGGTGCGACCCGGACGAGGACGGTACCGCGACGCCATTCGACACCCGGCGCCAGATCGGAGAACTGGAGTCGGTGGTCTCTTCCGCCGCGGGGCAGGCCTACCTCGCCGAGAGTTACACCGGATGGCCGGGTCGGCTATCGCCAGACCTTGCTGGTCGATTCACTCGAGGATAGACATGCCCATTCCTGCGGTAGGTATCGAGGTCTTCCCTGGCGACGGTTTTATCCATCCGGTAGACCTCGGGCGAGCAGTGGAAGATCGCGGCTTTGAGGCTTTGTTCTTCCCTGAGCATCTACACATGCCTGTCGAGCGGACCGTCGAATTCCCCATTCCCATTTCGCTGCCCGAAATCTACAAGCGCAACTTCGATCCCTTCATGGCCTTCGCGGCTATCTCGAGCGTTACCAGCAGGCTCACCTTCGGTACTGGGATCAGTCTCGTGGCCCAGCGCGATCCGATCCTCTTGGCCAAGACGATCGCTACCCTTGACCACCTGTGCGAGGGCAGATTTGTCCTTGGGGTCGGAGCAGGCTGGAACGTTGAAGAGATGAAGAACCACGGCGTCGACCCGGGTAGGCGCTGGGGCTACGTCAGAGATCATGTACAGGCTATGCAAACCATCTGGACGGAAGACGTGGCGACCTATCATGGCCGCTTCGTGGGCTTCGACAGGATCTGGTCGTGGCCGAAGCCGCATGGAAATCGGCACCTACCCGTGCTCCTCGGCGGCTCGTCAAAGAATTTCGAGCGAATCCTGCGCTGGGCCGATGGGTGGGTCCCAGCGTTGGACGGCGACGTCGATATGCTAGTGACCGAGATTCATCAGCTACGAGCCCTGGCGGCCGAACGCCGTCCCGGTATTGAGTTGGATATCACGGTAGCGGCCGGATATGGACGGGATTTGTCTGCAGACGACTTCGAGAAGCTGTGTGCAGCACGCGTGACACGGATTCTGCTGGCCATCAGACCTGGTTCTTATGAGGACACGATCGTGGCTCTTGATGAGGCTGCATCGGTGGCCACGGAGGCAGGCTGGGACAGTTCTCACTCAGCCCGCGGCGCCTGACTTCGGACGACCGGTCATCGGAGCCTGTTCCCGGCCTTCCCTGGTGCCTATCCGGGTGCGGCAAGCGATTTCCGGTCGGCGGGCAGACGTACATCGTCATCCGATGAGGATGCGTGATTTCGTGTCGTTCGGCCGTATCTGCAGCTTCCGGCCAGTGCCGTCGCGGAACATCTGCAGCGCCGCTGGGTAGTCATCAAGCGTAAAGGAGTGACTGATCATCGGCGCGGCATTCACCGCTCCGGCCTCGAACATCGCGACGGCACGGCCGAAGGTGTTCAGAACTGCCATCGATCCGACGATGGACACCTCGCCGCGGTAGATGCGGAACGGCGAGTACGAAGCCATTGCATCGGCGGGCGCGACACCGAAGTGCTGGAAAACGCCGCCAGCCTTCACCCGCCGGAGACCATCCTCGATAGCGAGTACGTTTCCGGTGCAGTCGATGACCACGTCCCACTCGTCGTGCTCGGCGTCGTCAGCCGAGATGTGCTTGTGCTCGATTTCGACGTCTGCTGCCATCGAGAGCCGGTCGTGGTTGACATCGACGACCGTCACCGACGCCGCGCCGGCCCGCGGGGCGAGTTGCGCCATCAGCAGGCCCATTGTCCCCGAGCCGTAGATCAGTACGTGATCGCCCATGCGCCTAGGCAACAGGTCCCATCCGCGGATGGCGCAGGCAAGCGGTTCGATCAACGCCGCCTGGAACAGGTCGGTCTCCGGCTTGAGCTTGTAAGCGTTGGCCGCCGGAGCGGTAAAGAGCTGTCGCGCCGCACCGTCTGATGCCACTACGCCCAGCCCGTTCCACAACCGGCAGAGGTTCTGCCGCCCGCTCAGGCAGAATTCGCACTCCCCGCAGGTTGTGCTCGGGTTGACCGCGACGTGATCACCCACGGTCAAACCGCTGATTCCGGTCGCTACGGTCCGACCCAGTCCCACCACGGTTCCAGATGCTTCGTGGCCGGGCACGAGCGGGAAACGCGTTCCAGCGAACTCGCCGTCGAAAACGTGGATGTCGGTACCGCAGATGCCAACAGCTGCCGTCTCGATCAACACTTCATTATCGCCAGGGACCGGTTCCGGCCGGTCTTCAACCCTTAGCAGACTCTCGCCCGCAAATACCACTGCGCGCATCTCCGCTCCCGCCTGCTGGGCAGCATATTATAAATGAGGTATATTTCTCATAAGAAAAGTTCTTTTTACGATAACTAATCATCCGCATGAACGTCAAGAGGCATCGTGACAGCCTCCAAGCGCCGCGGGCATTCCCGGTCCAGTCCCGTGCACGTGCTCTAGGCCCACGCGAATCCGCCGCCACCCCGAGACCGGCAGGGTCCCGACCGGAGGCGCCGTCTCGACGATGTCAACCTGTCGCGAATAGATTTGATTCATGACCAATGAGCCTGGAGGGCATCATTAAATTGGTCACCGAAGTGGCCGATGAGCGGCAGGCCGCGCTGGCCGACGGCGCCACGTACAGCATGAAGCGGCGACTTGGGCGCCAGCCGGGACAGTTTCGAGCGGGCCTACCTGCTGACGGAGCAGGCTGATAACGGCCAGCTATGGCCGAGGCGGCCTCGGTCCGGTGTGGCATGCCCCCGAGGGCGTGTTGCGGGGAGGGGGGTTGCTGCCCGCGGAAGCGGCCTCGCTCCGTCGGGAAGGCCGCGGCTGGACTCGCGATCCAGTGGCCGCATCAAACCTTAAGTATTCGAACATTAGCATTGCTGACGATCATTGGAAGCCGCACTGGGAGCCAAACGACCGAGATGCAGCCTTGTAGCGGGTAAGGTACAGGGTATTCCCGCCACGCAGGTGGCCCACTGCACGACATATCCTGGCACCTGCGACGACCTAAGTTAGCGAGCGGCGCTTCGGCCAGACGCAGATGCCGGTTCCACGGCCCGGGCGATTCTTGGTAATTGGGGGCGGCGATGACGATAACAGAATGTGGCTAACAAATCATGGCCGATTGATTGCAATTCGCACCGACCGAATCCGTGCGGTCGCGCACCTTGGCCAAACTCCCGGATCGGTCGCGCCGCACTGGCTCTCCGGCCGGCCAGAGGTTGTACGGCGTTCCTCCAGGCTGGGGTCGGTACTTGGGCGTGCCGGTCGATCCGGCCAGCGTCGTGGCGTGCCCGGCGGAGCGAGAACGCGAGTCGCACATCCTCGGAGCAGCCGACGACCTGCTTGAGTATCAGTCGATTCCGCACGCTAGCTGGGTGACGGCAGCTGGGTGACGGCAGGCTTGACAGGATGTGCGGTCTGCGCGCTCCGCGACGCCTGCGAGCGCCAGGAAATTGATCCGCGCACGCTCTTCGCGCAAGATCGGCCAATGGACGCTAGACAGCTCGAATGTTTCCTCACCGTGGCTGACCACGGCAGCTTCAACCGCGCGGCGGCCTCGCTGTATCTGGCGCAGCCTTCGTTGTCACAGGCGATCCGCATCCTGGAGCGCGAACTGGATGTGCTGCTGTTCCACCGCATCGGCCGACGCATCGAACTGACCGAGGCTGGCTGGGCGATGATCGAGCCGGCCCGTCAGGTGCTGCGCAACCTGGAGACAGCACGAGCCGCGGCAGAATCGGTGAAGGATTTGCATGCTGGCCGGCTGGAGATCGCTAGCATGCCGTCGCCCGCGCTGCAGCCGCTCACCATGATGATCGGCGCCTACCTGCGCAGTTACCGGCGATGCGGGTGGACGTGCGGTCCGCGCCGACGGCCGCTGCCGTGATCGAAACGGTGCGCACCGGAGCTGTCGAGATCGCGGTGGCGGGCACCGCGACGGATCTGCTCTCCCCCGACGTGGAGGTGCGTCCCGTCGCGCGGCAGCGATTCACCGTCCTCGCCGCGCCCGACGGCACGCTCCGACCGGGACGCGGAGTGCGGCTGGAAGAACGTGCCGGATTTACCGTGATCGTGGCGCCGCCCGGCACCCGGGCCGGGCAGCTGGCGGACGAGGTGAGGGAGGGCGGCGTGCCGCTGCGGATAGGGGTGGAGGTGGCACACCGCGAGGCCGTGCTGCCGCTTGTCCTCCAGGACGCCGGAGTCGCCGTGGTGACCGAGGCGC
>DATHPF010000353.1:0-4684 GCA_035484155.1 Streptosporangiaceae bacterium
AGCTGCATCATCATGGCAGCGTCGGCGGGCGTGGCGAGACCGCCCGCGGTGAACAGGACGACGGGCAGCTTGCCAGCCGCCGCGACCTCGGCAACGAGCTCGTACGGCGCCTGAAGCTCCTTGGCGGCGGTGAACAACTCCTCAGCCGACAGGGTGGACAGCTTGCGGATCTCAGCCCGGATCGAGCGCATGTGCCGGGTCGCCTCGACGACGTTGCCGGTACCGGCCTCGCCCTTGGACCTGATCATCGCGGCACCCTCGGTGATCCGCCGCAGCGCCTCGCCGAGGTTGGTCGCGCCGCAGACGAACGGGACCGTGAAGTCCCACTTGTCCACGTGGTGGGCCTCGTCCGCCGGAGTCAGCACCTCGGATTCGTCGATGTAGTCGACGCCGATGGCCTGCAGCACCTGGGCCTCGACGAAGTGGCCGATCCGGCACTTGGCCATGACCGGGATCGAGACGGCTGCGATGATCCCGTCAATCATGTCCGGGTCGCTCATCCTGGCCACGCCGCCCTGGGCACGGATATCGGCGGGCACGCGCTCCAGCGCCATGACCGCCACCGCGCCGGCATCCTCGGCGATCTTGGCCTGCTCGGGCGTGACGACGTCCATGATCACGCCGCCCTTCAGCATGTCAGCCATGCCGCGCTTGACCCGGCTGGTGCCCTTCTGGGCGGTCGTCTGGGGTGCATTCTCGACGGACACGACAGACCTCACTTGTTAGCTGGGGACGATGATTCCATGGTAGGTGGCGGGCCGAGGTTAGCCTGCACGGCGTTCACGCTGGTCAGGCGCCGGCTCGGCGGGCTACTCAGCCTGGCGAGTCCCGAGGCGGGCCCGTGCGCACGTAGCGCTACTCGCACTTGCAGAGAAGTGCTTCTGATACCACCCACAAACTACGATAGCAATTTTCGCTGGTCGTGCCAGCCCGGGCGGCCGCGAACTGGAGAGCGCGGGCCGGCTGGGTCGGCCCCGTTCCGTCCTGGTGTTGTTTTTTGAAAACGGAAGCCGCCGCTACGTCGTCAGGTGCGGGATATCGGCGGTTGGGCCGGCGCCCGAGTCCGCGGCCGGCGCCAGCGAGTCGTCGATCTCGAAGAACTCCGGGTTCGGTGCCCGCCCCGCCAGCCGCAGCGCGCGAGCCAGCCAGCGCTGGCGGGCGGCCTGGGTCGCGGCGACCGCGTCGTTGTAGAACTTCCGGGCCAGGAACACCTGATGCGAGGCGCTCTCGAGCTCGGTGAGCAATTCCTCCGCGCCTTCCCGCCCGGCCAGCAGCGCCCGGAAATCCGGCTGGCTGAACACCGCCCTCAGCGCCCTGGTCAGGTCGCTCTCGGGCATCTCCCTGGCCAGCTCCGCCGATCTCGCGTCGTGGGCCGCGCCCGCGATCAGCACGCTGGTAGCCGGGTCGAGCAAGCCCGAGGATGCCAGCTCGAGCGCGATCGAGCTACGCCGCACCAGCGCCGCGTCAAGCGCGAACTTGGCCGCCTCCAGCCGCGCATGCAGCCGGTCCAGGCGGCCAGCGCGCCACGAAATGTAAACCCCGAGTATGGCCAGAACGGCGATGACGATGATGCTGGTCATCGGAGTCACAGCGCCACGGCGACCCGTCCGGCGGCCGGCGCGACGGCCTCGTAGACGCGCAGGACGTCGCGAGCGATGACCGACCAGTCGAACTCTCGGACCGCGGCCGAGGCGGCGGCTGCGAGCGTGGCCCGGCGCGCCGGGTCGTCGAGTAGCCGTCCAGCAGCCTCGGCGAGGCCAGCCGAGCTGCCGACCGGGAACAGCTCACCCGCTTCGCCCCCACGCAGTACCTGCTGGAACGCGTCGATGTCGCTCGCGACGATAGGCGCGCCAGAGGCCATGGCCTCCACGAGCACGTAGCCGAAGCTCTCGCCACCGGTGTTCGGGGCGCAGAACACGTCAACAGAGTGCAGCATCCGCACCCGATCAGCGTCGCTCACCTGGCCGAGGAGCACAACCCGGTCGCGGTAGGCGGCTGGCACCTGCTCGAGCACCTCGTCCGGGTCGCCGCGGCCGGCGATCAGCAGCCGCAGCTGCGGCCGCTGCGCGGCCATCAGCGCGAAAGCGGCCAGCAGGACGTCCAGGCCCTTGCGCGGCTCATCCAGGCGGCCAAGGAAGCCCAGCGTGCCGCCCGTGCCGGGGAAGCCCGGCAGCGGCTCGGCCTTCTCGTACCGGCTCACGTTGACGCCATTGGGGATCAGCACCGCGTCCCCGCCCAGGTGCGCGACCAGGGTGTTCCTGGCCGGCTCGGCCACCGCGATCCGGCCGCTGATCTTCTCCAGCGCCGAGGCGAGGATCGGCTGCGCGGCGTGCAGCGCGCGCGAGCGCGGCATAGCCGCGTGCATGGTCGCCACGATCGGCCCGTCAGCGACCCAGCACGCCAGCAGCGACAGGCTCGGAGCGGCCGGCTCGTGCACGTGCAGGACGTCGAAGTCGCCGTCCTTAAGCCACCGCCGCACCCGGCTAGCGGACAGGAAGCCAAAGGCCAGGCGGGCGACCGATCCGTTATAGGGAACGGGGACCGCTCGGCCAGCCGGCACGACATAGCTCGGCAGGATTGCGTCATCGTCAGCGGGCGCGATCACGGAGACTTCGTGGCCGAGGTCCATCAGCGCCTCGGCGAGACCGCTGACGTGCTCGCGGACGCCGCCGGGGACCTCCCAGGTGTACGGGCAGACCAGGCCGATCCTCATGGCAGGTCCTGACTCGTGAGGCCCGACTCAGCCAGCTGACCATTGGCGGCGGCACGCTGCTGGGCGGCCAGCTGCCGGTCCGGGTCAAGGTCGGCCACAAACACCTTCTGCAGCATGAGCCAGTCGTGCGGATGCTCCCTGATGCCCTGCTCGAAGAAGCTGGCAACGTCCTGCATGACCGCTGCGATCTTCTGGGGCCTGGTGCCCTCGGCGGGCGCCGCGATGGGCGTGCCGATGCGCACGCCCCAGCCGTCGTCGGTGAACCACAGCGTGGCGGGCACCAGCGGAGCGCCGGTTTGCACGGCAAGCGCCGCCGAACCAGCCATCATCTTGGCCTTCTCGCCAAAGAACTCCACCTCAATGCCGCTGCCTGTAACGTCGCGGTCGGCGGGAAGGATAACGATCTTGCCAGCCCGCAGTCGCTGTGCCAGTATCCCGAACGGCCGCACGCCCCCGCTGGCAGGTAGCACTTCCATGCCCAGGCCTTCTCGGAACGCGATGAATCGCTCGTACAGCGATTCTGGCTTGAGCCGCTCCTGCACTGTGGTGAAAGAGCCTGCCCCTTTCGCGATGATCCATGCACCTGCCTGGTCCCAGTTCCCCATGTGCGGGATCGCGATGATCAGTCCGCGGCCCGCCCCCACCGTGTCCAGGATCGCCTGCGCGGCCCCATCCGGGTCGTACATGCCGTCCACGAGCTGCTCGACAGGCAGCATCGGCAGCCGGAAGATCTCCAGCCAGTATCGCGCGTAGTTGCGCATGACCTGCCGCGACGCTGCGCGCAGCGTGGCGCCGTCGACGTCCTGTCCGAGCACGCGCACCAGGTTGGCCTCGAGCACCTGGATACCCGGGCCCTGCCGGCGCCAGGCCAGGTCAGCGGAGAACCGGAACGCCCGCGCCATCCAGGGCTCCGGCAGGCGGCAGACAAGACTCCACCCGGCGGCGTAGCCCGCGTCGGTGATCTTGTCCTTCAGTCCCGCCATGTCCCTATCCTCCCGGCCCACGGTCCGGCTCATCACCGGCGGGTCCAGCCGCGTCGGCAGCGGCAGGCCCGGCCTGGTCCGTATCGGCAGTCACCGTCGCAGCGGCGATGGCGGCCGCCGACTGGCGGGCCGCCCACACGCGCTGGCCAAACGTGAACAAGCTGACCGCAGCGAGCAGCCACAGCCCGATGGGAAGGACATACGGTACGCCAAGGCCGGAGAGTCCGATGGCAACTAGTCCGATGATCAGACGCTCCGTGCGCTCGGCGAAACCGACGTCGCAGGTGAGGCCCAGGCTCTCGGCCCTGGCCTTCGCGTACGACACCAGCGCCCCGGCCACGAGGCAGAACACTGATACTCCGGCCAGCAGCTTGTCGTGCCCGCCGAGCACAAACCATGCCGCAATCCCGCCGAACACCGCCGCGTCCGCGACCCGGTCCATCGTCGAGTCCAGGAACGCGCCGAACTTGCCCGTCGTGCCCTTGATCCTGGCCAGCGTGCCGTCCAGCATGTCGGTCAGCACAAAGCATGTGCATACCACCACGCCAGCGAACAAATGGCCTGTCGGGAACAACCACAAAGCGCCCGCGGACATTCCGATAGTGCCGATGATCGTCAGCGCGTTCGGAGTCACCGGCGTCCGGGCAAGGAGCTGGCCCACCGGTGTCAGCACGCGAGCGATGGCAGGCCGCAGGACTTTGAGCATGGCGGCTTGATCCTACTGGCGAGCGTCACCCCGTCCGTGGCGGAACCGGCAGGACAGACCGGACCAGTCGTAGTGATTCGGGCCGGGGGCTTGTGATCGCCGACCAGCAGGTAAAGGCTGGGCGTGCAGCAGTGGACCACGCGGCGACGAAACCCGTGCGGCTACCGACTACACGCAAGGGCGGATCAGGGTAGGAACTTAACTCAGCGCTTCAGGAGGCGATGCGGATGGCGGATAAGTCTCACGCAGCGGGAGCCGCCGGCCGGACATCAGCGGCCGGCC
>DATHPF010000354.1:0-9667 GCA_035484155.1 Streptosporangiaceae bacterium
GATAGAGGGCGGCCATCTCGTCAGCGGGATAGGTCTGGTGCAGGTAGTGAATCGGCGGGCTGCCGAGCTCGGCGTGATCTCCGTTGATCCGGCCGACGGTGACCTCGACCTCGTCGCGCAAGAGCCGGTATTGCTCGACCCGCTCTCGGCTCGGGCTGGCCACCAGGACAAGGGCCGTCTGCAGCGACCCGAACCGTCCCTCACTGAGCAGCTCGCCGTAGGCGTTCAGCCGGTGCAGGATGCCCTTGGTGTAGTCGAGCCGGTCGATGCCGAGCAGCACGATCTCCGCCTCGCCGAGCGCCTGGCGGATCTCCCGCGCCCGCTCCCGCACCTCGTCCGTGCGGACGAGCTCGGCAAAGCCGGGGAAGTCGATCGAGATGGGCAGCGTCGCGGTCTGCACGGGCCGGTATCCCGTGGCAGCGTGCTCAGCCGGGACGCGCACGACCGAGCCGTTGGTCACCATGCCTGCCGCTTGCCGGCAGGCGCGCCGGAAGTTGGCCGCGTCACCGTGGCGCTGGAATCCGATCAGGTCGGCGCCGAGCAGGCCGGTCACGATCTGCCGCCGCCACGGTAGCTGGGCAAAGATCTCGTAACCCGGGAACGGGATGTGGATGAAGACCCCGATGCGCAGGTCGCTGCGCTGGTCCCGGAGCATCTTGGGGACGAGCTGGAGCTGGTAGTCGTTCACCCACACCGTCGCGCCGATCGCTGCCTGCTCCGCGACAGTTCTGGCGAATCGCTCGTTGACCCGCACGTAGGCGTCCCACCACGGCCGCCGGAACTCGGGCGGAGCGATCACGTCGTGATACAAGGGCCAGAGCGTGGCGTTGCTGAATCCCTCGTAGAAGTCCCGGATGTCGTCAGCCGACAAGCTGACGCCGATCAGGTCCATGCCATCGACTTCCAAGACATCCGGCGCGTCACCAGCCGCGCCGGACCAGCCGACCCATGCCCCGCTAGCCTCGCGCATCACCGGCTCCAGCGCGCTGACCAGGCCGCCTGGGCTGGGCCGCCACTCGGATTCCCCGTCAGGGCCCTGCACCAGGTCAACCGGCAGGCGACAGGCCGCTACCACGAAGTCGTAAGTGCCGGTCGGCCACGGCGAGCTGGCCGCTACCGCCTGCCCGTCCGCGGTCTCGTGCGCGGCGACAGCCGGACGCTCGCGCCAGGCGTTCTGGTCGACAGCAGAAGTGCCCTCACGCCATGCGTTCTGGTCATCAGCAGACTTCAGTGCCAGCAACCCCTCTCCAGTCGGGCACCCTCACGGCCGCTGGATACCGGAGTCCGAGCACCCCAAAACGCCGGGACAACCCCAGCCGAGCATCACTGTAGCCCGGCACCAGGAACGGCCAGCGGCGGAGGTTCAGCCGGCGTCCGCAGCCCGGGCTGCCGCCGGGCCTTGGCCGGACGCTGAGGCCCGTGCGTCGCTGCTGGTCAGCACCACAGCCGGCTCGAGACTTTCCTCTGCCGCGTCGACGACCCCAAGATCCGCCCTGACGTGCAGCTCGGCTGCCGTGATCAGCAGCGCCACGACCGCTGACGGCGCTTGTGCTCGCGCATCCGCCAGGCTCCGCAGCTCCCGCAGCAGGTGGGCGCGCTGCCCCCGGAGCACGCCATCGAGCGTCTGGCGATCGCCCGACTGGACCGCGGCCATCAGTTTCAGGAAGAAGTCATCCCGGTAGCCACGCTGTCGCGGGCTCGGTTCGCCCAGCCACCGGTCCAGCTCAGCCCGGCCGGCGGGCGTCAGATAGTGCACGACGCGGTCCGGCTTGACCTGCTGTGCCTGGCGTTCAGATTCGATCAGGCCGTCGCGGCTCAGCCGATCGAGTATCTGGTAGAGGTGGCCGATATTGAGGCCGCCCCACTGATCGCCCACGGCTTGCTCGAAGCTGCTTTTCAGCTCGTACCCGTGTGCGGGCTTGTCCGCCAGCAAGGCGAGCACCGCGTGATGCAGAGGCATTGCTGTGATCGGCCTCCAGCCTGGCTCGATAACAAACAGGTTTCATCTTGAATTGTCACTAGCTAACCACACCTCCACTGGTCTTGCATTGTCGCTAGGTAGTGCGAGTGGAGGAGTGACGACGTGACGGAAGCCGCACGGGACAGCGCGATCGAGCTGACCGGCGTCACCAAGTCCTTCGGGATCGGGAAGGACCAGCAGGTCCGCGCGGCCGACAACGTCAGCCTGACCATAGCGGCTGGCGGTTTCGTCGCGCTCACCGGCGCGTCCGGCTCGGGCAAGTCCACGCTGCTGCACCTGATCGGCGCGGTCGAGCGGCCCGATGCCGGCACGATCATCAGCGGCGGCACCGAGGTCACGGCGCTGCGCGGCGGCTCGCTGGCCGCCTACCGGCGGACCGTGGGCTTCGTGTTCCAGCGCTACAACCTGCTGCCGGCGCTCACCGCGCTCGACAACGTCATCGCGCCTGTACTGCCGTACCGCACACCCTTTAACAAACGGGAACGGGGTCGCCAGCTGCTCGCCGCCGTCGGACTGGCCGGTCGCGAGCAGTCGCTGCCTGCCCGGATGTCCGGCGGCGAGCAGCAGCGGGTCGCTATCGCCAGGGCCCTGGTCAATACCCCGGCGCTGCTGCTGGCCGACGAGCCGACCGGCAACCTCGACTCGGCCAATGCGACCGACATACTCCAGTTGCTGGCCGCTCTGCGCAGAGAGCACGCGATGACCGTACTGCTGGCTACCCACGATCCGCAGGTAGCCGCGAACGCCGAGCGGCTGATCCGGCTGCGCGACGGCGCGGTGGTCGATGACATCGACCTCACCGGCGGCGCCGCACCGCAGGAAATGATCCGTCGCGTCGGCCAGCTCGGCTGAGGTCGCTTACTCATGCGCCGGCTCGCCTGGTCACAGCTGCGGTTCCGGACTGTCCGCCTCATCGCCCTGCTGGTCGGCATGCTGGTGGCGACGACCGCGTTCACGGTGCTGACGGCTGCGTCGCGCACGTCGCAGCTGCGCACCGTCGGCACGGTGTCTCAGCATTTCGTCCCCGCGTACGACATCCTCGTCCGGCCCAAGGGCGAACGGACGGCGCTGGAGACGAAGACCGACACCGTCCAGCCGAACTTCCTGTCCGGGATCTACGGCGGCATCACGATGGGTCAGTACCGGCAGATCCAGCAGATCCCTGGCGTGCAGGTCGCCGCCCCGATCGCCATGATCGGCTACAGCCTGCTTGTCTCGAACTTGCGGTACCCGGTGCCGGCGGCCGCCCTGGCCAGGCCGGGACCCCAGCTCTACCGGCAAACCACCACCTGGGTTAGCGAGGGCGGCACCAGCCGCGCCACTCAGCCGCCGTTCTACCTCTACATCACCCCGAAGCCGCTGGGCGAGAACGTTTCCACCGGCGACCAGACCGAGAAGCTGGCGAACGGCAACACAGTCACCGTCTGCCCAGGCGTCGCTCTCCAGCCCGGCACTAACCCCTTCGGGGTCGCGGCACAGTCGGGCTGTGCTGGCTGGTCCAAGGTCAACGGCTACGGCCCCGGTCAGGGTCCGGCCAGCCTGGCCAACCCGGGATATTTCGTCTACTGGGTTGTGCCGGTGCTGATCGCGGCGGTCGATCCCGCTGCCGAGGCGAAGCTGGACGGGCTGAACCACGCCGTGATCTCGGGTCACTACCTGTCCGAGAACGCCCGAGACGGCGCACCCAGCGGAACGGAGACCACGTTTCCCGTGCTTGCTTCCTCGGCCAGCGGCATGGACGAGTACGCGGTGACGCAGCTAGCGACACTGGCCGCGCCCGCATCTGCGCCGTCGATGACGACGGCCTGGATGACGCAGCACGTTGCGGCACCTGGTCAGGTTGCCGCGACCGTCACGACGACGGCTCAGCAGGCCTATCAGCAGCTGCTCCGGACGATGGCAGCTCACTCCGGCGGTCGTGTCGGGATCGAGGCGTACTGGACCGTCGGGCCGACCTCGTACCGGCGCACGGCCTCGGGTCCGCTCGTTGCTCAGCTAGTGCACAACCCGCTGTCGGTCTGGTACACCGGCGGATTCTCCGATGTCTCCATGGACGATGCTGACAACCAGTACCGCAAGGTCGCGGTCCACGCTCCGGCGAGTAACGCCTTCACCGGGACCATCGCTACGCCGCAGCTGGCCGGGATCTTCAACCCGGCAAAGATCAAGTCGTTTGACCCGCTGTCGCAGGTGCCGCTCGGGGCCTACCAGCCCACGGTTGCGGCGCCCGCGAGTCCAGCAAGCCGGAGCGCACTGCACGGCGGCGATCTGCTGCCGAACCAGAACCTGGGCGGCTACGTCGGCCAGCCCGTCGATCTGATCACCACGCTCGCCGCGCTGCCGGCGCTGTGGAATACCGGCTACTACGGCAACAAGCTCGACGAGAACGACCCGATCAGCGTCATTCGCATCCGGGTCGCCGGCGTGACCGGCCCGAACAGCGTCTCGCTGGCGCGTATCAAGGAAGTCGCGCAGCAAATCGAGCAGCGCACGCACCTCGATGTCGACGTCGTGGCCGGATCCTCCCCCAGCCCAACGGCCATCGACCTGCCCGCTGGCAAGTTCGGTCAGCCGCAGCTGACCCTCACCGAAGCCTGGGTCAAGAAGGGAGTCGCCCTCGCGATCCTGACGGCGATCGATAAGAACAGCCTGGTGCTCTTCATCCTGATCCTCGTCGTCTGCGTCCTGTTCGTCGCCAACTCGGCGTCGGTAGCCATTCGCGGCCGGCGGCGTGAGCTCGGGGTGCTCGCCTGCCTGGGCTGGACCAGGCCCCGGCTGTTCGCGACGGTGCTCGGCGAGCTCGCCGCGATCGGACTGACTGCCGGGGTTCTCGGTGCCGCCGCCGCGCTACCGCTCTCATCGGCTCTCGGCCTGCACGCCTCACCGGGGCGGGCGGCGCTGGCCGTGCCGATAGCGGTGGCGATCGCCGTCTTGGCCGGGCTGGTCCCGGCCTGGCTGGCGGCGAGCGCCGAGCCGGTGGCGTCAGTCCGGCCGCCGGTACTCGCGATCAGGCGGGCGCACCATCCCGCCGGGATTACCGGCCTCGCGGTCGCCAACGTGCTCCGCACCCCTGGCCGGGCCTTCGTCGGCGCGGTCAGCCTGGCTATTGGCGTCGCGGCGCTGACCATACTGGCCGCGGTGAGCTTCGCCTTCCGTGGCGTGCTCGTCGGCTCGCTGCTCGGCGACGCCGTGGCGGTTCAGGTACGCGGCGTCGACTACGTCGCGGTGATCGCTACGGTCGCGCTTGGCGTCCTGGCCGTCGCCGACGTGATCTTCCTGAACATCCGGGACCGGGCCGCCGAGCTGGCGACGATCCGCAACTTCGGCTGGCGGGAGGCCGCGCTCCAGCGGCTCGTGATTACCGAGGGCGCCATCATCGGCCTCGCCGGGTCGATCGTCGGCGCGGCGCTCGGCCTGATCGCCGCGGCCGACTTCGCGGGCCAGCGGCCAGTCGCCCTGTACGTCATCGCGGTCGTGGCGGTGGTCGCCGGTGCCATCGTTACCGCGGCCGCTGCCCTGCTCCCGGCGCAGGCCCTGCGCCGCATGCCGGCGGCTCATCTGCTGGCCGAGGAATAGCCCCGGCTCGCGGCTGGCAGCACGAGCTAGGCGCTCGCTACGATCATCGAGATCCCGGCCGGTTCGGCCGGGTAGCAGCCCATCCTCGGCAGAGAGCCAGATACGCCCGGTATGACAGATCCGTACGCCGCCGCGGCAGCCAGTGCGCAGCGGCTGGCAGAAGCAGCTGGAAAGGCGCGCCACGACGTCGCCGTGGTGCTTGGCTCGGGCTGGGCGGCGGCAGCCGACGCGATCGGGACCGCCGACAGCCAGATCCCGTTCGCCGATCTCGGCGAGCTGCCCGCGCCCACCGTGCCAGGCCACCTGGCAGTGGTGCGGTCGGTCCGGGTCGGCGGCCTGGACGTGCTGGTCTTCCTCGGCCGCACCCACCTGTACGAGGGCCACTCCCCCGCCGTCGTCGTGCACGGCGTGCGCACCGCTGTGGCCGCGGGCTGCCGCACCGTGGTGCTCACCAACGCCGCTGGCGGCATCGCCGCCGGCCTTCAGCCGGGCCACGCCGTGCTCATCAGCGATCACCTGAACCTGACCGGGCAGTCGCCGCTGAGCGGGCCACCGCCGCCGGCGGGGTATCCGCCCAGATTCACCGACCTGACGGATCTGTATTCCGCCGAGCTGCGCGGCATCGTCCGCGCGACAGCGCCGGACCTGACCGAGGCCGTCTACGCGGGCCTGCCAGGGCCGCATTACGAGACGCCAGCCGAGATCCGGATGCTTGCCACGGCCGGCGCGGGCCTGGTCGGCATGTCGACGGTACTGGAGGCGATCGCCGCGCGGCATCTGGGCGCACGGGTCCTCGGCATCTCGCTCGTCACCAACATCGCGGCCGGCCTGTCGGCGCAGGCGCTCGACCACGGCGACGTCGTCGCGGCCGGCCAGCAGTCCGCTCCCCGGCTCGGCGCGCTGCTCGCCTCGATCCTGCCCGCCGTGGCCTAGCCGGTGAGCACCGAATCATGAGCACTGAGTCATGAGCACTGAGTCATGAGTACTGAGTCATGAGCAACGGGGACGAGCGCGACCAGGCGGCGGCCTGGATCGCCGCCGACGTGGACGACCAGGACAAGGCGGACCTCACGGCGCTGCTCGCCGACATGTCGCCAGCGGCCGCGGCCGAACTGGCCGACAGGTTCGCCCGGCGGCTGACCTTCGGCACGGCCGGGCTGCGCGGCGCAGTGG
This sequence comes from Streptosporangiaceae bacterium, assembly GCA_035484155.1. Lineage (GTDB taxonomy): Bacteria > Actinomycetota > Actinomycetes > Streptosporangiales > Streptosporangiaceae > JAJYUU01. Next base: position 6,731 of record DATHPF010000354.1, read on the forward strand.
CCGCGGGACCGAACCGGATGAACACCGCGACCGTCACCGCTACCACCGCCGCGCTGGCCCGGTGGCTGCTCGACCGCGATGAGGCGGCCGCCGAGTCCGGCGTAGTCGTCGGGTGCGATGCACGGCACCGAAGCGACGAGTTCGCTATGCAGACGGCCAGGGTGCTGGCTGGCGCGGGCATCCGCGTGCATCTGCTGCCGAGTCGGGAGCCGACCCCGTTCCTTGCCTTTTCGATCCGTCACCTGCGGGCCGCGGCCGGAGTGATGATCACGGCCAGCCACAACCCGGCGGCCGACAACGGCTACAAGCTGTACCTCAGCGACGGCGCGCAGATCGTGCCGCCGGCCGACACTGACATCGAGGCTGCCATCGCGGCCGTCGGCCCGCTGACCGACATCGCGCTGGCTCCGCTGGACAGCCCGCTGATCACCCGTTACGGCGACGCGGTCATGCAGGCGTACCTGGATGCCGTGATCGCCGAACTTGGCCGGGCGCCCGCGAGCGCCGCCTGGCTTCGCTTCGCCTACACGCCGCTGCACGGCGTTGCCGGCCGGCTGGCCTTGCGCGCGTTCGCGCAGGCCGGCTTCGCCGCGCCGGACGTCGTCGAGTCGCAGTTCGAACCCGATCCTGACTTTCCGACGGTCCGGTTCCCGAACCCAGAGGAACCGGGTGCGCTCGACCTCGCCATCTCCCTCGCCCGGCGCTCGGGCGCCGACCTCGTCATCGCCAGCGACCCCGACGGCGACCGGCTCGCGGTCGCGATCCCCGACGAGCAAGCGCCCGGCGGCTACCGCCAGCTGACCGGGGATCAGGTCGGCGCGCTACTCGGCGCGTTCTTGCTGGGGCGCCTCGCCGCCAGTCCCGGCACCGTGATGTCGCAGCAGCTCGCCGTCAGCACTGTGGTGTCTGGGTCGCTGCTGGCGAAGATTGCGGCCGCGGCGGGTGCGCAGTACACGCGGACGCTAACCGGATTCAAGTGGATCGTCCGCGCCGCCGACCTGCGGGCGGACGTCCGCTTCGCGTTCGGCTACGAGGAGGCGCTCGGATACGCCGTCACCAGCGCGGTGCGTGACAAGGACGGCATCAGCGCGGCGCTCGCCATCCTGAGCCTCGCCGCCGTTGCCCGGTCGGCCGGTGAGTCGCTTCAGGATGCCTACGACACGCTGGAAGTCGCGCACGGTGTCCATCTCAATGCTCAGGTGACGCTCCCCACCGAAGCGACGGTGGATGTCATGTCCCGGCTGCGCGCCGCGCCGCCAGCCGAGCTGGCCGGCGAGCCGGTCGCCGCTGTGACTGACTACAGCGGCGGGAGCTGGGAGCTTCCATCGGCCGACATGCTCAGCTATCAGCTGGCCGGGGCTCGGGTGGTAATCAGGCCGAGCGGCACCGAGCCCAAGATCAAGGCATACCTCGAAGTCGTCGAGCTGGTGGCGGGCCGGACGCTGTCGGAAGCTAGGCAGGTAGCGGCCGAGAAGATGGCACGGCTGCAAGCAGCCGTTACCGACCTGCTCGCCTAGGCGGCGGTTGCCCGGCCGCGTACCGGATGGCAAGCTCGTACGCATGGCAAGTTCGGCGCATGAGCATGAGCATGATCACCACGATCACGATCACGACCACGACCACGGTGTGGGCGACCACGGTGCAGCCGATCACGGGCACGCCGCGGACGGGCGCCCAGCGCACGGGGCGGCCGGGCACGTCCACGATGAGAGCTGCGCGGTCGCCCACGGGACCGCTACGGCGCCGGCCGAGGACAGGGTGCTCGTGGCCGTGTTTGCCACGCCGGTCGCGACCTACCTGCTGCGCTACGGCGCCGACGCGGGCTACCGGCCGGTTCTGATAGAGCCAGATGCGGAGCGGGCGAAGGAGGCCATGGCCGACGGCTTTGAGCTAGCGGACGGGCTCGACGGCTTCGCCGCTGATCGGACCGACGTCGTCGTGACCGATCATCACCGGCCGGAGCTTGGCGTCCAGCTACGGGACGCGCTCGCGGCCGGCGCGCGCTGGGTCGGCATCATGGGCAATCCCCGGCACGAGGCGCCGCACGTGGCCGCGCTCACCGAGCTCGGCGTCCCGGCTGGCGAGATCGGCAAGGTACACCGGCCGATCGGCGTCAACATCGGCTCGCGCACCCCGCCGGAGATCGCCATCGCCACTCTTGCCGGCCTCATCGCGGACCGGAACGGGAAGCCCGGCGGCTTCACATTCTGATCTGGGATCGCTGGAGTCGGGGGGGACACAATGCCTGAGCAGGCTCTGTCCACGGGGACGCCACTGCCGCGCAAGCTCGGCATCGGCGAGGGCGACGAGGTAGCACTGATCGGCGCGCCGGAGTGGCTCGAGGACACCATCGGCCAGCTACCGGATGTCGCGAGCGTGCACACGGACCTGGCCGACGACGCCCGGTACGACGTAATCGTGGCGTTCATCACCGAACGGGCTGAGCTCGAGGCCGAGCTGCCGAGGCTCCGGGCCCGGATGGCGCCCGCCTGCGGGCTATGGATCGCCTGGCCCAAGCGCGCCTCCGGGGTGCCGACCGACATGACCGACCAGGTGATCCGCGACGTCGCGCTGCCAACGGGCCTGGTGGACAACAAGGTGTGCGCGATCGACGACACCTGGTCCGGCCTGCGCCTGGTGATCCGCCGCGAGAACCGGCCACCGGCGGCTCCGCCTGGGTAGCCGGGCCTGGCATCAGGGTTGAATGGGGGACTTACCCGATAGTGCCGGCGCCACGGCGCGGGCAAGCTGGACGTCATGAACAGCTTTACTGACGAACCACTGGCTGCCGGAGAACCACGGGCCGACCGCGAGACAGCTGCGGACCACGAGACAGCTGGCGGCCCCATGGACGCCAGCAGTCAGCCGACGGCGAGCCAGCCGAGCCGTCCGATCCGCCGCCCGGTCCGGGGGCGGATGCTGGCTGGCGTCGCGGCG
>DATHPF010000355.1:0-13105 GCA_035484155.1 Streptosporangiaceae bacterium
TGGCCCTGCTCACGCGCGAGCCCCAGGCCGTCATGATGACCGTCAGCTTGGTGCGCGGGCTCGGTTTCGGTTTGTGCGGCGTGGCGACTGGCGCGCTGACAGCCAAGCTGCTGCCTCCCGGACGGCGCGGTGAGGGTCTCGGCCTGCTCGGACTGGTATCCGGGGTCCCGGCCATTGTCGCGCTACCGGCCGGGGTCTGGCTGGCCGGACACCATCTGGCCGCCCCGGCCGCGGCGATGGCCGCCGTCGTCGGACTCGTGCCCCTGGTAACGATTCACTGGCTGCCGGGCGGGCGGGAGGCGCGGCGCACGGCCAGCGCCCGGCGAATGCCGGGCGCCCGCACCTCCGGGCGGTTGACGGGCGCCGCGCTGCGGCTGCCGCTGATCTTCGCCGCCGTCACCGTCGCGGCCGGCGTGCTGGACTCGTTCCTGCCCCTCACGAAGGGGATCCCGAGCAGCCTGTGCTCCGCGGCCCTGCTCGTGCAGGCGATCACCGCCACGCTCACCCGCTGGCAGGCTGGCAAGCGCGGCGACCGCTACGGTCACGCCCGGCTGCTCATCCCGGCGCTCGCCGTGGCGGCGCTTGGCATGGCCGCGATGATCGTGCTGGGCTCGACTGTGGTCATCTTCGCCGCCATGGTGCTGTTCGGTGCCGGATTCGGGGTGCTCGAGAACGCCACGTTCGCGCAGTTGATCGAGCAGCTGCCGGAGGCAACGGCCAGCGGGTTGTGGAATTTCGCTTACGACGCCGGGTACGGCGCGGGCCCGGCGGTCTTCGGCCTGATCTGCGTCCACACCGGATATCCGGCGGCGTTCGGGCTCACCAGTGCGTTGATCCTCGCCGCAGTCCCCATCGCCTGGCGCGAGCGGAACGCCGTTGCCAGCGTTGCACGTCCGGAGTGACCTGGCAGCGGCTGCGCACGGGCCAGGTGCTCAGGTGGCCGTCCGGTGCTGGAATAGCCAGGAAGCCGCGGTCACCGACACGACGAGGAGGCCCGCGCAGCAGGCGATCGCGATCCATGCCTCGTGGCCGACGGCCGCGCCCGTGGACGTGTGGCCCATCCATAGTCCGCGCATCGTCTCGACTATCGGCGTGAACGGCTGGTGCGCCGCGAATGCTCGCAGCACACCGGGCATGGTCCGGGCAGGGACGAACGCGGTGCTGACGTAGGGGATGAACATGAACACGAAGGTGGCCGCGTTCGCCGCCTCGACGTTCCGAGCGAACAGGCCAACCCCGGCCGCGAGCCAGGACAGAGCCAGGACGAACAGCACGATCATCGCCACGGCAGCGAGCCACGCCGCGGGGGACGCAGTGGGACGCCAGCCGACGCCGAGGCCGACGCCGATGACTAGCGCAGTCGCGATCAGGTTCCGGGCGAGGCTGGCAACGATGTGGCCGACTAGGACCGAGGAGCTCTTGATCGGCATCGACCGGAACCGGTCAATGATGCCGTTGGTCATGTCGGTCGCCACGGCGACTGCCGTCGTCCCGGCACCGAAGCCCGCGCAGAGGACGATCAGGCCTGGCACGACGTAGTCGACATACTTCACGCCGGTGTTGAGGGCACCGCCGAAGACGTAGACGAAGAGCAGCATCAAGATGACGGGCAGCATGAGCGCTGTGAAGAACGCCTCCGGGTTGCGCAGTGAGCGTCGCACGCAACGCTGGACCATCACCCGTGAATCCGAGACCGTGCAGGCAATGCTCATCGGGCCATCTCCATGGGATTGTGGCTGACAGCGCCGCTGCCGGTTACAGACGGGCCGGTTACAGACGGGCCAGTGACGGACAGGAAGACGTCGTCGAGGCTCGGCCGGTGGATTGACACCTTCAGGGCGCACGCACCGGCCGCCTCAAGTCGTCCGAGCGTTGAGTGCAGCTCAGCCGCCGACCCGCCGGTTGCGACTTCGATGATGTGCAGCCGGTCGTCGGTTCGGACCGCATCCAGCAGGCTGAGCGCCTGCGCGTAGGCGGCGGCGTCGCTGAATTGCAGGCTGATGATCTCGGTTCCCAGGCTCGCCTTAAGTTCATCCGCCGTGCCCTGAGCAACTACGCGCCCGCGGTCGAGCAGTGCGATCATGTCGGCCAGGACGTCTGCCTCTTCCAGGTACTGCGTCGTGAGCAGGATGGTGACGCCCTCGTCGGCCAGGCCGCGGATGGTGGCCCACAGCTGCTCGCGGCTGCGCAGATCGAGTCCGGTGGTTGGTTCGTCGAGGAATAGCAGCCTTGGCCGCTCGATCATGCTGATCGCAAGGTCGAGCCGCCGTTTCATGCCGCCGGAGTACGACCCGGCCCGCCGGTCGGCCGCCTCGGCGAGGCCGAAGGCCGCGAGCAGCTCGGCGGCCCGGCTGCGGGCCGCACGCGGCGGAATGTGCCGGAGCCGGGCCATCATCTCGAGGTTTTCCCGACCGGTCAGGAGGTCATCGACCGCCGCGTACTGGCCGGTGAGGCTGATCGAGCGCTTGACACCAACCGGGTCGGTGAGCAGGTCGTGGCCGGCGATCGTCGCCGTTCCCGTATCTGGCCGCACTAGGGTGGCGAGGATGCGCACCAACGTGGTCTTGCCGGCGCCATTCGGGCCGAGGAGCGCGAAGACCGAGCCGGTCTCAGCGGCGAGATCAACATGATCGAGGACGGGGCGGCCGGCGAAGGACTTGCCGATCCCCGCCGCAGTAACTGTGTATGTCATACACGTAAACTATATTGGGTACGCAGTTACTGTCAATCTGCACCACCGAGCCGGAGAAACGGAGAAGCTCGTCCAGATGTCGAGCGATGAGCAGCGGCCGCTGCCGCCAGGACTGGACCTGCTGTGGGGCCGGCGCGGCGGCGGCCGGCGGGGGCCACGGCGCGGGCTGTCGGTCGACGACATCGTCGACGCGGCGGTCCGCCTCGCGGACGCCGAGGGACTTGACGGGGTATCGATGGCCCGCGTCGCCGATGAGCTCGGTTTCACGACCATGTCGCTGTACCGCTACGTTGCCAGCAAGGACGAGCTCCTGCAGCTGATGTGGAATGCCAGCGCGCGGGACGCCGAAGAGCTAATGCTGCGCGGCGATGACTGGCGGTCCCGGCTCCGGAGCTGGACGCTGATGCAGCGCGAGGTGATCGACCGGCATCCGTGGATCACTCAGATGCCGATGGCCGTGCCACCGCTGGCGCCCAATTCGCTGGCTTTCGTCGAAGGCGGACTTCGGGCTCTGGACGGAACGGGCCTGGCGGACACCGACAAGCTCCGAGTAATCGGTCTGCTCAGCTCCTACACCCTCAGCGAAGCGCGGATGGCCTACGACGCCGCCCGCGCGGCTGCGCAAGACCAGGCCACGGCCACTGACAGCGCCGAGCCCGCGCCGCCCTGGAGCTTCGAGGCGCTGCTGCGCGAGCTGATCGACGAGCCGACATATCCGCGACTGCACAAGATCGCCTGGTCAGCCGACATCGGCGACAGCAGGTCCGGCTTCGATGAACGAGCGGAGTTCATGTTCGGCGTCGAGACAATTCTTGACGGCGTCCAGGCGCTCATCGACCGAAGCTGACTTGGCAGCCGGTCGACTAGCGTTACCCACATGACCGCGAACGCTGCCCCTGACGGCCGGCCGCGGGCGGTGGTTCTGGTTGAGGGACTGAGCGACCGGCTCGCGCTTGAGGTGCTGGCCCGGCGGCGTGGTCGCGACCTTGCCGCCGACGGCATCGCCGTCATCGCGATGCACGGCGCGACGAACCTCGGGCGCTATCTGGAGCGGTACGGTCCGGGCGGCCTTAACGTCAAGCTGGCGGGCCTGTGCGACGCAGCCGAGGAAGACTACTTCGGACGCGCGCTGCGGCGAGCCGGGCTCGGCGCCGGGGCTTCCGGGGCCGCGATGGAGGCGCTGGGATTCTTCGTGTGCACCCGCGATCTGGAAGACGAGCTGATCAGGGCGCTCGGGACCGACGCCGTGGAACACATCATCGCGGCGCAAGGCGAACTCAGATCACTGCGAACCCTGCAGCGCCAGCCGGCCCAGCGAGATCAGACCACGCAAGACCAGCTCCGCCGCTTCATGAGCGGTCGATCCGGCAACAAACACCGGTACGCGCGCTTGCTAGCCGACGCGGTGCAGCTGAACCAGGCGCCCAGGCCACTAGACGGCGTCCTCGGCCACCTGTGACACCGGCATGCCGACCGCGACACGGCGCCGAACCTGATCACTCGAGATCTCAGCCTGAACCGTGCAGCATCTGCATCAGGGGCTTGAGGCGCGGGTCCGTCAAGTCTGTGTTCAGGTTGCCAGGCTGCCACAGCAGCGTCCCGCCCAGGCCGTGGGCCTCAACGTACTGAACCTTCGCGGCGACACGGCTCTCAGTGGTGTCGTAGTAGCCACCCGCAACGCCGATTCCCAGGAGAAGCTTGGCAGCCGGTATCCCGGCTTTGGTGTAGGCGATGGCGCTGCTGACGCCGTTGTTCTGGAAGGTCTCCATGTTGAGCGAGTTCACATACGGCGCGATCTCGGCTGCGATGGCCGGCGGCACCTGGCCGGTGTCTACGTCCGCCGAAAGGAATAGGGGCTTCGGAAACTCCCGCTGGAACGTGGCACGCAGATTCTTGATCAGGGAAACGTAACTCGCCTCGTGCTGCGGCACGTCCTCTTCCCAGTCGATGTCCACCCCGTCGAAGCCATACCTCGCGACGTAGTTGGTGATGTTCGTGATCAGCGTCGGCTGATACCGCGGGCTAGCAGCGCTGACGAAGACCGGTCCGAGTCCTTGCTCGCCGACGGCCATGATGACCTTCTTGCCCGCCTTATGAGCGGCGGCGACAACACGAGGGATGTTGGACAACGACCCCATGTCCCCAACCGCAATGCCGCCGGTCTTCGTCGGCCAGAGGCCAAAGTCGCTGATGACGGTCCACGGGGAGAAGTTGAAGCTGCTGGGCGGGATGCTGCCCTGAATCCAGCCAGGATAGGAAGTGAACGATATGTACTGGCGCGGGGTATTGGCAGGGGCCGACGAACTCGCGCCGGCCTGCACCGGTGACTTGTGCCCGTCACCGCTGCACGCAGCCAGCAGCGTCAGGGCCACCGCTACCAGCAGCACGCCAGCCTGGCGGCTGAGCTGAGGTTTCCTTGGTCCCCACACCAGTCTCATTGCTGAAGTCCTAGGTTGTTGCTGAGCTCTGGTCAGCTAGACGGGCCCAGGATGACCGTGATCCCGGATCACCGCTGGTCCTGGCCCCCACCAGGTCGGCCGCTTGACGGCACAAGAGTGCAAACGGATCTGCAGGCATTGCGGTTCGGCCCGCTAGCCGGCCTCGCGTCCGCCGGACTAGCGCGGAGGACGATCCCAGCCATGCTAGGGCTCAGCAGTGCGGCGTTGACGCCTGGGTGCCCTGGGCGGAGGAGTCACTGTCCTGCCTCGGCACTTAACGTAGGGCTCTGACCGAGTTTCCCTGGAGGACCAGTGGCGATCGCGTTTCCTGGCGAGTCATCTGAGTACCGGGCGGCCCGGAACCGGCTGCTCGAGCAGGAGATCGAGCTCCGCCGCGCCACGGAGGCTGTGGCTGCCGCCAGGCGGCGGCTACCACCCGGCGGGGTGGTGCCGCACGATTACGTCTTCCACGGCCAGGGCCCGGAGGGCGGCCCGGCCGAGGTGCGGCTGTCAGAGTTGTTCGCGCCTGGCAAAGACTCGCTGGTGATCTACAGCATGATGTTCCCCCGCGCCTCCGACGATGATCGGCCCGGTCCTGACCACGGGGAAACCGCCTTGCTGCCGCTGGACCAGAGCCCGTGCCCGTCGTGTACCGCATTCCTCGACCAGCTCGACGGCGCAGCCGAGCACGCCCGCCAGCGCATCAACCTCGCCGTCACCGGCAAGGCGCCGATCGAGCGCATCCTGACTTTTGCGGCCGAACGCGGCTGGCGGCACCTGCGCCTGCTGTCCTCAGCCGGGACCACCTACAACCGCGACTACCTGGCCGAGACCCCCGACGGTGAGCAGCAGCCCATGCTCAACGCATTCCACCGTGACGAGGACACCGTCCGTCACTTCTGGGGCTCCGAACTGTTCTACGCAGCCGCGGACCCCGGGCAAGAGCCACGCCATGTCGGCACCCTGGAGCCGCTGTGGAACCTGTTCGACCTGATCCCGGAGGGACGCGGGACCGACTGGGACGAGCAGCTGAGCTACTGACCGCGGAAGGTGACCCAGGTCACGCAACGGAAACCGTGCGTCGCTACGTCCTACTGACAAGTAACTGCGATCGCCTGGCGAGTCGGCGGCGCACGAAATCCGCCCCCTACGTTGTGATTTCCGGAGGTTTGTCGTGACCAGGATGCATGTGAACGAGGCCATCTGCGAAGCGCTGTTCGCCTCACCGCTGCAGCCCTCGGACGCGCTGACAGCCGAGGCGGTCGCAGACGCGATCGGCAGTACCGTCCGCCGTCTCAGCTCGACCGGCTGCACCAGCCGAGTGGCGGAGGAGTTTGGGGACCACCCGGAAGAGGCAGCAGACCGCATGCGCTGGATCCGGCAACTGACGAGCGAACTGTGTGGCTGCCTGTATTTCCCGACCGCCGAGCAAGCCACCACCGCCTCGGCCGGAAGCGACTTGCTACCGGTCGGCGAGGCCGCCTGAGTAATGACGCGCGCCGCAGCCTGACCAGTCCCCAGGCGGTCAGGACTCGCTGGCCGCACTCGGCTCGGAGGCCGGGGCGGATGCCAGCTCGCGGCGGGCGATGAGGAGGACGTCGATGCCGGCCGCGCCTGCCTCATGAATGACTCGCCGTAGGATCGGCCCGCCGCTGGGGATGTGCCACCAGCTGTGCTGGATGGACCCGATCACGATCTGGGTTATCTGGTGCTCCCGGGCGAAGCTGACCAGAGCCCTGGCGGGATCGTCATCTTCTATCTCGTACCAGCTCGCACCGAGGTCGGCTGCCAGCTGTCGTAGCTCGTCGACCGGCCGGTTGTCCGCAGGCGGGCTAGCGTCGCTGACGATAACGTGGACGACGTCGAGTTGCGCCTTGACCCTGGCTGCGATGCGGGCTGCGCGCCGCAGCAGCACGTCGGTGCCCGGCGTCGGGCGGACGGCGGCCATAATGCGCTCGGTTGTCTCCCATATGGTCTGAGGCTGATGCAGCCGGAGGTGCTCGACGAGTTCTTCATCCGATTCGTCGGCAACGAACCGCAGCGCCAGCTCCCGCAGCGCGATCAGATTGTCGGTGCGGAAGAAGTGAGTCAGGGCCTTGGGCACCTTGTCCGGGGGGTAGATGTTGCCGTGCACCATCCGGCGGCGCAGCTGCTCGGGTGAGGAATCGATCAGCTCGATCTGGTTGGCCTTGCGCAGCACCCAGTCCGGTATCCGTTCCTTGACGGGTGTCCCGGTCATCTGCTCGACTTCGTCGGCGATGCTCTCCAGGTGCTGGATGTTCACGGTCGTGATGACGTCGATGCCCGCGCCGAGGATGTCCAGGACATCTTGCCAGCGTTTGGCATTCCGCCCGGATCCACCCTCGTTGGTGTGGGCAAGCTCATCGACTAGGGCGACCTCGGGCCGTCTTCGCAGCACCGCGTCGAGGTCCATCTCCTCCACGGGGAGTCCCCGGTGGTCGAACACCTCGCGGGGTATGACCTCGAGCCCGTTGATCAGCGCCTCGGTGAGCGGCCGCCCGTAGGACTCGACGAACCCGGCAACGACGTCGGCGCCGCGGCCCCGTCGGCGCTGGGCCTCGGAGAGCATGGCGTAGGTTTTGCCGACCCCGGGTGCCGCGCCGAGGTAGATGCGGAAATGACCGGCGGGCTCGACGTCGCGGACGCTATCTGAGTCCGCCTGGGCGGCCTGGCGTACGCCCTGGCCGCTAGCGTCGGATTCGGTGCCCTTCGTCTCTTCGGTGATCTCGGTGGCCTTCCTCTGCGGGATCGCCCCTGGTCATGGCCGCTGGCTCGACCACTATCCATTCTGGCAGTGCCCTTGACGGTCTAGCTTCGGACCGGCGGTTCGCAGGTGCACGATGTCGGAATGGATCCAGCCATGAACAGGGGCACCCAGCCTGGCCAGCAGGCCGGCCGGGGCAAGCTGCGCACCTATCTCGGGATTGCCCCAGGGGTGGGTAAGACCTACGCGATGCTGCGGGACGGACGCGCCCAGCAACGTTCAGGCGTCGACACCGTGATTGCCCTCTGGGAGCGGCACGGTCGGCCGGGAACGGCGGCTCAGGTCGGCGATCTCGAGGTACTTCCGGTGCGCACGGTCACCTACCGGGGCTCGAGCTTTGCGGAGCTGGACGTCGCGGCGGCTCTGGACCGCCGCCCGCAGCTGGCCTTGGTGGATGAGCTGGCCCACGCCAATCTCCCGGGGGAGCGGCACGCCAAACGCTGGCAGGACGTCGAAGAGCTGCTGGCGGGCGGCATCGATGTCTACACAACCCTCAACGTGGCCAATATCGAATCGCTGGGCCCGATCGTCGCTCGGATCAGCGGCGTGCGCCCGGCCGAGCCGGTGCCGGATGAGTTCGTGCGGACAGGGGAAATCACGCTCGTCGACCTGGCGCCGTCGGCACTGCGGCGCCGGCTGGCCCAGGGTCTTGTCCTCCCGGCCGAGCGGGTGGATGCGGCGTTGTCGAGCTACTTCCGCCTCGCGAATCTCGCCGCCATGCGGGAGCTTGCACAGTTGTGGGTCGATGACGACGTTCCAGATCCCGTCACGGCCTTCCTGGCCGCTCGCGGCATCAGCGGCCCGGTGACCGCCTCGGTCATCGTGGTCGGCCTGGATGGGTCACCGGCCGACGAATGGCTCATCCGCTACGCCGCCCATCTTGCAGAGCTGTCCGATGCCAGGCTCCTGGGCGTGAACGTCCGGGCCATGGACAACCTGGACCGGCCACCGAAGGCGCGGATGGAGCAGGACCGCCAGCTGCTCTCCAGTCTGGGCGGGACCTTGCGCGAGGTCAGGGCCAGCGACCCGGCCAACGGGCTGATCCGGGCTGCGCGCAAGGCCGGAGCCTGTCAGCTCGTGATCGGGTCGCGTCGCCGCTCGCGCTGGTCGCGGCTGCTGACCGGGTCCACGCTGGCTGACCAGGTCCTCCGCGCGGCTGGTGACCTGCCCGTTCAGGTCGTGAACGTCGGCCAGCCGGACAAGACCAGCGACGACTGGGACCACCCGGTCAGGACTCCAGGTAGCGAAGGACCGCGAGCACCCGGCGGTGGTCGGCTTCCGACGGGGCCAGCCCGAGCTTGCTGAAGATGTTGCCAACGTATTTCTCGACGGCCCGCTCCGAGACCACGAGAATTCCGGCGATCGCGCCGTTGGACCGGCCTTCGGCCATCAGAGCCAGCACATCGCGCTCCCTGGCCGTCAGGGAGCCGAGCCCGACGGTCCGTCTGCTAGCGCCCAGAAGCTGCGTCACGACCTCAGGGTCGAGAGCAGTACCGCCGGCCGCTACTCGGCTCAGGGCTTCGACGAACTCGCCGACGTCGGCGACCCGGTCTTTCAGCAGGTAGCCGACACCCGCCGCGCCGCCGCCGGACGCTGCGCCGAGCAGTTCGGCCGCGTACCGGGTCTCGATATACTGGGAGAACACCAGCACGCCGGTCCCGGGGTGGTCATGGCGGATCGCGATCGCAGCGCGCAGGCCCTCGTCGGTATAGCCCGGCGGCATTCGCACGTCCACCACGGTCACGTCGGGCTGGTGCACGTCCACCGCAGCTCGCAGCTCCTCGGCGTTGCCGACGGCGGCGACTACCTCGTGGCCGCGGTCGGCGAGGATCTCGACCAGGCCCGCCCGGACGACTGCTGAATCCTCCGCTATCACAATCCGCATCGCGTCTCCGGTTGGTTCAGGCGTGGGATGGCAACTCGACGACGACCAGCGTGGGGCCGCCGGGCGGGCTGCTGATCTGGAGCCTGCCGTCTACCGTCCTGACCCGGTCAGCAAGTCCGGCCAGGCCGCCGCGCTCCTCAAGGCGGGCGGCGCCGCGGCCGTCGTCGCTGACCTGCATCCGCAACAGCCCGGGCACGTGCACGGCCTCTAGCGTGGCGTGCCGAGCGCCGCTGTGCTTGGCGACGTTAGTGAGTAGTTCCGCCGCGCAGAAATAGGCTATGGTCTCGATCGCCGCCGAGGGACGCTCCGGCAGGTCCACTACGAGCTCAACCGGTACTTCGCTGCGCGCGGCGAGAGTGGCGAGCGCGGCGCCGAGGCCGTGGTCCAGCACTGGCGGGTGGATGCCGCGAGCGAGGTCGCGCAGCTCGGTGATGGCATTCTTGGCGCCGCGGTGGGCGGCGTCGACCAGCTCCAGCACCCGCTCCAGGTCGGCCTGCGCGGTCACGGCGAATGAGGTCCCTGAAATCGTGCCGCCGAGTTTCTCCCGGGCCAGGCCCAGCTTCATCGCGACGGCCACCATCTGCGCCTGCGCGCCGTCGTGCAAGTCGCGTTCGATCCTGCGCAGGCGCGCTGCCGAGTCGTCCACCACGTGGGCCCGGGACTGCTCCAGCTCACGCACCCGGTGGACGCTGTGCTGCTGCAGGCGGTACACGGTCCAGAAGATCAGCACCGACCCCAGCAGCGGCACCACTCCCGCCCAGTAGCCGTAAGAGAGCAGAACGACGCCGAGGAAGAGATTCCAGACGCCAGCGGCAAAGCGGAAGCCGGCCCAGACACGGGGGTGGCGATATTCCCACGACCTGACCGTGAGTCTCATCAGGACGGACCGCGGGGGAGTGACGTTGTCACTCCGCACCCGCGTCGAGATGCCGCCACTGACCTGCGACGTCCTGGTCATTCCGCTCCTCACCGTCCGTGCTCCAGTATCTGCGCGCAATTCGCGCGCCGCGAGCATGCTCTGGGCTGCTAGCTAGCTCTGGACACTGGACTGCAGGCGATATGCGGTCCAGAAGACCAGCACCGAACCCAGCAGCGGCACCAATCCCAGCCAGTAGCCGTAGGAGAGCAGAAGGGCGCCAAGGCCGAGGTTCCAGATGCCTGCGGCAAGCCGGAAAATCGCCCAGGCGGAGGGATGGCGATATTCCCAAGACCTGACCAGAACTCTCATGAGGACAGATCGCGAGGGAGTGACGTTGTCAGTTGGTACATACATTGGAATGCCTCCTGTGAGCCGCAGTGCCGGCCGCTCCGGTCACCTACATGACAAGGCTCGCCGCGCGCGAGGACGCGATCTACCGTGGAGCCACCCGAACTCGTGGTACGGCTAGCACGGTGCCTGGTTCCTCAGCCTCGCGACACTGGCACTGGAGTAGTTACGCTCTACTTCTCAGCACTGGCAGAACATGAGGATGTGGCGATGAGGCTTGGGTCCACGGTCGGCATGCGGGACAACCCGAGTTCCTTTGCCCGGCACCTGAAGACACTGGAGGATGCCGGCGTCGAGTACCTGTGGTGCGGGGAGGCCTACACGGCCGACGCGGTCTCGACCATGGGATTCGTCGCGGCGGCTACGAGCCGGGCGCAGATTGGCTCCTCAATCCTGCCCATCTACACGCGGACACCGTCGGTGCTGGCGATGACCGCTGTCGGTCTGGACCTGCTGTCGGGCGGCCGTTTCAACCTGGGCCTCGGCGCGTCCGGTCCGCAGGTCATCGAGGGCTTCCACGGCGTGCCGTACGACGCCCCGCTGGCGCGCACGAAGGAGATTATCGAGATCTGCCGGTCGATCTGGCGCCGCGACCGCCTAGAGCACTCCGGTCCGAAATACCAGATCCCGCTACCCGAAGGTCAGGGCACGGGTCTCGGTAAGCCGCTGAAGCTGATCACGCATCCGCTGCGCGAGCGCATCCCGGTCTACATCGCCTCGCTCGGCCCGAAGAACGTCGAGATGACGGCCGAGATCGCCGACGGCTGGCTGCCACTGCATTACTGGCCCGACGGCGCGCACCAGGTGTGGGGCGAGCCGCTGCGAGCCGGCAACGCCCGACGCGAGGAGGGCCTGTCGCCGCTGGAAATCGTCGCGGGCGGTTCACTCGCCATCGGCAAGGATCTAGCCCACCTGCGCGAGGCGGCCCGGCCGCACCTCGCGCTGTATTTCGGCGGGATGGGCGCACGCGGTCAGAACTTCTACAACGACGTCCTCAAGCGTTACGGCTTCGAGCGTGAGGCCGAGCAGATTCAGGACGCCTACCTCAGCGGTGACAAGGGCGGCGCGGCCGCCATGGTGCCCGCCGAGCTCGTCGAGGGGATCTCGCTGATCGGGGACGAGGGGTTCGTGCGGGACCGCATCGCTGCTTACCGCGACTCCGGCGTCACGATTCTCAACGTGCAGCCAGTCGGTCCGAACGGCACCAAGGACATCGAGACGATCGCCGGCTGGCTGAGCTAGCTCGGCCGGGCTAGCTCGGCTGGGCTAGCCCGGCCAGGATGCGCCGGCGACCGCAAGAATCTCGGCCCTGTCGTCGGCCAGCAGGAAGCCCGCCTCGATGGCCGAGTCGAGCGAGGCCGCGAACTTCTCCAGGTAGTCGGCCTGGCCGCCCGGATACAGGCTCGCAAGCTCGGCGCCGCTGAGTTCCGTTGTCGTCCCGAAGAGGAAAGCGAACATCTCGCCGCGCTGCCCCGTTCCCGACAAAACCGCAACCGGCGCATCGGTCCAGGGTGTCCGGATACCGCCAGTGGCGATGCCCAGCTTGTCGCGGTGCAGGTCGCGGCCGTCGGCCGTGGGCTCAAGCCGGGCCGCAGACGGCGGCTTGGCGCGGCCAGCCACCCACGCGTCGAGCGCCTCGAACGCCGCGCACTCCACGTAGTGATGCTGCGGGCCGCTGTTGACCGGCAGCGCTGTCTGCCCCATGAGGATGTCGGTGGTCGGGCGCATGAGCTCGGCGAGCCGGCCGGCCGGCAGGTTGCCGTCGTCCTGACCGCTGGCGAACAGCAAGTAGGTGTCGGCGTGCGCCGCGCCGGCGAGCTCCCAGTTACGGAGCAGCTCGCCGTCGGGCTGCCGGGCGAGCCCGCTGCCGAGGAGCGTCACATCGGTCTCGGTCTGCAGCACGATCACCGGGACGCGCAGATCATCACGGATCCGCTCACCGACAGCCTGGGTACTGGCGCCGGGGCGGAAGCCGGTGTCCAGCGCCGCGCCGGCGCCCGTACGGCCGTGCACGAGGAATCCGTCGAAGACTGCGGCG
>DATHPF010000356.1:0-2245 GCA_035484155.1 Streptosporangiaceae bacterium
GGTGCGGCTAGTCGTCGGCCCGTGGAACCATACGTCTGGGTTCAACAAGGACATGCCGATCATCGCCGGAGAGGCACTCGCGTGGCTGCGGGCGCACCTGACCGGGAACGGGGATGCTCCCGGCCCGGCCCCCGTGCGCGTGCACGTCGGCGAGATCGGCGGCAAAGGACAGTGGCGTGACCTGGCCGACTGGCCGCCGCCAGACGCTAGCACGCAGTCATGGCACCTGCACGCCGGCGGAACCCTCGCGGACTCGCCTGGCGAGGGCACGTCATCGTTCCGGTACGATCCGCGCGATCCGACGCCCTCGGTCGGCGGGCCGCGCATGGACAGCAATGGCTTCGGCCCGAAGGACAACGGCAAGCTGGAGGCACGCCACGACGTCCTCGTCTTCACCGGCCCGGTCATCAGTGAACCCCAAGAGGTCATCGGCCCGGTCAGCCTCCGGCTGCGGGTCCGCGGCAGCAGTCCGAACTTCGACGTCTTCGCCCGGCTGTGCGACGTGGACGCCAAGGGCACGTCGTGGAACATCTGCGACGGGCTGCTACGGCTGGACGGTACGCCGCCAGCCGACGCCGGCGGCTGGACCGAGATCGAGGTTCCGATGAGCGCGACCGCCCACCACTTCGCACCCGGCCACCGCCTCCGCGTCCAGGTGTCCGGAGGTGCCCACCCCCGCTGGGCCCGCAACACTGGCACCTCCGAGCAGATCGCGACGGCCACCAGCCTCGTGCCGGTGGACATTGAGATCAGCCACCGCGAGACGGTCCTCTCGCTACCAGTGCCGCTCCGGTAGCGATCACTCGCGTCGCGCGACAGCAAGTCTCGACTGATGACAGTTTCAGCACATGGAACTCTGACCGTTGTCCGCAAACGGGCATATCGGCCAGCGCGAGTGCTCGCCCATGCCGCGACAAAGCGTCTGCGCACGCCAGAACAGATGTTCTGCGCTATCGGACTCTCAAATGGCTGCTGCTTCGATAGACATTCCTATTCGGCGATCGGCGCTCCTCGGCCCGGCTAGGCGCAAAACTGGCAGCATTGCATCATGCCCAAAGGGTTCGTGTCCGAGAGGGACTTGAACCCGCGCCCGTGACCTGGGAATTTGCGTGGCCATCGGCTCTTTGAGACGAATAATCGCAGGTCAGGGACATGGATCAAGTGTCCGAGGCGCAAGGCCTACCTGGGTGCCGGTGACGATGCCGCGTCCCCCAGTACGGGCCATAATCCGCTATGACCAGAGAAGTCGCTGCGGGCACACTAGTACGGATGAAGGATCAGCCGGGGCTTGTCGTGATCGACGGTGGCGTCGTGCGCCGCCCGGCCGCCCCGTGGACGCCGGCTGTGCACGCCCTGCTGGATCATCTGGAGCGGGCCGGATTCACCGGCAGCCCGCACGCGGTCAGCGCCGTCGGCGGGGACGTCGTGACGTACATTCCGGGCGAATCCGTCAGCCCGCACGCGTGGAGCGACGAGGGCGTCTTCCAGGTGGGCCGACTGCTCCGCGGCCTGCACGACGCGACCGCCAGCTTCACGCCGCCGCCGGGCGCGACCTGGCACCCCTGGCCGTTCGCCAGCGACGCGCCGGACGCGATCATCAGCCACCGGGACACCGGACCGTGGAACATCGTGGCCCGCGACGGACTGCCGGTCGCGTTCATCGACTGGGTGACCGCCGGTCCGGCCGATCCGCTGGAGGAGATCGCGGCCACTGCCTGGCTGAACGCGCAATTGCACGATGACGACATCGCCGAGCGCCAGGAGCTGCCGAGCACGCAGGCGCGAGCCGCGCAGCTATGCCACTTCGCCGACGGCTACCGGCTGGCGGCCGCCGGTCGACGGGGCCTGGTGGCGGCGATGATCGACTACGCCATCCGGGACAGCGCCGCCGAGGCCATCCAGGCCGGCGTCACGCCGCAGACCGGTGACTGCGATGCGCTGTGGGCCATCACCTGGCGCGCACGGTCGGCCGCCTGGATGGTGCGGCACCGCTCGCTGCTGGAAAACGCCCTGACCTGAACACCAGTTACCCGGGCAGAACACCACGTGCGGCTCACGATGATGCGGCTGAGCCTGCAGCCAATCCGATCCAGCCATACCGCCCAACAGCCATACCAAGGCCCAGGGACATTGCGCAACCGGCCCACGCCGGATCCATCGCGCCGGATCCGCCGATAGGCGCGCTTTGGAGTGGGAACGCTGGCAGGCTGGCGGCCGCTCATAATTGGGCCATCTGTGAAGGGTC
>DATHPF010000357.1:0-2704 GCA_035484155.1 Streptosporangiaceae bacterium
AGTCCGGTGATCTTGCCGAGCTTGCCGCCGAGCACGCTGAGCTGCAGCTCCCAGGTGTGGCCGCCGACCTTGAAGCTGGCGTTGCCGCTGTTGAGCTGATAGCCGATGCCGGTCGCGGCCGGAGCGGCGACGGCGGCATTAGCCGGGCCGGCCGTGGCCAGAAACCCGGCCGACACGGCGGCCGCACCGCTGACGATCACGAACCGCGTAGCGGCCCGGCGCGCAGATCTGAACTTCATTCGTCCCCATTCCCCTTTTACCTGTGCTCCCAGGTGGTAGCGACAATTTCAGCACGTTACGCACCACGATGAACATGGGTCAAGACCAGGCTGCCGGCGGGTGTGCCGGACCGCGCTACCTGCGCGAAAACCGGTTTCCGGCCCCAACCAGGCCCGGATATCCTGGGCTTCAGCAGCCCAACAGAGATCGGATGGCCTCTCGTGTTCCCGCGTGCGGCCGTGCGCCGCCTCTCCGGCCTCGCCCGGCGGTTTCCGGTGCTGCGGATCCGCGATTTCCGACTGCTCCTGGCCGACCGGGTGCTGGCCCCAGGGTCCACGGCGTTCTCGATGGTCGGCGTGTCATTCGCCGTCCTGGACGTCACGCACGGCTCCACGGCCGACCTCTCCTATGTCCTGGCCGCCCAGATCGCGCCGTCCCTGGTGTTCACGCTCGTCGGCGGCGTCTTCGCGGACCGCGTAGCGCCGCAGAAGGTCATCGTCGCCGGGAACCTGATGATCGCCGCCGGCGAGGGTACGTTCGGGCTCGTCGTGCTGACCGGTCATCCCGCCATCTGGCTGATGATCGCCCTCGAATGCCTGACCGGGACCGGCGTGGCGGTCTTCTGGCCGGCGTCGACCGCACTGCTGCCGAGGATCGTTCCTTCGGACTCCATGCAGCAGGCCAGCGCCATCAGCAGGCTGGCGATGAACGCCGCCATGACCGGCGGCGCGGTGGTCGCTGGCTTCTGCGTCGCTGCGATCGGGCCGGGCTGGGCGCTGGCCATCTGCGGCATCGGCATGCTCGGGACGGTGCCGCTCATGCTGAGCCTGCGGGTCACGTCGCAGGAGCGCAGCCAGGACACCAGCATGCTGCGCGAACTGCGGGACGGCTGGTCGGAGTTCAGGTCGCACACCTGGATCTGGACCATCACCGCGCAGTTCGCCATGGTGATGATGGCCTGGTACGGAGCTTTCACCGTGCTCGGCCCGGCGGTGGCGCGCGCTCACCTCGGGGGCGCCGCGGCCTGGGGCACGATCACCGGGACCGAGTCGCTCGGGCTGATCCTCGGCGGCGTGATCTCGCTGCGGTTCACCCCGCGGCGGCCGATGCTGTTCGTGGTGCTGATCGGCGTGAGTTGCGCGATCACCCCGCTGTCGCTAGCCGGGCCCTGGCCGCTGCCCTTTATCTGCATGGCGGCATTCGTGCTGGGCATCGCGCTGGAGATCATGATGGTTCAGTGGACCGTGGCGCTGGCCCGCAACGTCCCGGCCGACAAGCTGGCCAGGGTTTCGTCTTACGACGCCCTCGGCAGCGTGTTCGCGATGCCACTGGGCGCGGTCATCGTCGGGCCGGTCGCCGCGGCGATCGGTGTCGGTACGACGGAATACTGGGCGGCGGCGCTGACTGTGATCGCCTCTCTCCTGGCGCTGATCCCGCGCGACATCCGCCAGATGCGCTCCGACCACGTGGCTCCGTCGCGGGCCGCGGCCGCCGAGCCCTCGCTGGCGCAGGCCGGCTAGCGGTCTTCGACTGCGGCGCCGCCGGTCCGGCTGAGCTAAGCAACTCTGGTTGACTAATCTGAATCTAGTCAACTAGCGTTGCTTATATGTCCGGAACCGAGATCACCATCTCGTCGGCGGCCGACGCGCTGGCCGGGGTAGCCGCCCTGCGGCGGCTCGCCGATCGCCTCGAGGACGCCGCGGTGGAGCAGGCCATGCGCACCGGCTGGGGCTGGCCGCAGGTCGCCGAGGCGCTCGGCGTGACGCGCCAGGCGGTCCATAAGAAGCACGCCAAGCGGCTCATCGCCGTCGGTGTCGAGTTGCGGAGGCGCTGACGATGGGCACCTTCAGTTCGTATCTGCGCACGATCATCGATCTCGGCCGGAGCGAGGCCAGCAAGGACGGCTCGGCCACGGTCGAGGCGCAGCATCTGCTGCTGGCGCTCGCGGTCGGCCCGGATGCCGCGCCCCGGCAGCTGCTGGCCGAGGCGGGCCTGGATCATGCCGCGATCCGCGCGGCCCTGAGCCGGGAGTTCCAGCACAGCCTCGCCGCGGCCGGCGTCACCGTCGACGCATCCGACCTCCCGGCGCCGAGCTACCCCGACGAGCCGGCGCCGCATCTCGGCACGTCAGCCCGGCTCGCGCTGGAGCGCGGCATGGACGCCACCGCCCGCAAGAACCCGCGGCCCGCTCACCTGCTGGCGGGGATCCTGCTCGCGCAGGTCGGCACCGTGCCGCGAGCGCTGGAGTTGGTCGGCATCGACCGGGCCGCGCTGGCCGAGCGGGCGCGGCGGGCCGCCAGCAGTTAGCCACTGCCGCCAGGCGGGCGTGACCGACCCGGCGGCGGCCTCGTTCCCGTCTCGTAAGCTGCTGGGGGCCGCCGACCCGCAGAGAGGATCACCATGGATACCCGCATCGATCTTCGGTCCGACACCGTCAGCAAGCCGTCGCACCGGATGCGCGAGGCCATGGCGACCGCCGAGGTCG
>DATHPF010000358.1:0-6111 GCA_035484155.1 Streptosporangiaceae bacterium
GCTGCTGCTGAGATCAGGGCGGGACCTGGAGGACGCGGTCGCGATGCTCGCCTCCGGGCCGCGGCCGCTCGCGCTGGCGGCGGCCCTGGAGGATCTAGGACTCGCCCGGCTGGCCGACGGCGACCGCGACGGCGCGATCGAGGTCTTTGATCGAGCGCTGCGGATCTGCGTCGATGCCGGCGCTGCCCGCGATGCGGCCCGCGCCCGCAAGCAGCTGCGCGAGCTGGGGATCCGCCGCCGGGTCCCGTCGCTCGACCGCCCCAGACTCGGCTGGGAATCGCTCACCACGGCCGAGCTTCAGGTCGCGCGACTCGCGGCCGGCGGCTATACCAACCGGGGGATCGCCGACAGCCTGTTCCTCTCGCCGCACACCGTGAACACCCATCTGCGCCACGTCTTCGACAAGCTGGACGTCAGGTCCAGGGTGGATCTGACGCGCGTCGTCGAACGGAGCTCGTAGCGCCACGGTCTGATCTCAGCTGCTCCACTGGCTGGCGCGGCTGGGGCTGAGGAGGTCGGCCTGCATGGCGTCGTTCAGCTGCCGGTAGGTGATGCCGTCCGGATCGGGATGATGCTGGCCCTGCCAGGCGGCTTCGATCTTCTGGTCGGTCAGGGCGATGTGCGCCCTGGCCGCGGCGGCAACCGCCGGGCGGGCGGTCAGCAGGACGATGTCGGCAGCCGTCCGCCAGGCCAGTTCGGCGCCCCAGACCTCGTCGGCCAGCATGCGTAGCTTGCGAGTCCCCGTCTTGTCGGTGTCGCTGTCGTCCTGGTCTTCGTGGCCGGGCGATCCTTCGGCCAGGGCGCGCCACTGCGAGCCGGGCATGGCGTCTCGGCCGAGCTCGCGGACCTGGTACTCGACTGGCCTTAAGTCGTAGATGAGCTTGTTCCAGGCCCGCCAGTACCCGATGTAGCTCTCGCGCCGCTCATCGCGGACCCGGTCGCCGTGCTGGTTCAGGCGCGCCTCTTCGGCCGACCGAGCCTGCCAGCGGTGGTTGAGTACGCCGATCACGACGGAGAACGCGCTGGTGAGGAACACCCCGCCGAGTGCGCCCGCCAGCGTGAACCACGCCAGCGTCGCGGCGGATGCGCCGGCGGCTGCAACCGCGGTCAGGGCTGCCTCCTTGGGGGGTCGTCTCCGCACGCCGGCCTGGGCCCGAGCCGGTCATCGTGTCCGTCATCCTCGCCGAATTAGCGGTCGCGAGGAAGTCCCCGTGCGCCCGCTGCGGCTCTGGTCGAGTCGTTCATGATCGTCCGGGCGGGGTATGAGCCAGTCCATGGCAGCAGCGATGGAGTTCGCGATCGGGGCCGAGGTGGCCTGCGCGGACGGGATCTGCGGTCGGCTAACTCGAGTGGTCGTCGACCCCGTCGCGCTGACCGTGACCGACCTGGTGGTCGAACCGGAGGATCGGGCGGGACTCGCCCGGCTTGTGCCGGTTGACCTGGCCAGACCGGCGGCTGACGGCATCGGGCTGAGCTGCACGCTCGCCCAGTTCGCCGGGCTGGGCGCGGCGGAGGAGACCCAGTTCGTGCCGGGAACCAGGGGCTATGAGATCTACGGGCCCGAGCAGGTGCTGTCGTGGCCCTATTACCGCCGCGACGACACGGTGATGGACCCGGACCGGGAGGGAAAGATCTCCGAGACGGTCACGGTCGACACCGTCCCGCTCGGCGAGGTCGAAGTGCGCCGGGGTGAGCATGTACATGCCACCGACGGTCCCATCGGGCAGGTCCAGGGCCTCGTGGTTGACCCCGCCGGCGAGCACGTCACGCACGTCCTGCTGCAGGAGGGCCACTTGTGGGGCCGCAAGCAGGTCGGCATCCCCATCGGCGCGGTGGCCGGGGTAGACGCCAACGAGGGAATCAGGCTCAGCATCTCGAAAAAGGACGTTCAGGACCTGCCGTCGGTCAGCATCGCGGATCTGTAGCCAGGTAAACAGCCGCTCTCTTATCTGCCAGCAGCGGCCCGTTTGGGCACGCATGCGGCGGCGGGCTCGGGCACGATGTGTCAGTGTTCATTTTCCTGATTCGGGCGATGCGTTCCCGCCACCGGACGCGCATCGCGCTGCTCCTGGCCGCGGCCGCTGGCTGCGTGCTGCTCGGGGGGGTGCTGTTCGCCCACGCTCAGCGGCCGCATATTCCATTTACCTCGGGCCTGTACTGGGCGATCACCACGGCCACGACGGTCGGATACGGCGACGTCATCCCCAACACCGCGATCAGCAGGGTCATCGCCTCGGGCGTCATGCTGACAACCATCCCGCTGCTCGCCTCGGTCTTCGCTCTCGCGACCGGCGGATATGTGACGGCAAGCATAAGGAGAATACTGGCCATGCACAGCCCGTTCCCTGAGCGCCCGTACCGGGTGGTCATCGGGATGAACCAGACGGTGCCCGCGATCCTGGACCAGCTTGTTGCCGCCGGCGTCTCGGTGGTGCTGGTGGCCGACGTGGACCCCGCTGGCCTGCCGGCCGAGGTGCATCACATCCGGGCAGATCCCACGCAGGACGCCGGCATCAAGCGGGCCAGGCCGGAAGGGGCCGAGCAGGCCCTGATCACGGGGGCATCCGACGGCGACGTCCTGGTCAGTTCCGTCCTCGTCCGCAGGCTCGCGCCGGATCTGTCCATCATCGCGCTGGTCAGCTCACCGTCGGTGCGCGAGGCGCTGACGGACCTTGGCGTTCAGCAGACGGTGTCGGCACATGACCTGATCGCTGCCACCCTGGCCAAGAGCCTGGAGGCGCCGCACGCCGGCGACATGGTCGCGGAGCTAGTCGAGTCCCGATCGCACCGGCTGGCCGAGATACCGGCCGCCGCGCTGGCTGGCAAGCAGCTGAGTGCGGTCAGGGATGAGCGGGAGGGTCTCGTGCTCGGCCTGGTCCATGACGGGAAGTTCAGCCTGGGCCTGGCCGACGACCCCGTGATCGAGGCCGGCGACTCCCTGCTGATCGCCGAGAGCGCGCCGCCGGAGACCGTTCGCTCGCGGCACGCGACCGGAAGCCGCGGCTAGGCGCATGTCCCGGACGGGCATTGAGGCGTGCGTCAGCGTCGGCAACGCGCCAACACGTCCTCTGACCTGCGGATGCTTGCGACGCCTGGAAGATCGGTGACGCCATCGATTGGTCTAGCTGGAGGAGCCCTCATGGCCCTTGGCGGAACGACCTCCAGGTCCCGAATATCGGCCCGGCGAACGGCGCGCCGTCCCGGGTCGGGGGAACAACGGTTCCCCCGGTGGTTGTCTAGTACCGTTGGTTCTAGTCGAAGTTCGTGCACGTGTGAGAGCGCGCCTGCGAATTCTGACAGCGGGCGCCGCGGGGATCTCGAACCCCAGCCTCCAGAAGGCAGCCGGTCGCCGCAGCGCGGGAGACACGTCCGTGGATCCCGAATATCGTGATAGCAGGAGAAAAGCAACATGGCTCAGGGCACCGTGAAGTGGTTCAACGCCGACAAGGGTTACGGTTTTATCGCGCCTGACGACGGTACCGCCGACGTCTTCGTTCACCACTCCGCCATTCAGACTGACGGCTTCCGCAGTCTTGCAGAGAACCAGCGGGTCGAGTACACCGCAGGCCAGGGCGCCAAGGGCCCCCAGGCCGAGCAGGTCAGCCCGCTCTAACCAAGCAGGCTGCACAGCGCGGCGCCACCCGGGTCGCCAGCGGGAAGGATCGCATCCAGCGGCCTGGAACTGCTCGATCCGGGCTTGGTGCTCGTCTCCCACTGCGCCCTCAAGACGGCGTTCCGGCTCCGGACGCCGTCGGCGGGAAGGGCCGCGGCGCTGATGGCCAGCGATCGCGGCGGCTCGGTAACAAGAGGTCCTGACGGCATCGGCGATCGCCGCGATGCCGCAGTCGGCCATGCGCCACTGCATGGTGGTTGTCGGGATCCTGGCGGAACGCGCGTCACCAAGCGGCTACCGCTCTGGCTGCGTCGTAACCGGAGGTGGCCGACGGGGAACTGCCGGAGTTAGTCGATGAGCCCGAGCTCCCGAGCCCGGATAACCGCCTCGCCCCGGCTGTGAACTCCGAGCTTCTTATAGGCCCGTTCGGCGCGCTCCTTCGCCGCGGACCGGGAGATCCCCAGCTTGCCGGCGATGAGCGCGAAAGTCAGCGGTGTCGGCAAGTAGCGCAGGACCCGTGCCTCAGGCAGGGTGATCGACGCAGCCCTGATGGTGGCTGCGTCCTGCGCAACCGCCGCCGCCGCCGCCTCATCAGCCGCCCGCACCTCTGCTGCGTCCTGCGCGATGGCGTCCGCCGCCGTTTCGTCGGCCGCGGCGACGATGAGACCGGCGGCGCTGAGGGCCTCGGCGGCCTCGTGCGCGGCTGCCTCCTCCACGAGGCCGGCGCTGATCAGCGCCTGGACCGCGCCGGCCGCAGCGGCGGCGCGGATTGCTTCCGAAGCTGCGATCGCCTCGGCTGCTCGCGTCTCTGCCGCCATGGCCTGGAGGGTTGCGCGGGCTTCCGCGGCCTGCGCCGCCGCAATCACCTGAGCCGCCTGCTCCATCGCCGCGACCTCGGCCCCGACAAGCATTTTGGCCTCGGAGGGGAGAAAGCCCTCGCCTAGCAGCGCCCCGCCGGTCTCGGCGATCGCGTCGAAGAGCGGCTGTGCCCAGCTGTGCTCGATGAGCAGGAATGCCAGCGCCGTGCCGGGCGACAGCGAATCTGCCAGTGCCCGTGCATCAGCTGGATCGAAGCCCGGCGAGCCGTGGTCCGCGGCTGGCTCAGCGAGACTAGCGCCGTCGAGAGGGACGATCTTCGAGAGGATCGCGCCAAAGTCGTCGTCGTCAGCGGCGACCAGGCGCTGGATCGTGCCGTCCTCGTTCTTCGCGACGAAGAGCAGGTCGAGGAGCCGGAGCACTCCCCGGCCCTGTAGCCGGTCGACTTCGGCCAGGACCCGGCGCTCCAAGCCGGCACCAGGACCAATGCTCACAGCGATTATCTGCAATGGACCGGGCATCTGCGGCCTCCACATAGTTACTGGCGCGAATGTACCAGTCGTCGCTGAAGGGGACCCGGTGGTCACGGTCGCCGACCCGTCGACGGAGGACAAGGCCCAGGCGCACGACGAGATCGGCGCGCTGGTGCTTCATCGCCACCTGCCATTGAGCATCGCTATTTTTTGCGGTCAATTCGCGCCAGCACGCGTTCCATATCCGGGCCGCCTCGTTCGCGGACGACGTAGCTGGTGATGCCGAGCTCCTCCGACTGGGTGAGCATCTGGCTCGCGGTCTCCCGGTGGCTGCCGATGAGCAGGAGCGGCGTGCGGAAGTCTAGTCTTGCGGCATTGCCTGCCAGGCTTTTGGCGCTGGTCTTGCCCGGCCGCGGAAGTTCAGACTGCGAGCGTGGGCTCATCGGGCGCAGAGAGGCTGAGGACTGCGCCGGCGACGGCGGGTGACGCGCTGATTCTTGCCTCCAGAGCGCGCAGCCTGACGGCGAGGTGGGATTCGGTGTCGTCGCCGGTGAGATCGACGTCGCCGATGACCGAGACCATTCTTGGCCCGACTATCTCCAGCCGCAGATAGGTCACCCTGGCGACCTCGGGCGCATCCAGCAGGGCCTGGATGGCGGCGACGCGGACGCGCGGGTCTGCTTCCTGCCCGACCAGGAACTGCCGGTTCCGGTTGATCAGCACCATCGCGGTGATAGCGAGCAGAACGCCGATCACGACTGAGCCCACGGCGTCTGGTATCGGGGAGCCGGTCAGCTGGTGGGCGGCCAGGCTGACGGCCGCGATGAGAAGACCGGCCAGCGCGGCGGAGTCTTCTGCGAACACCGCCCGCAGAGTCGGGTCGGAGGTGGCCAGGACGTGCTCGATAAGGTCGCGTTCCATCGACTCGGCCTCAGGCTTCGCCTGCCTGACCGACTGGATGAAGGAGACTCCCTCAAGAATGAAGGACACCGCCAGCACGATATAGCCGACGACGAAATGGCCGGCCGGCTCGGGCTTGAGAAGTTCCTGGATGCCGTGCGTGACGGACACCGTTGCCCCGGCGACGAACAACCCGAGCGCGGCGAACAGCGACCAGACGTATGCCTCCCGGCCATGCCCGAACGGGTGGGCAAGATCGGGCGGACGCCGCGACCGGCGGTTGGCGATCATCAGGAAGATCTCGTTACC
>DATHPF010000359.1:0-2439 GCA_035484155.1 Streptosporangiaceae bacterium
GCCGGCCTCGGCGCCGATCACCTGGATCAGGTAACGCAGGAAGCCAGCGCACCGGGTGCCGTCAAAGGCGCCGAGCACATGAGATTCCAGCGCACCCGGGATACGGGAGGTCAGGTAGCGGTCCTGGGTCAGCACCCCGGCTGCCAGGGCGAGCACGAGCCCGAAGTCCGGAGTTCCCGGCTGGACGTCTCTGACCTGCACCGGCAGCAGCCCGTGCACGGCGTCACCCCCATTCAACATCATGGCGTCCGCAGTCCCGGTCAGCCAGGGTGCCTTCACAGCGGCAGATGACGGTGTTTAGGATATGCAAATCAGCCGTTCTGAGTACTTATATCATCGGAATTTGAAGAGGTGACAATGTCGTCTGCGGTCTTCGGGCTGGTAGGAGTCCTCCTTGGCTCGCTCTCGACATCCCTCTTGACCATTTACAGGGAGCGGCTGACGACCCGCCGAGAGCAGGCCGCACGGGACGAGCGGTACGAACGGGATCGCAACACCGCACGCGACATTTTCCAGCGAGACAGCATTCTGGCCCTTCAGAGTGCGGTCTCAGACTTGATCCGCGCCGCGTACATAGAACTGGACCGCATCCTGGCCGAGCTCAGCCAGACCGGCCACTGGACCGTCCGAGAGTGGGAGACACCTACAGCTACTGGCTGGTCCGATGCCGTGCTGCGGCTGGAGTTGGCGCAAGCTCGAGTATTCGATGATCAGCTGCGTTCCCTCGCTGGCGAGCTGCGCACCTTGGCAGGCGCAAGCATATGGGCCAAAAGTCTCGCAGCTTCCAAGCGGCACAACCAAAAAATGGATCCCGTGTACGTTCAGTTCAACGAGGCCGTCACTTCCGCTCTGCCGTCTCTGTACTAAGCCAGCGCCAGAATGGCAGATCTCAATAGGGTCAGAAGGGTGCGTTCGGATACTCCGCAGGTCTTCTTCTATGGTCCGGATAACGGCCTCGATGACGCCGCCGATGCCGGTGGCGTGCGAATAGGCTGACCACCGTGACCCTGACTCTCGGCGAGATCACTGACCGGAACCGCCGGGCGGTCCTTGCGCTGCGGGTCGCCCCCGGGCAGGAGCGGTTCGCCGGGTCAGTGCGAAGCGCGCTGGCAGCGGGGCCTTGCCGAGCATGGCCCCCGCCCGCTTGTCCGTATGCAGGCTGGCTGTACGTGCACACGCCACGCAGCCGCCTCCGCTGGCATCGGTAGCCCGGATCGGCGTCTCGGAGTCCGGCCGCGAACTCGCCGGACCCGCGTCCTACCCGGCTGCGCGGGGCTGGGTTACGCGTCCGGCCAGCACCGGGAGTCCTTCTCCGGACAGGTCGGCCAGGGCAGCCGGGCGGCCCGCCACCGCCATGAGGATCGCTTCGGCCGGGCCGGTCACCTCGGGCCCGCTGCCCCATGACCAGTCGATGTCGTCTGCGTGGAGTCGCAGGCCGGCTGCTCGCTGGCAGGAGCCCAGGTTCGTGCTGCCCCGCGGGGTCAGGACCACGTCGAGTGCGGCACGAACGCGTTCTTCAGGCACGACTCGCGGGATTCCGAGGGCCCGGCGCATGTCCTGGTGGTGGATGACCCCCGCCCGGGTCGCTGTCACTGGACCCAGCATATTGCTGATCTTGCCGGGGCGCCAGGGGCCGTCGAAGGCGGCCACGATCTCCGGTGCCGGGCGCTCGCGGTTCCGCGTGATCCACCACTGGTTGATCCGGTGCACCGAGAACTTGAAGGTCGCGGCCCTGGCGAAGCTTCGCACGACACCCAGTTGCTCGAGCGGCTCGTCGACCAGGAGGTGAACCGCCACGTCCTTGACCCGCCAGCCCTCGCAGAGTGACGGCTCGTTCCATTGCGCCGGCGTAAGCGAGGCCAGGAAGGCGTGAATGTCGGCCCGTTCCGCAGCGTACATGTCCCACGCGTGAGAATCACGGGACTCCCCGGCCACCGTCTTGAACATTGTACAATAATGCGCCCGCGGGCGGACCGCCGTCAAGGCGCGCGCCGCTCCAGCCGGGCAGCCAGGCCGTCGATCCACATCTCGACGGCGGCCTCGAAGGAGGCATCGAGCGGCCGCTCAGCGCCGCTGTGCCAGCGGAGGGTGAGCACCGAGTCGGCCAGGTACTCCCGGTTGGCGGCGATGACGGGGAATTCCTCAGCCGGCAAGCTGAGCACCGTGGACGCGAAGGCCTCCTGCCAGTCCTCACCTATGTCCGGCGGGCTCGCCGCAAGCTCGACCGAGACCCAGCCGACCAGCGAACCGACGTAGGCGTTGAAGGCCGAGGCCAGGTCCTGCCCCCGGAACCCGGCCCCGTCCAGGACGGCCAGGACGGTTTCCACCAGCCGCGTGGCCGGAGCATTCACGACAAGCTGGGAGACAAGGACCGGAGCGAGGTGGGGATGGGCGTGCACGACCCTCCGGTATTCACCGGACGCGTGACGCAGCCACTCC
>DATHPF010000360.1:0-4522 GCA_035484155.1 Streptosporangiaceae bacterium
CGCGAGTCCAGACGCCGGAGGCCGCCTTCGGGCCACTGTGGGAGGCCGTGCGCGACCGGCGGCCAGTGGCGTTCGGGTACCGGGGCGCGGGCCGCAGCGCTACCCAGCGCCGCAACCTGGAGCCGTGGGGCGTGGTCAACCGGCGCGGCCGCTGGTACGTGGTCGGCCAGGACACCGATCGGCAAGCGGAGCGCGTGTTCCGGCTCAGCCGGATCGACGGCGCGGTGGGCTTCACCGGACCGGCGGGCTCGGTCACCGTGCCGCCCGGCACGGACGTGCGGGGCGCGGTGCGGGACTGGGACAGCGAGGCAGCAGCGCCGCGCAGCTGCCTGCTCCGGATCCGGTCAGGTGCCGGATACGGTCTGCGCCGGCACGCGCTGCGCGACGAGCCTGACGAGATGCCGGGCTGGGACCTGGTCGAGCTCACCTATTCCGACACCGGGTGGTGGAGCGAGCACGTCGCGTCCTTCGGTGCGGACGTCGTAGTCATCGAGCCGACCGACCTGCGAGACGCAGTGATCGGGCGGCTGAAGGGGGTGCTGGCGTGACGAGCCCGGTCAAAGACGGCCCGGTTAAGGCCAGCCCGGTCAAGGACGGCCCGGTCAAGGACGGCCCGGTCAAGGCCAGCACCGCGACGGCGACCGAGCGGCTCCAGCGGCTACTGGCCCTCGTGCCGTACGTCGTGAGCCGGAACGTCGTCGGCATGGAAGACACCGCCGCGGCCTTCGGTATCTCCGAGCGCGAGCTGGTGGACGACCTCAACCTGCTGTGGTGCATCGAGCTGCGCTCACCCGATCCGTACTGCCCGATCGACCTGTCGTACGAGGGCGGCGAGATCGTCGTCAGCGAGGCGGAGGCCATCGACCGGCCGCTGCGCCTTGGCGTCGATGAGGCGTGCGCCCTGCTCATCGCGCTGCGGATGCTGGCCGACCTGCCGAGCGTCGGGGCCGGGTCGGCGCTGAGCCGGACGATCGCCAAGCTGGAACTGGCGGCCGGAGCCGCCGCCGGGCCGAGCGCCCAGGTGGCCGTCCAGGTCGACGACATCACCGCCCAGGCAGCCGCCGCCGAGGTGGCCGAGGCGCTCAGCGGGGGCAGGCGCTTGCACATTGCGTATTACGTGCCCGGCCGGGACGAGGCGACTGAGCGGGACGTGGACCCGATGCGGCTCCTGCTCGTCGAGGGGCACAGCTACCTGGAGGGCTGGTGCCGCAGCGCGCAGGATGTCCGGCTGTTCCGGCTGGACCGCATCCTTGCCATCGAGGTCCTGGACGTCGCCAGCGAGGTCCCGGCAGGCGCGGCGCAGGTCGATGTGGACCACGGCCTGTTCCGGCCCTCGCCGACCGACGTCCTGGTCGTGTTCGAGCTGGCTGCCGCTGGCCGCTGGGTGGCCGAGTACTGGCCGACCGATCAGGTGGAGGAGCTGGCCGACGGGCGGCTCCGGGTGCAGCTGCGGACGCCGGATACCCAGTGGGTGCGCCGGCTCGCCCTGCGCCTCGGCGAGGATGGGCGGCTGGTATCGCCGCCGGAGCTCGCCGAGCAGGTGATCGCTGACGCCACGGCCGCACTCAGTCACTATGCGTGAGCAAGATCCCGCGGCCGTCCGACCGAAGTGTCGAGTTAACGCCGTGGTCAGCAGCCTGCTGCCGGCTGGACACGTTCAGGCATTTAGATAGAGCCCGCGTGTAGACTCGTCAAGCGAGGAGCGCGGGCTCCGCTGAATGGGGACTGAGATGGGCGATGCACTTGCACCGTGGCACATTGTCATTCTGCTGATCGTGCTCGTGGTGCTCTTCGGGGCCAGACGGCTGCCGGGAGCGGCTCAGTCGCTCGGCCAGTCGATGCACATCTTCAAAAAGTCGGTCCAGGGCCTGCACCAGGACGACACAGGGACCGCAGCCAACCCTTCAGCGCCAGCCACCGGGTCGTGGATCACGCCGCCGCCGGCCGTCACGCCGCCCGCGGTGGCCGCTCCAGATGCCACCCAGCAGCAACTGCTGGACCTGCAGCGGCAGGTACAGGACCTCCAGCGGCAGACTTCGGCAGGCAACGGACAGCCATCTGACGCGCAGACCACACGGCCGATCTAACTGGCTCCTGAGATGGCCGTGGCAGAGGACGGGCTGAGCAGCCAGCCGCGCGCAGATCTGGGGCTGTCGGGGCGTTCCAATCCTGACGCGCGCATGCCCTTGATCGAGCACCTGCGGGAGCTTCGCAGCCGCGTGATCAAGGCGGCGCTTGCGCTGACCGCGGGCTCGATCGTCGGATGGTTCGTGTATCCCCGGGTCTGGAATTTCATCCGCGCCCCCTACTGCAAGATCCCGCAGCCGAATGGCTACGGCGCGCACGTCCTGCACCAGAGCTGTCAGCTGTTCGTGACGGGACTGTGGGACCCGCTGTTCCTGCGCCTGCAGATCTCCATCGCGGTCGGCGTCATCCTGTCCTCGCCCATCTGGCTGTATCAGCTGTGGGCGTTCCTCGCCCCCGGCCTGTACAAGCGGGAGCGACGCTGGGCCTACTACTTTGTCGGCGCCGCGATCCCGCTGTTCGGGATCGGCGCCACCATCGCGTACTTCGCCATGACGAAGGGCCTGCGGTTCCTGCTGCATCTTGTGCCAGCTGACACGACCGCGCTGATCACCATCAACACCTACCTGAGCTACGCCGGCGCGATGCTGCTGATCTTCGGCCTGGCGTTCGAGCTGCCGCTGGTGTTCGTGCTGCTGAACATGGCGGGGGTGCTGACGCACGAGCGCTTCCGCAAGTGGCGCCGCATGATTATCTTCCTGGTGTTCGCGTTCGCCGCCGTGTTCACGCCGAGCCCGGACCCGATCAGCATGCTGCTGCTCGCAGTGCCCTGCGTGATCCTGGTGGAGGCATCGGAGATCTTCGCCTGGGCCAATGACAGGCGCCGCGCCAGGCATGGCAGCCTGCAGTTCCCCGGCCTGACCGACGAGCAGGTCGCCGAGTACGGCCTGGACCAGCCGCTCGGCGAGCCGACCGACGCGGGCACTGGCGTCCGCTAGCTGATGGCGCTGGCCCGAGCTGGCCAGCTTAGTCTTGGGCTATGAGATCGCAGGCACGGCCAGCGAATCGCGATGACCGGCCGGGCCTTGCCTCGTTCCGGTCCTTGTATGCCTTTGACTTTGACGACTTCCAGGTAGCCGCCTGCGACGCGCTGGAGAGCGGCCATGGCGTGCTGGTCGCGGCGCCGACCGGATCCGGCAAGACGGTCGTGGGCGAGTTCGCCGTGCACCTGGCCCTGGCCGGGGGCCGCAAGTGCTTTTACACGACCCCGATCAAGGCGCTGTCGAACCAGAAGTACGGCGACCTGGTCAGCCGGTACGGCGCGGCCAGCGTCGGGCTCCTCACCGGCGACAACAGCATCAACGGCGAGGCGCCGGTCGTCGTGATGACCACCGAGGTGCTGCGCAACATGCTGTACGCGGGGTCGCTGACGCTCGGCGGCCTCGGCTACGTCGTCCTGGACGAGGTGCACTATCTGGCCGACCGGCTGCGCGGCGCCGTCTGGGAGGAAGTGATCATCCAGCTCCCTGAGTCGGTGCAGGTCGTGGCCTTGTCGGCGACGGTGAGCAACGCCGAGGAGTTCGGCGACTGGCTGGAGCAGGTACGCGGCGGCACCGCGGTAATCGTGGACGAGACCAGGCCGGTGCCGCTATGGCAGCACATGCTGGCCGGACGGCGGCTGTACGACCTCTTCGCATCGAACGGCGCCGTCAACCCCGAGATCCGGCGCCTCGCGCAGCGCGACGTGGTCGCCGACCGGCCGGGCAGCCGCCGGCCCGGCCGTGCCAGTGGTGGTGGCGCCCGTGGTGGTGGTGGCGGCAGTGGTGGCGGGCGCGCTGGCGCGAGCCGGGCTGGCGCCAGTCGCGGCGGGGGCGGGTACGGTGCGGGCAGTCACGGGCACCGGCAGGTCCGGTACCGGCCGCCTGGTCGGCCCGAGGTGATCGAGCGGCTGGACGCGGAGGGCCTGCTGCCGGCGATCACGTTCATTTTCAGCCGGGCCGGCTGTGACGCCGCCGTGCAGCAGTGCCTGGCCGCTGGCCTGCGGCTCACCACGCCGGAGGAGTCCGTCGAGATCGCGCGGATCGTCGCCGAGCGCACCGCCGGGCTGGCCGACGCCGATCTGGCCGTGCTCGGCTACACCGACTGGCTGACGGGGCTGCGGCGGGGGATCGCCGCGCACCACGCGGGTCTGCTGCCGACCTTCAAGGAGGTCGTGGAGGAGCTGTTCGCCGCCGGCCTCATCCGCGCGGTGTTCGCCACCGAAACGCTCGCACTCGGCATCAACATGCCAGCCAGGACCGTGGTCATCGAGAAGCTCGACAAGTGGAACGGCGAGCATCACGCCGACCTGACGGCAGGGGAGTACACCCAGCTCACCGGGCGGGCCGGCCGGCGCGGCATCGACGTCGAAGGCCACGCGGTCGTGCTCTGGCAGCCGAACGTGGACCCGCTCGCGGTCGCCGGCCTCGCGGGCACCCGTACTTATCCGCTGAGCTCC
>DATHPF010000361.1:0-6140 GCA_035484155.1 Streptosporangiaceae bacterium
TACGCCGACATGCCGCTGTTCCTCTTCCATCTGCTCGAGTACCTGGACCTCGACTACGAGGTCGATATCGAGGAAATCAACGAGCGCTGGTCGCACGAGGCAACCGTGGACGTCTGGAGTCAGCTCATCCTGAAGGAGACCGCCCACGGGGTCGACCTGCTCACGTCCGCGCCGCGGACCGGCGTCTACACGATCGCCCCGGATGGCAGCGCCGATTTCCGTCGCCACGCTTACGACTGGCACGGCATCGTCGACGAGTCCGAGGCCTTCTACCTGCGGATCCTCGCGCCAGGTGACTTCCGCTACGCCGGCGCCGACCTCGGCGCCATCGTCACCCGCGGCCGGCTCCAGGCCGACGACAACACGCTTGAGCGGCGCTGCGTCCAGTGGATCAGCGGCATCCGCGGCCACTTCGCCGGAACGCCGGTCGTTCCGCTCCAGTCCCAGCCGCCCGTCCGCGAGTCCTTCAAGATGGCCTGACCCCGCGGCCTCGCCCATAGGCGCCAGAGTGGAAATGCTGCCCTTCATTGGGCAGCAGAGCCAACTTCGCGCCCTATGGCGGCGGCCAGCCGCTACTCGGGGGCGTGGCTGACGGCTTCGACGTTGTTGCCGTCCGGATCGCGCACAAATGCTCCGAAATAGTCCTCGTGGTACTCCGGCCAGACGCGTGGCGCATGCAGGATCTCGGCCCCGCTGAGCAGGGCCGCGTCGAAGAACGCCCGCACGGCGGCCCGGCTGGGTGCTGTGAAGGCGAAGTGCGACTCACGGAAGCCATCGCCGGTGGCCTGCTGACCGATCCAGAACGTCGGCTGCGGCGGCAGGCCGTACCCGATCAACTCGCCGAGGTCCATGATCCGCGCGCCGCCAAGCGGCGCCAGCACGGCGTCGTAGAAGGCTGCGCTAGCTGCCAAGTCCGCGCACTGGATCGACACGTGGTCGAGCATGGGATTCACCCCGTCTGTATCGGCTGGCCGGTCAGGAAGGCGACGATTGCGGCGGTGAGTGCCTCCGCCAGCACGTGCTGGAATTGCGGGCTCGTGAGGAGCCCGGCATCGGTGGGGTTGGGCATGTTCCCGCATTCGATCAGGATCTTGGGGACCGTGGTCAGGTTCAGGCCGGCCAGGTCGTCGCGCTGGATGATCCCGCCCTGGCCGTAGTAATCGCTGGCGGGCATGGGGGTGTCCGCGAGCATCGCGGCCCGTACGTCACTGCCGAAGGCAATGGAGGCGCCGATCACCTGGTCGTTCGGGCCGTCGGCGACGGGCTCCAGCACTGTGAAGCCCCGGCCGGAGACGGGGCCGCCGTCGGCGTGGATGTCGATGGCCACGTTGGCGTGCGCCTGGTTGATGATCTGAGCCCTGGTGGTGACGCACGGCCCCACGCCCTGGTTGCTGTGCCTGGTCATGACGACGCTGGCGCCGTCAGCGACGAGGTCGCCCTGCAGATCGGTGGCTACGTTGAAGTTGAACTGCGCTTCGGTGTATCCCGAGGCCGTCTGCGTGCCGGTCGTGTCGCACGTCTCGTCCTCCATGCCGTTCCAGATCGTCGTGTTGATGTAGGCGGGGTCGTCAAAGTTGCCGCCATTGTGGCCGGGATCGATGCCGACGATCTTGCCTGCCAGCGGCAGCGTGGCCGCGGCCGGGACCGGCGAGGCGGTGGGAGTTGCGCTGCCGGACGGCGAGGCGTGGCCCGCACCGCTGCTAGCTGCACTGGAGTGCGCCGCGCCAGCGGCCGAGGAACCAACCCCGCTCGGGGCCGCCAGCCTGACATCAGACGTAGCGCAGCCCGCACACGCGAGAGCCACTGCACCCAGGACCGCGGCCGTGCGCCTCGTCAGGTGCATTGTGCGAGCCTAGCCGGGCCTGCGGCCGCGGCGAGCCACCGTGCGCCGATTGCTCAGGCGCTCGTCCACTCCTCGCTGCGCTGCCAAAGTCGCGCGCCGAGGTCCGGCGTCGCGACCGGGCTCGGCTCCCGCTCTGCGCAATCCTCGTAGTACCGGCCGCTGACTCCCGCAAGCTCCGGTGCCGTTGCGCAGTACAGCGAGGTCCGGGCGCCCTCGTCCACCGTCAGCATGCGCCTGGTGAGCAGCGGGCGGACTGGCCAGGGCACCCGCCGCCAGATGTCGGACGCCACCACGCCGGGGTGCAGCGCGTAGGCCGTGACGCCGGTGCCGGCGACCCGCCGGGCGAGTTCCTGGGTGAACAGGACGTTGCAGAGCTTGGAGACCGCATACTCGCGCATGGCCGCGATGGTGCGGGCCGGGCGGCGCAGCCGGTCGAAGTCGACGCCGGGTGCCTGATAGTGAGCATCGCTCGATACGTTGACGATCCGGCCCTGACTGCTGGTCAGGCAGTCCAGCAGGGCTGTGGTGAACGCGAAGTGGCCGAGATGGTTGACCCCGAACAGCAACTCGAATCCGTCCTGCGTCAGGCCTCGCCGGCCGGCTACCCCGGCGTTGTTGATCAAGACATGCAACGGCTCCTCCTGCGCCAGGAAAGTCTGCGCGGCCGCCCGGACCGACCCGAGGTCGGCAAGGTCAAGCTGCAGGAACGCGACCTGGTCGCTACCCGTCGCCGCTGCGATCGCGGCGACGGCCGCGGCGCCCTTCTGCTCCGATCGGCAGGCGATGTGGACACGGCCGCCCTGGGCCGCCAGCGCCTGCGCGGTCGCCATGCCGATCCCCGTGTTACCACCCGTGACCAGGAACGTCCGTCCCGAGAGCGCTGCCATAGCGGAGATTATCCGGCAACCGCGCGGCGCCGATGACCGCACCTGGGCCCTCGGGTCCGCCGACGCCCTCCTTGCGCGCTACCTGATCCGGAACCCGGCGACGACCGCGGCGGCGGCGGCCACGGTCAGCAACGCGATGCCGTCCACCAGGCGCCACCGAAGCGAGCTCAGGAGCAGCGCGAACGGGTCGTCCTGCGGCCGGGCGCTGTCGCGTAGCAGCGCGGCCGCTCGGCCGGCCGCATGCGCCGCCCCGGCCAGTCCGGCAACAATGACGGCCGCTGGGACGCTGCCGACGGCCGCCACCAGCAGTGGGAGGATCGCGAACCCGGCGTACGGGTTCCGGGTCAGGAAACCGGGCCCGAGTATCGAGCCCCACACCAGCACCCGCCGGGGAGGGCTAGCCCCGATCAGCAGATCCTGGGGTACCTGCCAGCGGCGCCCCGGAGCCGCAGGCCAAGGCGAGCCGCCGACCTCGGCCGCCCCGTACGCGCACCCGTAGACCACGCTCGCGACGAGCGCCGCAGTCGAGAGCCAGCGAATCTCGACTGTCGCGACGCCAAGCGCTAGACCCACTGCTGCCCACGCGGCAGCACCGGGCACGAGGTACGCGGCAAACACGAGCCCGGTCCTGGCACCTCTCCCGACCGGGAGACCGGCAGCCAGCGAAGCTGCCGAATTAGCCCCTCAAGGCGAGTAGGCCTTGCCGTATCCGTTCCCCGCCGCCAGCATGACTGCAAGCACGCCGAGGACCACCAGGCGGCCACCGGCGAGCCAGGCAACCGCGAGTCCGGCGGCCAGCGCGAGCGCCCCGAGCAGCGTCCGGATGACCACGCTGTCGAAGGCGGAGTGGTCGGCCTGCGGCTCGTCCAGGCCGGCCGTCACAGCACCGTGTCGAGCTGCTGGATCCGGTGCTGCTCGGTCCGGACGTCGGCGGCAGTCACACAGTCGCAGCAGACGCAGATGCTCAGGCACGTGCACCAGCGGTGGCAGCCGCCCTCGCCAATGCAGTCGTGGCACATCCGGAACCCTTGACCCTTGCCGAGTCCCGTGCACGCGAGCCACTGGCCTCGCGGCCACTCGCACCGGTAGCCCTGGTAGTTGAAGCAGTCGCTGGTGAAGGAACCCTTGCACAGGTGGTGGCCCTCCGGGCAGCCGTGCTTGGGACAGCCCTCGCATCGGCGCGTGGGGCCGCAGTGACAGTCGGCGGCCAGGGCCGGCCGCTCCCCGATCGCGAGCGAGGCCATGCCTACTGTGCCGCCGATCACAGCGCTGCGCAGTGCAGCACGCCGGCTCAAGCTCCTGGCGACGCGCTCGGCAAGACCTCCGACGTTGCTGTCGAAGCGCTCTCCGGCCTGCTTCCAGCTCATACCACGGCCTCGCTTTCCCTGGCGATCGACGCTGCCTGCGCCTGGACTTCTTGCACTGCGCTCGCTACCCCGGCAGCCCGGACCACGCCGTCGCCGTCGACCGCCACTAGCAGCGGTGTGGCGGTGGCCCGGTATCCAGCCACCTCCGCCGCGGCGAGCGGTCTCCCAATCTCCAGCATGGTGTCCTGGAACGTCGCGGAGATGCTGAGGTAACCAGGCGGGTCGGAGATGAGCAGCAGGACGCTGATGCCGGCCAGTTCACCGGCCGCCGTCAGGGTGCCGAGGCTGCTCACCAGCCGTTCGCAGGCCGGGCAGGTGGGATCGACGAAGGCGATCAGCGCGGGCTGGCCATGGCCCGGCGCGAGTTCGCCAGCATCGCCATCCGGCAGCCGCCGATAGCGGATCGGCGCAGCCCGGTCGCCGACCGCAGGGCCGGGCGTGGCCGGATCGCGCTCGTGACTGAGCAGCCGGCCGAGCTGCCGGTACAGCACCACAACCAGCGCGCCGAGCGCGAACAGCAAGGCCCACTGTGCTATTTCCAGATACTCCGGGATCCGCATCATGTCGCAACCTCCGGTGTCGCCAGCGCCTTAGCCGCGGTGCACGCCGCCAGCGCCAGCAGGCCGGCGACAGCGAGCAGGAGCAGGTGCGCGGTCAGCCCGATGGCCACCGCGGCGTCGCCAGCCGGTCTGGTCGCGAGCGCCGCGACGGCCAGGATCACGAGCGACTGGGTGAGGCTGCGCACGCTGAAACTACGGCGCGTCAGGGCGCCGAAGCACCGGCACGGCCGACCACGGAACCGGGTGTAGCCGATCACCGCCACGATGGTGAAGCCGCAGGCAAGCGCCAGGACCGCCAGGTTCACCCAGCCAGCGGATGGCCAGCACAGGCTGGCGGCGCCGCAGACCAGCTCGGTCGCGATGATTGCGGCCGCGGCGGCGGGTACCCGGGCGCGGACCCAGGACGGCCCCGCCGGCGGCACAAACAGCCTGATGGCCGCGGCGAAGCTGGCCGGGTCGGCGAGCTTGGCGCCGCCCGCCGCCAGCAGCAGCACGGCGACCGCAGCTTTGGCCGCTAAGACGAGCACGGTCATCTGGTCGCCGCCGCGACCGGCAGGCTTGCAAGCTGATACAGCTTGGCCACCTGCCAGGAGTAGTTCACCAGGCTGGAAGCACGGACGAGGCCATCGCGATCGACAAAGATCAGGAACGGCCCGACCCGTACGTTGTACCTGGCGTACAGCGCGGGCGAGCCGGTCACCACGGCCACAGCGCCGAGACCAAGCTCTGCGAGCACCGGCGCGGCCAGCTCGCTCGGCTGCTTGGGCATGAGCACGATCTCTACCGGGGCGCCTTCGGCCAGCAGGTCCGCCAGCCCGTCCACGACCGACGGGAATGACTTGAGCGCATGGTCGGCGAAGACGACGAGCTGCAGCGGCGCCGTCGGCGGGGAAGTATGCACAGTTCCAGTTACGTCGGTCAGCGACCAGCTCGGAGCGCGCCTGCCGGTAGCCAGTCCATCTCGCTCGATGGCCTCCTGACCAGACAGCCGCACATGCGCGACGCCGAGCAGAGATAGCACAGTAGCGAGCAGCAGCACCGCGCCGCAGACCACGAACGCGACCGCCCAGATCACGGCGCCCACGCAGGCCGCCGAGCCCCTCCCTTGCGCATGAAATGAATGAATCATCGCGACGGGGCTGGGTCAAGCATTCACGCGTGTTGCTTATGGTGCGCAGCGAAATGAAATGGCTGGGACCCGCGAGACTTCTGCGAATAGGCGGCGATCCAGTAATGGCGCGAGGAGCCGGGCGGCATATCGACCCGGCCGGCTCCGGACTGCGCCGGCCTATACTTCCCGTGATGCCGTTCGCCAGCACACCGCCTGCTGAGCAGGTCACCAGGCGGGACAAGCGCCGCATCGCGGCCGTGGTCGCCGCGGTGCTGCTGGTCATGGCCGCCGTTGCCGTCTGGGCCGCGGTCCGCCCCGGCAGCTACGGCAGTTCGAAGGACGGCTGCATCACGGTCACGGTGCCCAGCAGCA
>DATHPF010000362.1:0-11253 GCA_035484155.1 Streptosporangiaceae bacterium
CTGGACGGTGTCGATGGCGACCCTGATGAACGAGCGCGTCTCCATTGGCGGGAACGCCATGCCCCGCGAGGGCGGCATGATCGCCTTGGCGGCGCGAACCTGGCGGGACAAGCCCGAGCTGCGCACACCCGGCCTGCACGACCGGATACTGCGGCTGTGGGCCGACTCCGAGGTGGCCAGGATCGCCGGCACGCGGCTGCGTCAGCAGCTGGCGGCCGGAGAGCCGGGCCCGGAAGGGTCGGCCGCCAAGCTGGTCTTCGCCCGGCTGAACCAGGAGATCTCGGAGTTCGAGGTGGAACTGACCGGCGCGGACGGCCTGCGCTACGACGACTGGACGATGCGCCGGCCACAGGGAGCCAATTTCTTCGGGCGCAACCCCGGCTTCCGGTTCCTGCGGGCGAAAGGCAATTCGATCGAGGGCGGCACGTCTGAGATCCTGCGCAACATCGTCGCCGAGCGCGTGCTCGGGCTCCCCAAGGAAGCCAGGGTCGATACCGGCCCGTGGAAGGATCTGCCGCGATGACCACGGCGAACGTGACTGGCGCGCCGGGCAAGGCCCGCCCGCTCGACCTGCTGTACGGAGAGACCGAGACGCAGCTGCGGGCCGCCGTCCGTGACGTCCTGGCCGACAAGGCAGGCTGGCGCGAGGTGCTGGCCAGGACCGAGCTGGCCGAGACCTATGACGTCGCGCTCTGGCACACGCTCGCAGCCGAGATCGGCGTGGCCGGGCTGCTGATTCCCGAGTCGCTGGGCGGGGCCGGGGCGAGCTACCGGGAGGTCGCGGTCGTCGCCGAGGAGGTCGGCCGCGCGATCGCGCCGGTGCCGTTCCTCGGCAGCGCGGTCGTGGCGACCACGGCGCTGTTGTCCGCCGGCGACACCGAACTGCTGACCCCGCTGGCCGCTGGTGAGCTGACAGTCGCGCTGGCCGTGCCGTTCGCTGCCGGGCCGGGGAAGCTGCCAGTGCCGACCGTCCGGATCGAGGGCACGCAGACCGGCGACCCGGCCGGCACCTACCGGCTCAGCGGTCAGGTACTCGGGGTGGCCGACGCGCTGCCCGCCGGCGTGCTGCTCGTGCCCGCCGATGGCGTGCCGTACGGGCTCTACGCGGTGCAGGTCGGGGACGTCGGCGTAGGCACAGCCCCGGTCGTGTCGCTGGACCAGACCCGGCAGCTGTGCGACATCACGCTCGCAGCCGCTCCGGCCCGGCTGGTGGCCTCCGGTCCGGCCGCCGAGACGGCGGTGACTGCCGCGCTGCTCGCCGGTGCCGGCGTGCTGGCGTCTGAGCAGTTCGGGCTGGCGGAGCGGGCGCTGGAGATCACGGTCGCGTACGTGAAGGAACGGAATCAGTTCGCTCGGCCGATCGGCGGGTTCCAGGCGATCAAGCACCGGCTGGCTGATCTGTGGGTCGCCGTCACCCAGGCGCGCGCCGCCGCTCGGTCCGCCGCCAACGGCCTGGTGACCGCCAGCGGAACCGAGCCGGAGCTGGCAGTCGCGCTGGCCAAGGCGGCCTGCTCCGACACGGCGCTGAAGGCAGCGCAGGAGATGATCCAGCTGCACGGCGGGATCGGGTTCACGTGGGAGCACCCGGCGCACCTGTTCCTCAAGCGGGCCAAGGCCGACTCGATCGGCTTCGGCACCGCTGATGCGCACCGCGCATCGCTGGCCACGCTCGCGAACCTGCCGGCGCCCGCTGGCTAGGCGGCCCCTGGGTAGGCGCTGGGTAGGCGCCTCAGAACGGCGGCCATGCGCGCTTGACCTTGACCCTGGGTCAGGGTCCGATCATGGCTCGCATGAAGACTCTTACGAAACACTCCAGCGGGCCCCTGGTCAGCCCGGGGCCCGCGGTCATGGCAGGCACCGCGGTCACAGCGACCGGCCTGCGCAAGGTCTACGGCGACAAGGTCGTCCTGGACGACGTTGACCTCAGCATCGGCGACGGCGAGGTCCTGGCGCTGCTCGGGCCGAACGGCGCGGGCAAGACGACCATCGTGCACATCTTGTCCACGCTGATCCTGGCGGACGCGGGCACGGCTAGTGTCCTCGGCCACGATGTGCGCACCGAGGCGGACGCGGTGCGGGCGGGCATCGGGGTCACCGGGCAGTTCTCCGCCGTCGACAACATGCTCACCGGCGAGGAAAACCTGCTCCTCATAGGCCGCCTGCTGCATCTGCCGGCGGCGGAGCGCCGAACCCGGGCCGCCGCGCTGCTTGCGCAGTTCGACCTCACCGACGCGGCGCGGCAGCTCCCCGCCACGTACTCCGGCGGCATGACGCGGC
The DNA here is from genome assembly GCA_035484155.1 of Streptosporangiaceae bacterium. Taxonomy (GTDB): domain Bacteria; phylum Actinomycetota; class Actinomycetes; order Streptosporangiales; family Streptosporangiaceae; genus JAJYUU01. Next base: position 2,278 of record DATHPF010000362.1, read on the forward strand.
GCCTGGACATCGCGATGACGCTGATGGGCAGGCCCCGGCTGATCTTCCTTGACGAGCCGACCACCGGCCTGGATCCGCTCAGCCGCCACACTATGTGGCAGCTCATCCGTGACCTGGTGGCCGAGGGCGTCACCATCTTGCTGACCACGCAGTACCTGGAAGAGGCTGACCAGCTCGCGGATCGCATCGCGGTGCTGGATCGCGGCCGGATCGTCGCCACGGGCACGCCCGAGGAACTCAAGGGGCGCATCCCAGGCGCGCACATCCAGCTGCGTTTCGGCGACGCGGCCTCACTCGACGCGGCAGCCCGGGAGCTGCCCGAGGGAACCCGTGATGACGAGCAGCTGATCCTGCGGGTGCCGCACGAGGGCAGCGTCGCCGCGCTGCGCGATGTACTCGGCCGCCTCGGCAATGCCGTCGAAGTGGCAGACCTGTCCATCCACACGCCGGACCTCGACGACGTGTTCTTCGCCCTAACCGGCGGCCGCGTGACGGAGCAGAGCCAGTGACTACCCTGACCATCGCAGCCCAGGACTCCACCACCATGCTCGGGCGGCAGCTGAGACACACCGTCCGGTACCCCATGCTGCTGATCGGCTCCATCCTCGTGCCGGTCGTGTTCCTGCTGCTGTTCGTCTACATCTTCGGCGGCCCGATCGCGCACGGGCTCGGCAGCGCGGCACGAGGCGCTCCGTACGTCGATTTCCTCGTCCCCGGCATCTTGATGATGACGGCGGCAGCAGGCACCTCGACCGTCGCGATCAACGTGTGCCTCGACTCGACCGGCGGCATCATCGACCGGTTCCGCACCATGGCGATCAGCCGCGGCGCCGTGCTGGCCGGGCCCGTCGCCGCCAGCGTGCTGCGCACTCTGGTCACCATTACTGTCGTGGCCGGGGTGGCGCTCGCCGTTGGATTCCGGCCCCGGGCGTCTGCCTGGGACTGGATCGCCGCCGCCGGGATCGTGGTCGCGTTCGCCATCGCGCTGGGCTGGCTGTCCGCCGCCTTCGGCCTGGTCGCCAAAAGCGTGGCCGGAGCGAACAGCATGACGCTCCCGCTCCAGTTCCTGCTGCCGTTCCTGTCGAGCGCCTTCGTGCCAGCTGACTCGATGCCAGCCGGGATCCGCTGGTTCTCTGCGCACCAGCCGTTCACGCCGGTGGTCGAAAGCCTGCGAGCCCTGCTGACCGGCGGTCCAGTCGGCGACTCGGCGTACCTGGCCCTGGCGTGGTGCGCGGCGATTACCCTGGTCGGCTACCTGTGGGCACGGACAGCGTTCCGCCGCCGCAGCCGTTGAGATGATGGACGGACTGACCGAGAGGAGGCCTGGCACATGCTCACCATCGGCCAGCTGGCCTCATATGCGGGCGTGACGATCAAGGCCGTCCGCCACTATCACCAGCGCGGCCTGCTCGATGAGCCGCCGCGCGACTCGTCCGGCTACCGGCGATACGGCGTCGAGGATGCGATCGAGCTGGTCAAGATCAAGACGCTCGCTGAGGCGGGCGTGCCGCTCGCTCGCATCAAGGAGCTGCTGGCAGCCGGCCCCGATCAGTTCGCGGCAGCGATCGCCGACATCGACCGCCGCCTGGAGGAGCGAGCCACGGAACTCGCCCGCACCCGCGAACGGATAGCGCAGCTCGGCGCCGGCGACCGGCTATTCGTCTCGGCCGAGATGGCGGACTACCTGGATGACCTGCAGAAGCTCGGCGTGAGCGAGCGGACGGTGCAGATGGAGCGTGACATCTGGATTCTGCTCCAGTCGGTCTCGCCGGCCGATACCGCAATCTGGTTCGCCGACAAGTGCGCGGCGATGCGCGATCCGGATTTCCGTGCTCTGTACCTCGAGTACGACGCGGCGTACAGCTGGTCACGGGAAGATCCGCGCCTGGACCAGCTAGCCGAGCGCACCGGCCGCTGGATCGCCAGCCGGCCCGCCGCCGGCCATGATGGGCGGCTCCTGGACCCGGCCATCGCTCAGCTGGTCACGACATCGGTGGGCGTGTCCTCGCCAGCCTGGAGTCGGCTGGCGGACATCGCCGAGGAGCGGTTGGCGCGTGGTGACGGGCCTGGCTTCGCGACTGTCGGAAGTGCGTACTAAGACCTGCCTTTGACTCGTTCGCGCAGTTAGCAGGGAAAACCTCGTTTAGATGCCGTAACGTGGGCGTCTTCGGGGCTGCGCCTTCCCGTGGCGTAGCCAGCAGGCGGTTGCGGGAGATTTCCAGGGACTTGGCTATGGCAGAGACGAAGACAGTGGACGGTCAGGACCAGGCCAGCACGGGACCGGCGGCTCAGGCAGGTCAGGCAGCAGGACGGCCGGTCACGGGCGCCATCCATCACGTGGAGCTGTGGGTTCCCAATCTGGACCGGGCGATCGTCAGCTGGGGGTGGCTCCTGACCTCGCTGGGCTACCGCATGTTCCAGGACTGGCCGGGTGGCCGCAGCTGGCAGGCCGGTCACGCCTACATAGTCGTGGAGCAGTCACCGGCCCGCACGGCCAGCCGCCACGATCGGTGCCGTCCCGGCCTGAACCACCTGGCATTTCACGTCGCCAGCCGGGAGCTGGTCGACGAGCTCACGGGTGAAGCGCTGTTGCACGGCTGGAAGCTGATGTTCGCCGAGGAGCACCCCTTCGCCGGCGGACCGCAGCACTACGCCGCTTACCTTGAGAACGCTGACGGCTACGAGGCCGAACTCGTGGCGGACTAGCGGACGTTGAGCGATCGACTTGACTGTGGTCTTGACTCGACGAGGAGGCTTGTGATGGTTGCGAGTCATGGCCAGGGCGGCGGTCGTCGCCCGCTCCGACGGCACCTGCGCGTGCTGGCTGGGTGCGCTCTATGGCAGTCGGCTGACCTGCGCAAATGACGGGTCCGGCCATTGACGGGTCCATTTTGTACCTTTAAGATCGTATTATTGGCGGCCACGTGAAGGAACGTGAGTTCTCGGCTCACGCATGGGCAGCAGTCGGAAGGGTTGCACTATGAAGGTCATCCGCACTCGGACCGGCCTCGCAATTGCAAGTTTTGGGCTGCTGGCAAGCGCCTTCGGCTTGACTGTGATCGCCGCTAGTTCAGCGGCACCGGCCGCGGTCGCCGTAGCGGCCAGCGCCGGTTCGCAGTCGGCCAGCCCGAGTCCTAATGCGACGCTGATCGATCCGTGACGGCGCGGACCCGAAGTCTTGCGGCGGGTGTTGCAGCGGCGGGTTTTGTCGGGGCACTGTTGTTGTGCGCTGCTCGGTAGGCTGACCGAGCTGGACAGTACTCGGGTGCGGGAATAGGGAATGGCACGGAGCAATGCGGCGCGACCCACTGGGCGTAAGGCTGCGTCAGATTACCTGCAGCAGCTGCTGCTGAAGCCAGGGCGCTATCGGGAGGCCTGGGAGCAGTACGTATCTCGGGAACGCCGCGGCACTATCAATCAGCTAGCCGTCGCCGAGGTCATTGCCGTTCACCTGTCGTCGTCGCCGCGCAGCCCTGCCGACGCAGAGATCACTCCGCATCAGCTCAAAGACACAGTGTCTCGGGCGCTGACCGGGCGGCTGCTGAGCCGGCCGGCGCTGTCGCTGTTCATTGATGCATTCGGATTCTCTGAGCATGAGGAAGCACGCCTCTGGCGACTGTGGAACGGATCGGTCGCGATCAGCGTCGTGTCCGGCAGCCATGCGATGCCGATGGATGCGGAGCAGGACGTCAACCGGGTTATCGGGGCACGGCAGCACCAGACGCTGTCGCTGCACGATCACGTCTACGTCGGAGCTGACGGGCGCATCGAGCAGGCTCGCACGCTGCATGTGGTTGAGGCGATCGCGCAGGGCGTGGACCGGATGCCTTTCCTCTGCGATACCAACGTGCTCACGCTGGAGGTCGGCCAGGGCGGTAAAGAGCTCAGCGGCGACGTGCGCAGGATCGGCGATGACGTCTTTTTCACTGAGATCCTTCTCGCCCGGACACTAGACCTTGGCGAAACCATCACTCTCGAGTACTGGATCACCTACCGCTATCCCGGCGTCGACACCGATCCAAGTGAACGCGAGTTCCGCCGGGCGGTCATGCGCCAGATAGAGAACCTCGACATGCGAGTCGAGTTCCATCCGGACAGACTGCCGACTCACGTCTGGTGGGCGCAATGGGATGGCGTCGAGGGCAGCGTGCTCGAACGGGAGGCCGTGACCCTCGATAATCAGCATTCGGTACACCGCTATCTTCGCTCGCTCGACAGGACAGTCGCGGGCTTCTACTGGCAATGGGATGTCAGCGCCCAGGAGGCTAGTCGTTAATCTGGCGCATGGCCGGGACCCGTGGCGACACTCAGGAAGAGCACGCCAGTGAGCGATGTGAAGCAGATCGAAGGTCAGCGCGCAGCGGCCGAGTACCTGCGGCAGTTGCTGTTAAAGCCAGGTCGCTACCGGGACGCGTGGCAATGCCGAGTGGCGAGGCCACGGGACGACGTCATCAACCAGATGGCGGTCGCGGAGGTGATCGTCGGCCAGCTCCGATCTGCTCCGGTCCACCCCGGAGACGCGCAGATGATGCCCTATCAGCTTGGGGAGACCGTATCCGGTGCCTTAGCGGGGCTCCAGCTCAGCAAGCAGACCCTTGAGCTGTTCGTCGACGCCTTCGGGTTCTTGGAGCACGAGGCCGAACGCCTGCGCCGGCTGTGGGTCGGGACGGCAAGGATCAGCGTCCTGTCGGGCAGCCACGCTGTGCCCACTCAGGCGGAGCGCGATGTCGATCACGCACTGGGCCCGAGAAAGCACCAGACCATCTCTCTGCACGATCATGTCTGGGTCGACGGCGACCGCCGCATCGACAGGGTTCGTACCCTGCAGGTCATCCAGTCGACGACGGACGGCCTCGCTCGCATACCGTTCGTCTGCGACACGAACGTGATGACCATAGATGTCGGACATGGCTGCAAGCAGCTGGCGGACGAGGTGCGCCAGATCGGCGACGACATGTTCGCTACCGAGTTCATCCTGGCCAGGTCACTCGATCAGGGCGAGACCCTGAGCCTCGAGTACCTGGTCTCCTACCGCTACCCGGGTGATCCTGCCGATCCCGCCGAACGCGAATACCGGCGCGCGGTCATGCGGTCAGTCGACAACCTTGACCTGCGAGTCGAGTTCCATCCGGACACGCGCCCGGCACATGTGTGGTCGGCGCACTGGGATGGCGTCGAAGGCGGCATCCTGGACCAGGACCTCGTCACGCTCGATAGCCAGCACTCCGCGCATCGCTTCCTTCGCTCACTGGACCGTACGGTCGTCGGCTTTCACTGGGCCTGGGACTAGCGGCCACACGCTGCGGCTGCTGGCTCACCCACTGGCTCACCCACTGGCCGCAGCGATGCACGCCGTCACCATGCTGCGGGCCATGCCTTCCTCGATGGTCAGGTCGGCGGCCCGGAACGTGTCCGCCGCCGCGTGCAGGCTGTCGGCCGCCGCCTTGTGATCGCGATCGCCTTGCCGCGTGCGCCCGAGCAGCACCATGAACCTGGCCGCGGCCACATCGCTGCCATAGCCTTCCGCGAGTGCGATGCCATCGGTGCACGCGCTCGCGGCCGCCTCGTACTGACCGCTGATCATCAGCGCCTGGGCCAGCGTTCTGGTGGCATAGGCCTCGTACGCAGGCTCGCGCAATCGCCGCGCCTCGCATCTTGCCTGCTCGCAGTGCTGGATGCCGGCCTGCACAATGCCGACCCGTGCGAACGTCAGGCCGAGGACCGCCGTTGCGCAGCACCGCGCCAGGTCGCCGCGCGGCCCGGCGAGCTGGATGGCCCGCCGGACCGCCCGGATCGCGGCCGCGTGCCGGCCGGCTGCGCTGGCACAGCGGCCGAGCAGGCTATATCCCATCGCCGCCAGGTCGAGCGCCCCGCTCCGCTCCAGCTCACCTAGTGCGCCGGCGAGTAAGGCGGCCGCGTCGGCGATCCTCTCGTGCGTTTCGGCCAGGGCGACCGCCAGGTAGTACTCGGCCGTTGCCTGACATCGCAGATCGCTGACAAGGGCAGCGGCCGCGACGACGGTGCGCCACGCCCTGATGGCGTCGGCGTAGGCACCGGTGATGCACTGATGCGCCATGAGCCTGCTGGCCAGCGCGAGCGCGCCGCTAGCGTCGCCCGCGGCGGCTGCCTGGTCGACGGCCGCCAGCAGGCTGGCTCGCTCGCAGTCCAGCCAGCCACGATCAGCCTCCGGGCCGGGGCCGGCCGCCGCACCGGGCTCGGCCGCTGCACCGGGCTCGGCCGCCGCACCGGGCTCGGCCGCCGGGCCGGGCTCGGCCGCCGCACCGGGCTCGGCCGACGGCCCGGCGGCAAGAAACGCCGGGCGGGCCACGAACGGCATCGCGGGCATCCGGGCTGCGGCCCGATCGGCGCGCTGCAGCCAGCCGGCCCGCAGTGTGGCTTTGGCCTCGCGAGCGCGGCTGGCGTGCTCGTGCGCGCGCTCATCCGCGTACGCCCGCACCAGCGGATGCATTCGGTACCGCTGTCCTGATGCTTCGGCGTGCGCGGCCGTCAGCAATCCGACGGCCACGAGTCTGTCTGCGACACTGTCGTCCTGGGCCAGGGCAGTCAGCGCCCAGCCCGGTATCTCTCCCGGCACGACGCCGGCGGCCAGCGACAACGCCGCCTGCGCCGGGCCTGGCAGCGCCCGGTAGCTGGAGCCGATCGCCGCGCGTACCGACGTATCCTCCGCTGCGAGCACGTCGAGCACCCGGCCGCTGCCGCAGTCACGGGCAAGCCTGGTCAGCGTCAGGCCGGGCCGACCCGCCAGGACGGCGCCGGCGAGCCGGATGGCCAGCGGCATGCCAGCGCAGATGGCGACGACCTCCCTGGCGGCTGCTGGCTCCGCGTCCGCGGTAGGGCGCGGACCCGCCGTTGACGCAAGCAGCGCCAGCGCGTCGTCTGCGGGCAGCTCGCCCAGGGTCACCGGCCGGGCGCCCGCCAGTCCGCTGAGCCGGCTCCGGCTTGTCACCAGGACCGCGGCACCACCAGCCGCGGGGATGAGCGGGCGAACCTGGGCGGCGGATGCGGCATCGTCAGCGATGACAAGCACCTTGCGCCCCGCTAGCACAGACCGGTACATGGCGGCTCGGGCGGGACCCGGCCGCGGGACCGCGTGGGCCGGGACGCCCATGCTCTGCAGGATGTCGGCCAGCACGGCCTGCGGATCGCGGTGCTGCTCGGCGCCACCCAGCTCTGCGTACAGCTGGCCGTCGCTGAAGCGGTGCCGCAGCTGGAGGGCTGCGACCGCGGCGGTCGCGCTCTTGCCCATGCCGGGGCCGCCGGTGAGGACGACAACCGGAACGCCAGGGCCGCTCAGGTACTCGACGATCCTCGCCACCTCGTCCAGCCTGCCGGTGAAATCCGCCGGCGGGGCGGGAGCCTGGGAACCGGGAAGCGCGAGCCCGCCGGCGCCGAGCCCGTCGGCGCCGAACCTGGTGCGCTGCGGCGGCCTTTCTGCCGTCAGCTCTTCCGCCAGGATTCGCTGGTACAACACGGCGAGCACCGGCCCGGGTTCGGCGCCCTGCAGCTCCAGCGTCATCTGCCGGGCCTCCTGGTACACATCCAGCGCCTCGGTGCGCATGCCCAGCGCGTGGTACGCGCGCATGAGCTGGGCGCACGTACGCTCCCGGCCAGGGGTTGCGCTGACTGCGGCGCGGAGCTGGCCGAGTACCTGCTCGTGCTCGCCCGCCGCCAGCCGCGCATCGATCAGCGCGTCGACGGCCGCCTGCCGGTGATTCCTGAGCCGGGCCACCGCAGCCGCGATGACCTCGCTCTCCGGCAGGTCAGGGAGCGGCGGATCGCCCCACAACGCCAGCGCGTGCACGAAGGAAGCGGCTGCCGCCGCGGCGTTGCCCAGGTCGAGCTCAGCCTGGCCCTGCGCGACGAGATCGGTGAATTCGTCGACGTCGAGCTCGCCCGGACGCACCGTCATCATGTAGCCGCGCTGCTGGCGATGGCCGGGTGCCCGGCCGCCTGGCGGCCCGACGCTGTCCAGCCGGGAAGCGCAGTCGCCCAGGCTGCGCCGGAGCCGGCTGATGCATACCCGCAAGCTCGCCTCCGGCGAGCCGGGCGGCTCGGCGCCCCACAGCGCCTCGATGAGCATGCTGCGCGGACAGGGCCTGTTGGCCCGGAGCAGCAGGACGGCTAATGCTGACTGAAGCAGTGGCTGGCAAATCACCACCGGGCCCGCCCCGGTACCGGCATCGGCGTAAAGCGGACCGAGGATCCGGAATTCCATCAGCTGCCTGCTTCCGATGGGAATGGCGCAATAGAAGTCTCTCGTGCCGATATCTAATGGTTGCGACGCGACTTCGTCAACCGCGCCTGACGGGGCCGGTTACACCTGGGCAACGGAGCGGTAATACCTGCGTCGTTATCGTCATCAGCGCAAGTCCTGTCATGTTCTGACCTTTCACCCGGACGCTTGGGTCTCAGCGCTCATTCGGAGCATCGATATGATCTTCTGCCCTCCCTCGCACGTACGTCTCTGGCTAGCCCGGCCGTGGCTAGCCCGGCCGGTGATCGCCAGCCGGGATGCCACATGACGGCCGCCGGACGGCAGCTCGCGAGCGCGCCGGATCTGGCGACCCCGAGCCCGGTGCGCGCGCCCATACTCCGCGTGCTGCCGGGGACGCCGCAAGCGGTAAGCGTGGCGCGCCAGATCGCGCGCCAGCTCCTCGGCGATGAGCACCCGGCGACGGAGACCGCCGTGCTCCTGCTGAGCGAGCTGGTCACCAACTCGGTGATGCACAGCAAGTCTGGTGCGCCCGGCGGCACCGTGACCGTCGCGTTGTGCTCAGGACCAGCCGGCATCCTCATTCAGGTCCGTGATGATGGCGGGCCGTCGGAGCCGCGTGTGTCGGCCATCTCCGCCGATGGGGCCGAGCATGGTTACGGACTGCTGCTCGTCGACGCGCTGGCTGAGCGCTGGGGGACGATCTCCAGTCCGGACGGCCGGGTGACGTGGTGCCGGGTTGC
>DATHPF010000363.1:0-42289 GCA_035484155.1 Streptosporangiaceae bacterium
CCGAACTGGAGCCGCTCCCGGCCGGGCAGGTGCACAACCCGACCACGCTGGCTATCGCTGGGCGGCTGCCGACCGTCACGTTCGAGCTGTTCCGGCAGACGATCCCGGCCGGCGAGAGCTCGGACATGCAGCGGCACCACCACGAGACAGTGCACTACGTCATCTCCGGCCGCGGCCACAGCGACATCGAGGACGACACCGAAGGCTGGGCGGCCGGCGACTTCATTTACACACCGCCGTGGACCTGGCACCGCCACTACAACGACTCGGCCAGCGACTCCGTCGAGTTCCTCACCATCGAGAACTCCCGCCTGCTGCAGGCGCTCGGCGTCGGCCGGCGACAAAGCGCCGGCCTGTGCACCGTGGCCGAGGCTCGCGCCCTATTCCCGGAGGAACAGTCATGAACGATCTGCCTGAGCACATCAGCATCTGGGGCGAGCTGGCCGACACCGACCACGAGCTGCGCCACGTCGATGTGCATGGCGTGCGCACCCGCGTGCTGCGGGCCGGAGACGGCCCCGACCTGGTGCTGCTACATGGCACAGGAGGCCATCTGGAGGCCTACGCCCGCGACATCGCAGGCCTGGCCACCGGCTTCCGCGTCACCGCCTACGACATGGTCGGCCACGGCTGGTCGGACCTGCCGGACCGGCCGTACACCATCGATGTGCTCAGCGGCCACCTGATTGGGCTGCTGGACGCGCTGGACATCTCTACCGCGCACCTGTCCGGGGAATCGCTGGGCGGGTGGGTGGCCGCGTGGACGGCGGCGCACTACTCCGAGCGAGTCGGCCGGCTCGTGCTGAATACTCCGGGCAACATCGCCAACAAGCCCGAGGTGATGGCCCGGCTGCGGGAGACCACGCTCGCCGCGGTCCGTGACCCGAGCGAGGCGACGGTGCGGCGCCGAGTGGAGTTCCTGTTCCACCACACCGAGATGGTGACCGACGAGCTGGTCACTCTTCGGCGGGCCGTCTACAGTCGGCCCGGCTTCCTTCCCGCGATTAGCAACACGCTCGTGCTGCAGGATCCCGAGATCCGCAAGAACTTCGCGTGGGATCCCGGCTGGGTCGGCAAGATCGGGGCACCGACGCTGCTGCTGTGGACCGACCACGATCCGACCGGCGGCCTGGACGAGGCGGCGATGCTGCTGGATTGGCTACCCGACGCTCGCCTTCACGTCATCGAGGACGCTGGCCACTGGCCGCAGTGGGAGAAGCGCGAGGAGTACCTGCGCGTGCACCACGACTTCCTGCTCGGCGGCACGGTCGGGGAGGCGGCGCGGTGAGCGAGATCGTCGGCATGGTCGGCATGTCGCACTCGCCGTTCGCGACGATGCTGCCGCCACCTCGCGGGGACGCGCCGGGCGCCCGTTTCCTAGCCGACGCGGGCCGCGCCGCCGCCGCGGTTGCTGCGCTCCGACCCGACACGCTGGTGGTCATCGGCCCGGACCATTTCCACGCGAATTTCTACGATGCGATGCCGCCGTTTGTGCTCGGCGTGGCGGAAGCCGAGGCGTTCGGGGACTTCGGCACCCGCTCTGGGCCGCTGCCGGTAGCGTCCGCACTCGCCTGGTGCATCCACGACGGGCTCGCCCGCGGCGGGTTCGATGTCGCCCTGTCCTACGCGATCACCGTGGACCACGGCATCGTGCAGAGTTACGACATGGTCCGCGGCGAGGCCGACCTCCCGCTGGTGCCGCTGGTCGTCAACACCGCGGCGCCGCCGCTGCCGTCGATGAGCCGCTGTGTGGCGCTCGGCCGGTCGCTGGGTGCCGCGATCCGCGCCGCCGACGCTGGGCGGGTGCTGATCGTGGCGAGCGGCGGGCTGTCGCACTGGCTGCCGTCCAACGACCCGCGCGACGCGTCGGTCCCGGCCGAGCGCCGCGCCGCGATGATCCATGGCCGGAGCGACGTCCGCGCCTTCTCGGCCGCACGGGAGCAGGGTGTCCGCGCCCTGGCCGGCAGCCCGGACGCCCCGGTCAACGCGGCCTGGGACTCCTGGTTCCTCAAGCAGCTGGTGACGGCCGACCTGGACCCGGTGACGGACCTCGGCGACGAGGGGCTGGAGGAACGCGCCGGCCGGGGCGGCCACGAGATCCGCACCTGGCTTATCGGTTCCGCAGCGGCGGCTCGGCCGCTGCTGTGGACAAGCTACGAGGCTGTGCCGGAATGGATCACGGGCATGGGTATCGGCACGACTTTCGAGGTGGCCTGATGTCAGCCGCGCTAGCGTCCATGGACAGGTCCGCCGTCGCGGCCCTGGAGCGGCTGGCCGCCGCCCGTGCCACCAGTCGTCCGTGCGCGCCCGTGCGGTCCCTGCTGCCGCCCGGCGACATCGCCGCCGCCTATGCCGTCCAGGCTGCCTGGGTCGCCGATCAGGTCGCCGCCGGCGACAGCGTCGTTGGCCGCAAAATCGGCCTGACCAACCCGGCGGTGCAAGCCCAGCTCGGCGTCGACCAGCCCGACTTTGGCACGCTGCTGTCCGCGATGGCCCTCCCGGCAGGTGACCTCGTGGACATCGGCCGGCTGCTCCAGCCGAAGATCGAAGCAGAGGTCGCGTTCGTGCTCGAACGCGACCTCGACGGCCCGCACATCGGCCCCGACGACGTACTCGCCGCGACCGGCTCGGTCGCCGCGGCGCTGGAGATCGTGGACAGCCGCATCGCCGGCTGGGACATCTCCATCGTCGACACTGTCGCCGACAACGCTTCGTCGGGGCTGTTCACACTGGGGCCGGAGCGCCGACCGCCCGGCGACCTGGACCTGGCCCATTGTCCAATGCGGCTGTGGCGCCTCGGCGAAGAGGTGTCCGCCGGATCCGGGGCGGCCTGCCTCGGCCACCCGGCCGTCGCGGTTGCGTGGCTGGCCTCGGCTGCCCGGTCCTACGGCCAGCCGCTCCGGGCCGGCGAGATCGTGCTGTCCGGGGCGCTCGGACCCATGGTGCCCGTCCGGCCGGGTGACCGCTTCACGGCCGAGATCGGAGAACTGGGCCGCGTGACCGCCTGGTTCAGCGGAGGCCCGCGATGATCGGCGCTGCGGTCATCGGGTCCGGCAACATCGGCACGGACCTCATGATCAAGCTGCTCCGCGGGACCGGGCCGCTGCGGATGTGCGCGATGGCCGGCATCGACGCCGCCTCAGACGGGCTGGCTCGCGCGGCCCGCCTTGGCGTCGCGACCACCGCCGATGGCGTCCGGGGATTGCTGGGCCTGCCTGGTTTCGACAAGATCGGAATAGTTTTCGACGCGACCTCGGCTGCGGCGCACATGGCCAACACGGCGGCGCTGGCACCGTATGACGTCCGGGTCGTCGACCTGACGCCGGCCGCGCTCGGACCATTCGTCGTGCCGGCCGTCAACATCGACGCGCACCGCGACGCGCGAGAGGTCAACATGGTGACCTGCGGCGGACAGGCCACCATCCCGGTCGTAGCGGCGGTCGCTTCGGTGACATCCGTCGCATACGCAGAGATCGTTGCGTCGATCTCGTCGCGGTCCGCCGGGCCAGGCACTCGGGCCAACATCGACGAATTCACCGAGACCACGGCCCGCGCGATCGAAACCGTCGGTCACGCGCGGCGCGGCAAGGCGGTCATCGTGCTCAACCCGGCAGAACCGGCCCTCATCATGCGCGACACCGTGTACTGCCTGGTCGCCGCTCCGGAACCGCAGGTCGGCAGCGCCATCGCCCAGGCCGTGACCCGGATGGTCGCGGACGTCGCGGCCTACGTGCCGGGGTACCGGCTGAGGCACCCGGTCCAGGTCACCGAGATCGACGGTGACGTTCGGACGCTCGCCGACGGCGTGACACACAAAGTCACGGTCCTGCTGGAGGTCGAGGGGGCCGGGGACTACCTGCCGACGTACGCAGGGAACCTGGACATCATGACCTCGGCCGCGGTCCGGGCCGGTGAAAGGCTGGCCGTGCAATGAAGCTGTACATTCAGGACGTCACGCTGCGGGATGGCATGCACGCCACCCGGCACCACCTTGCGCCCGAGCGGGCTGCCGCGATCGCCGCAGCCCTCGACGCCGCGGGGGTTGACGCCATCGAGGTGGCTCACGGCGACGGGCTGGCGGGGACGAGCGTCATCTACGGGCCGGGCAGCCACACCGACGGCGACTGGATCACGGCGGTTGCCGCCGCGATCACCCGGGCCCGGCTCGCCACCTTGCTGCTGCCCGGCATCGGGACCATCGCTGACCTGAAGCGCGCCTACGCGCTGGGCGTGCGCTCAGTCCGGATCGCTACCCACTGCACCGAAGCGGACATCGCCGCCCAGCACATCGCCACGGCCAGGGACCTCGGCATGGACGTCGCTGGGTTCCTCATGATGAGCCACATGGCCGAGCCAGCAGCGCTCGCCGCCCAGGCCGTGCTCATGGAGTCCTACGGCGCCCACTGTGTCTACGTCACAGACTCCGGCGGCCACCTGACCCCCCGCGGCGTTCGCGACCGCGTCCACGCTTATCGCCACGTGCTCGATCCAGCCACCGAGATCGGCATCCACGCCCACGACAACCTCTCGCTCGCGGTTGCCAACTCGCTGGCTGCGGTCGAGGCGGGCGCCTTTCGGGTGGACGCGTCGCTCGCCGGGCACGGCGCAGGAGCCGGCAACTGTCCGCTGGAGGCGTTCGCCGCAGCCGCCACCTTGGACGGATGGGAGCACGGGTGCGACCTGTTCGCGTTGCAGGATGCTGCGGACGACCTGGTGCGGCCGTTGCAGGACCGGCCGGTGCGGGTCGATCGGGAGACGCTGACCCTCGGTTTCGCCGGCGTCTACTCCAGTTTCCTCCGTCACGCGGAAGCTGCCGCCAGCCAGTATGGCGTCGACGTGCGCACGCTGTTGCTGGAGGCCGGACGCCGCAAGCTTGTCGGCGGCCAGGAGGACCTGCTGGTCGATCTCGCTCTCGACCTGACGCTCGCCTCGTCTGAGCCGAGTGATGCGGGGACCAGTTAGGCGGCCTGGAGGACCTGCCCTCAGGTCAAGCTGCAATCGCGTCGACTCGGGCATGAGTGCCCGGGCGGCGGCAAATTGCCAGCAAAGGCGAATTACACAAAGGATGAACAAAGGCGGAAATTAAAGTGGCGAACGGTTTGAGTCCGTCCGCCTCAGGACACCGGGTTCTGGTACTGGCCAGAGGCTGCCCTGCTTTGCTGCCAGTACGTCCTGATCGTGGCTAGATCCTGGTCGAACTGCGGGTTATGGATCGACTTCGATGACGAGTTCCGCGGCACAGACAGCGAAAAGGCTCGGCCAGAATATGGCTTGATGCGGACATACTCGTACCAGTCTTCTTCGGACGAGCGGACCTTGCTGTCAATATCGGCTATCTCAGACCACGCAATCGACCGTGTGCGCCTCAGCAGCCCGACCGTGCCATGGACGCCTCGGCTGTCGATGGTGGTACGCGCGCCGCGGCCCATGACGCCGAGGATCCCGAGGATCAGGAAAACAACTCCGCCGATGAGGATGCCCTTGGCGTCTGGTCCCGCGGTGGGCGCTACTACAAACGCGAGGATACCGCCCATAAAGAACAAAATAGTAACGCTTCTGTTGTACCCACGCTGCTTCTTCGTCCCGCCGAAGGTGACTGCGGGCATCCGTTCTGGCTCGTTCATGGTGCGGATAATAACCGCCTGAACCGGCTCATTAAAGGGACAGCGCGTCAAACAATGGCCACCGCTATGAACGCGCTGCTTTAACGGCCAGGAAGGGCTCTGTCGGTACTATCGGCTGGGTTTCTATGGTGCGGAGTCCGGCGCTCGAAAGGTCCGTTTCAAGTTCACCTGGACCGGGCAGGGCAGCTGCGCCAGTCTGGCAGGTGAGCATGAAGTTCAGGTGGGCCGCGGCAACGGAACCCGGCGCGGTCAGCGACGCGACGACGAGCTGTCCATGGTCGCTGAGCATTCCGCTGAGCTGCATGTAGAGAGGAACTCGTTCCTCGCGCGCGAAGTAGTAGATGTTGTTGAGCAGCAGGATGAGGTCGTAGCGGATGCCCGGCCCAGGCGCCCAGCGGCGGATGTCCCCGGCGTGGAGCTGGATCCGCTCGCCCAGGCCGACCAGCCGAACTTCCCTACGGGCAGCTTCGATGACGGCTTCGGCCAGATCGACGCCGTCGACCAGGACCTGCGGGGCGATGCGCGCGGCGATTCTGGAGTAGATCGCGGTGCCGCAGCCGACGTCGAGGATCCTGTCGGGATGGGTCTCGCCGATGACTCCGGTCAAGTACGACGCGATGAACGGCGTCGCGGCTTGCGACACCTGGGCGATGTCATCGGCGTACCGCTCCAGGTCGCTGCGGCCGTCGCCAGGCTCCGCGGACAGCAGTTCCTCAAGGTCGGCGTACGGGCCGATCTGGTAGTTCAGCATCGACCGGTAGTGAGCGCGCAGGACAGTGTCTCCAGCCGCGATCGCCCGTGCTCGGCGTCCGCGTATGCGGTACCGGCCGTCGCGTTGATTGATCTCGCCGAGCTCGGTTCCGATATCGAGCCAGGCCCGCAGACGTTCGCGCCGGACGCAGTCCGTTTTCGCAGCGATCTCCGCGAAGGTAGCGCCCTGGCCCAAGTCGTCAAGTAGTCCTGTCCGGATCGCGGAGCTAAGAAAGAGCGACCGGACGACCGCCCGGCTGTCGGTGATCGCAAGCGCTCGGGCTGCGGCGTGGCCGGCCCGGATCGTGCGGACGACGCCGCCTGCCTGAGCGCGAGACAGGCCCATCAGGGCGTCCGCGCGGGAGCTCGCAGCCCGAACGCGCGCTGACTTAGCCAGCGCACCCCGCGAGTTGCGGCACTGGGCCGGGTCGTCAGGGGAAACGCCGCTAGGTCCATAGCGGGCACGAAGAGTTCTCCGCGGTTGCTGAGGTACATGTAAATGGGGTAGGAGACGGCGCCGAGGCCACGGAGCAGCGCTGAGGCGTGTGCACCGCGCAGTTTCTGCCTGAGCGGCGGCCGCTCACCATCAACGCTGAGCGGCGCCGGTTCCAGACCGAACCAGTGATACGCCTGCGCCACGATGGGAGCGCGCCGGGCGTCAGGCACTCCGAGGTCAGCCAGCACCGCTTCGTCGACGGCGAGGGCATCCGGGCCCGCGTAAATGCAACGGATCTCGGCGGGGTGATGGCAGCCCATCACTCCGAACGGCCCGTCGGCGACGGGCGCCCATCCGTCGATGATCGCAAAGTCCGGCGGCGCGACATCCAGGAGCATCATCGTTGCGGAGCGGAAGTCAACCTGGCGTCCGGCGTAAAAGGTGTCATCGACGGCGCCGGTGCTGCCCTCCAGCGTCGACAGGCTGAGATGAGCGAACTCGGTCGGATCCGTCCGCAGCTTCGGCATCACGATCCTGAGATCACTGTCCAGCCACGTCGCGCTGATGGCCTTCTGGACGAACCCGCGGTCAAAGGTGCGCGCCCGCAGGTCCTTGCTGATGTCAACGATCCGGTAGGCGGGGGAGTTGAAGCCAAAGTAAGCGGCGACGGACTCGACGGAACGGTTCGCGAACAAGTTGCCATACACCGTGGGTGCCTCCAGCACCGCGACATCTTCTACGCCGTGCCGCCGCAAGTAGCGTGCTGCGCAATCGACCAGCTCAGGATCGCTGACGTTCGAGTGATCACCGCGGTCGTAGCCGAGCATGAACGACACACGGATCGCTGCCGAGCGCGCGCCGGCAGCCAGCCTTCCGAGGCCCGCCCGGTCCAGGCACTGCTCCATCACCGTGACCTTGTCTTCGTCGGTTCGCCCGCCGCGTACCGCAACCACGGCCCGCGAACCGAAGGCCCGCCGTCCCGCAGGCCGATCCGCCGCGGCGCGCTGGACAGCAGGCACGAACCACGGACTAATCCGGGAAAGCTGCTCGGCTAGACGTTCCGCCGGCAGGCCCGCGACAAGATGATCGTCTGCTGTGAGCGCCTTAGCCAGCAGCCGGAACGCTTCCGCGTGCCGCGCCTCATCGTCGCGGATCCGCTCGAACGCGGCGCGTTCCTCCTCTGAACTCGCAACCTGCACCAGCCGCCGGTAAGCGAACTCTGCGCTGGCCTCCAGCGCCACGTTCAATTCGCAATACCGACGGAAAGTCTGGTAGCGCAGCTCCCTGGCAAGAGCCACAGGCATCCTGTGGAGTGCACCAGCAACTGCGACCAGGACGCCAGCAGCCCCCGTCCGAAACGGCGCCGATCGCGCCTCGCGGTTGGTCGCGGTGGCCGATGTCCATCCCGACAACGCGCCCTGGACCTGGCGGCCGTACACCACCAGCGAGGACGCCAGCCCGCCCGAGTCCAGCAGCAGGCCACGCGTGAACTCCGAGTGCAGCTGCTCGTCCTTCCAGATCCAGATCAGCGTCTGGCGAATGAGGGCACGCGCGTCCGCGCCGACATCCAGGTCTGCGACTCGCCCGGCTACCGCTTCCTCCCGGTAGGCCACAGCAACGATCTGCTCCCGTTCGAGCGCAAAGAGGAGCAACCGCTTGCGCTCCGCACCGGGCCGCCCCCGGAATTTCCGGCGCCACCGCTCGAGCTGGATGCCCACGTCCTCCAGCAACACCGCCTCGAGCCCGGTCACCCCAACCCCCCGATTGGCTTACCTTCAGTCGTCGTGCACCACATGCCCCACGAAGGTGCCCGACAACCAGCATCGCTGGCCTGGCTCGAACCGGGCCCTCGCGAGGCGCTATGGCACGATCTCGACGTATCCGTCGGTTCCGTGCACGCGGATCTGCTGCCCATCGGGGATCAGCCGAGTGGCATCTACCACACCGACGACGGCCGGCAAGCCGTATTCCCGCGCGATCACTGCGCCATGCGTCATCAGGCCTCCCACCTCAGTGACCAGGCCCTTGATCGCCACGAACAGCGGCGTCCAGCTCGGGTCGGTGTAGGACGTGACCAGGATGTCGCCCGGTTCGAGATCGGCCTGTGCCATATCCAGGATGACGCGGGCCCGCCCTTCGATGATCCCTGCGGAGACCGGTAGGCCGACCAGGGCGCCGGTCGGCACGTCATCGCGTCGGTACGCCCCGGCGATGCCTTCGCCGTCCGACGTGAGCACCCGGGGCGGTGTCAGCGCCTGATACGACCTGAAGGCGTCCTTGCGCTCGCGGATGAGCTGGTCGTCCACGTGGTTCGCGCGAACGACGTCGTGGAGCTCTGAGAACCTCAGGTAGAAGATGTCTTCCTGCTCGCGAAACACGTGGGCGTGCACGAGGCGCTCGGACTCTTTCAGCAGAGCCTGCTTGTATACGAAGTAGCGACTGACCATGCCGTACTTCGGGTACTCGCGGTACCCGATAAAGGTCCGGACCCGGTCGATCATCCGCTTGACTTCTTCGGCCTTCCGCTCCCCGTCCGGCAGGGCCCGCAAGCGCTCGAGCACGTCCTGTTCCTTCGCCCATGCCTCCTGGCGGCCTTGCTCGAAACGCCGAGCGCCGGCGCCTGGCTCGAAGTTCTTGATGTTGCCGAGGATCACCGGCACGAGCGTGGTAGGGCGTTCGCTCCAACGTGGCCTTGTGATGTCGATCTCGCCGACGCAGCGCATGCCGTACTTTTCGAGCCACGCCTCGATGGCGTCTCGCGCTTCCCGCCCGCCCTCGAGCTTGGCCAGCTCGTCAAGGAAGCCCTCGTTCTTGACGTGGTGCAGAAAAGCCACCACCTCCGGATGCGGGCGGATCACGTCCGCGACGTCCAGGAGCGCCAGGCCCATCTCCGACGTGACATTGTTGGGGACGGACTGCGTGAGCGTGTCGGCAGCGTTCTTCTCGCCCAGCCACGCCTGCAGCTGATCGTTGAGCCACCACGCGGCTTCCATTGCCGACATGAACACCTGATGGCTCTGCGGATCGAACAGGATCCGCCGCAGCTCCTGGAAGTCCGCCTGGATGAAGTCGAGCAGCGCCTCTCCGGACTTCGTCCGGATGTCACGTTCCGAGGCGGCGATTGATGCCTGGCTGCGCCCGATCAGCTCCGTGACGATGGCCGGATCGGTCTCGATCGGAGCTTGCGTGCCGCCAAACAGTGGCCCGGGGGAATCCTCGTCAGGAAGCGGCCGGATGAAGCCGTCGCGCTCGAGCAGGGTCTGGAGCGCGTCGCCGATCAGCGGATCGGATCGCCCAAGGGCCTCCAGGAGGCCGGCGCGGCTCGCCGGCAAGGCCAGCCTCTGGGTAACGTCGACGAACAGGCGACCCCCGGCCTCGGCCATGGGCGCGGGTGTCGTCATCTGCCAGATGGACAGCCCGAGGGGCTTCATAGCGTCGGTCATCATCTGCTGATGACCGACGGAGATATAGACGTGGTTCTCCCCGTCGCCGGCCGGGGGGATGGGGAACAGCGTCGTGATCGGGCGGCTCTGGACGACCTGGAAGGAATCATCGGCCAGGCACCATTCGATGTCCTGCGGACTGCCGAAGTGCGCTTCGATCCGCCGGCCAAGCTGCGCAAGGCGCACGGCTTGCGCATCCGTCAGCGCCGGCTGCTTCTGGCGCGCCGGGTCGATCGCCTGTTCCTGCGTCCCGCCAGCCGGCCGGGCGCGGATGGCAAGCTGCTTGGTGGCGATGACTTTGGCGACGACCTCGCCGTCCCGTACCGTGTAGGCGTCCGGGTTCACCAGGCCCGAGACCAGGGCCTCGCCGAGGCCGAAGGTGGCCTCTATGTACGCGACCCTTCGGTTCGACGTGACGGGGTCGGCAGTGAAGAGGACGCCGGCGGCCGCCGGCGAGACCATCTGCTGCACAACCACGGCCATGTGGACTTTCCGGTGGTCGAAGCCGTTCCGCAGGCGGTAGGTCACGGCGCGCTCGGTAAAGAGCGAGGCCCAGCACCGGCTGATGTGCTGGACGATCGCCGTCGGCCCGACGATGTTCAGGTAGGTGTCTTGCTGACCGGCGAAGGAGGCCGTCGGCAGGTCCTCAGCCGTCGCGCTGGATCGGACGGCGTAGGCGGCTTGCTCGCCGAACCGGGCGAGGGCGCGAGTGATCGCCTGGGCCAGATCGTCGGGGATGGCGATTCCGTCGATCGTCTGGCGAATCTCCGCGCTGAGCGTGCGGATCGCCTCCCGGTCGCCAGGGTTCTGGCGCGACAGCCGATCGAGCTGCTCGTCGATGGACGGCGCTTCCGCCATGATCCGCCGGAAGGCGTCCGTCGTCACGCAGAAGCCAGCAGGGACACGGACGCCTTCGATCCGCGAAAGCTCCCCGAGCTGCGCGCCCTTGCCTCCGACCAGGGCGGTCTGCGTCTGGCCGATCTCCTGGAAACCCAGCACGTAGCTGCGCACGTCCAGCCGCCTTCCCTGCAGTTCGCTCGGACTGCTCACGTTCCCACCGTCGGTCGCGCCGACCACAGTCTCCTCCCGCCTTCGGTGGCAGGGCGAAGTTAAGGTCCCGAAGGCGACGACAGCCAGCGGGGATAATCCGTGGTCCGTGCACCCGGCCGGCGCTATCGTCTGGACGGTGGGACGTTGGCGCAAGATCGTCGAGCAGGTCGGGGTCGGCCTGCCGGCCGGCGAGGGGCGGGCAGCCAAGGATGCTATTGACGGACTCCTGGAACTGTCCCGCAGCAAGGAGAGCCGGGTCCGCCAGCTCGCGTGCAGGAACCTGTGCACCTGCCACATCCAGGCCGACGACGACCGGGTCTGGACGAGGTTGCTCGAGCTGATCGGGGATCCCGATCCGCTGGTCCGCGGCGACGTGATCCACGCCATGACCGACAGCACGCCCGCGCCCTGGGTCCCGGCTGTGATCCAGGCACTGGAGTCCCGTCACAACGACTCGGACGTGGGGATTCGAAGGCGGGTCCGCAAGACCCTTGCGCACTACCGCCGGACCGGCAAGGTAACCGACGCTGCTCACTAGCCGTGAGAACGCACGCGTCCGAGTCCCGGAACCGGCGTCGTAGAACTCGGCAACTATGAGCCGGATGTGCTCGCTCTCGCGGTCCGGGCGAGCTGGCTGTTGCGGCCGAGCATGGTCAACCGTGCGGCGCAGCACCGACATGGGGACTGTAGGGTCCGTGGGTGGTCAGCGAGGGCGCGAACGTTCTTGGCATTGATGTTGATGGCGATGTACTGGATCAGTGGCGTGGCTGGCTGATGCCGGTGCAGCAGCCGTTCCTCGTTCCGCGGGATGTGGCCCGGGCCGCGGGACTTACCGACGATGGTGAGCGGCTCAGTTTCGAGCTCCAGGACACTTTCTCGCTCTACGACCTTGGCGACCGCGCGGTCTGCTGGCTCACCCTGGCCGAGAGCCGTCACTTGCCGTCTGAGGTTCGCCGGGATCAGCCCGCCGCTCATCGCTGGCCCTCACCGGATCGCGCGCGTGATGTCGGCAGGGTCGTGCGTTTCGTCGAGGAAGGCCGCCGTCGGAGTCGTCATACAGAAGTGCCTGAGGCGACCTGGGCGAACGCCACATGCGTCCTGCCGGCTGCGCGGGACCTTGCTGGAGCCTTTCCGCCCGGCAGTGGGCCTAACTGCTTCGGGACGGTGATGGGCGCTGCGGATGTGGCCGGAGCCGCGGGGACGTGGATGCAGCGCGAGCCCTTCGAGCAGTGGCTGGCAACAGTGACCCGTCCAGGGGGCCGCGACGACCAGGTCGGAACCGTGCTGGTGTGGCGCGACGCAGAAGGGACGGTCCAGCACGCGGCCGTGACTATTGGTGACGGCTGGGCATTGCACAAGCCATCGCAAGGCTGGATGTCGCCGACGAAGGTACTGACCGTCCGCGACGCGATGCTCAGTGCGCGCGTCCCCGGCCATCACGTTCAGCGCCGCACGCTCCTGCCCTAGGCCTGCCGCCGCCGGACTCCGCACGCCACGGCCAGAACTTGTCGCGCTACGCAGATCGTCACGCTGCGTGGCTGGCGTCCACGCTGCTGGTTGGGTTGTTATTCCGGCGGCAGCGATCGGACGCCTGCACTAGTGGCCTGGCTGACCAGGCGGTCCCGGACAGCGCGGCGGGCCCGCTCCAGGTAAGCGGGTTCGTGGTAGAGGTGGTAGTACCAGTTCGCGGACAGCAGAGCGGCCTCGAGCTCGAAGGCGAGCTGCTCCGGGTCGGTGCTGGTTTTCAGGTCGGCTGCTGCTTGCGCGTCCCGGGCGGAGCGCTCGATGGTGTCCATCCACTGGGCCTGGCATTCGGCGATCCGGTCGCGGACCGGGCCCTGAGTCTTCGCGTCGAATTCGGCCATCGCCGAGGCAAAGAAGCATCCGCCGGGGAACACGCCGCGCTCGAGATACGACAGAAACGAATCGCAGAGCGCGTGCAGCCGCCGGATGCCAGGGGCCGCCGCCAGGGCCGGCTCGATGACCTCTCGGACGTACCGGTGCCGGGCTTCCTCGATGGTGGCCAGTTGGAGATCCTGCTTCGATCCGAAGTGGGCGAACAGGCCGCTCTTGCTCATCGACAGCTCGGCGGCGAGCCGTCCGATGCTCAGCCCGTCGAGGCCGTCCACGGAGGCCACGTCGGCGGCGGTCGCGAGGATGGCCTGCCTGGTCTTGGCCCCGTGGCTGGTATTCGCCGGCATGCTGCTATCTTAGCACGAACGATCGTGCTAACTTGAGGTCGTCGGCATTCGGCCGGCGGTCCGGAGGAAGGGGCACGGCTATGCCGTTCGTCAACGTGAAGGTCATCGAGGGAGTCTTTTCTGCTGATCAGAAGCAGGACATGGTGCGTCGGCTGACCGACACCATGGTCGAGATCGAGGGCGAGAACATGCGTCCGGTCACCTGGGTAGTCGTCGAGGAAGTCAAGAGCGGCGACTGGGGCATCGCCGGCAATCCGTTGACCACCGCGGACGTGAAGGCCCTCGCCGTCGGCCAGCCTGTCGGCTAGCTATCACTTCGTCACCGCGCCTGACCATGTATGACGTGATCGTGGTCGGCGCCCGCTGCGCCGGCGCGCCGCTGGCCATGCTGCTGGCGCGTGCCGGGCACAAGGTCGCCCTGGCCGACCGCGCGTCGTTCCCCAGCGACACCATGTCCACGCATTTCCTTTGGCAGCGCGGCGCCGCCCGCCTGAACGCCTGGGGACTCCTCGGACGGCTGGAGGCACGCGGCTGTGCACCGATCCGCCAGATCACCTTCGACACCGGGCCGGTGCAGCTGACCGGCATCGGCCCGGCGATCGACGGTGTCGCCGAAACGTACTGCCCGCGGCGGACGGTACTCGACGCGCTGCTGGCCGAGGCCGCTGCCGAGTCCGGCGCGGAGCTAGTCGACGGCTTCGTGGTCGCTGACCTGCTGTGGTCCGATGGCAGGGTGGCCGGCGTGCGCGGCCACGCCTCGGGCTCGCCCGCGCAGTCGTCCCTGCGGGCCAGGCTCGTCGTCGGCGCCGACGGCCTGCACTCGACCGTCGCACGGAAGGCTGGCGCACGCGCCTACCAGAGCCGTCCGCCGCTCACCGCGATGTACTACTCCTACTGGAGCGGCATCAGCCATCTCGGCGCGTCCTTCCACATCCGGCCTGGTCGGCTGATCCTGACCTGGCCCACCAACGACGACCTGACGTGCATCGCCGTCGCGTGGCCCCATGACGAGTTCCGTCAGGTGCGCACGGACGTCGAAGGCAGCTTCCGCGCCGCGCTGAAGCTCGTTCCCGGATTGCGTGAGGTCGTGGAGTCCGGACGCCGGGATCAGCGCTTCACCGGCACCGGGGACCTCCCCAACCTGTACCGGGAATCGGCAGGACCGGGATGGGCACTCGCCGGCGACGCCGGTCACCACAAAGACCCCTGTACCGGCATGGGGATCTCCGACGCCTTCCTCGCCGCCGATCTGCTCGCCGGTGCCATTGACGACGGGCTCACCGGGCGCCAGCTGATGGATGACGCACTGGCCCAATATCAGCATCGCCGGGACGTGCTCACCGCCAACGGCTTCGAACTCACCCTGGCTACCGCAAGGCTCGCGCCGCTGCCGGCCCGCCACCAGGCCCTCTACGAGGCGGCGGCAGAAGACCCCGACCTGGCCAGCCAGATCTTCGGCGTCCTCGGCGGATCCATCCCTATCGCAGACGTCTACTCCGACACGCATATCCCGGCCGCGCTAACGCAGGGCTGAACGCCAAGTCTGCCTACGTGACGTCAGCGATTCGGATGTAAGCAGCGGCCAGAGTACATGGGGTTCCGGATCTCACGAGGCCAGCGCATCAGTAAGGCTGACCGGGCCGAGCCGAGCCCGTTCCCGTTACCACCAGCCGGTGGCCTCCGGTCATTGTGCGCATGCGGTTCATTTGCCGCTCTTCGGTGCGCCGCCTTGCCGGGCCAGGGTGCAGCGCTTAAGGTCCGTGTTCGAGTGAGCGCGTTCGCGTTCACCGCCGGGAGGTGCGACAGCTGTGTCAGCATCCCAATTCCTCGAGGTCGGGCGCCGTCTGCTGGGACCGACGAGACGGCCACTGCCGGTGTTCCCCGAACCGGAGCCGATTGTCGCGCACGGGCCAGCGCGCATCGCCGCCGTCTGCAATCAGAAGGGCGGCGTTGGGAAGACCACGACAACCATCAACCTGGGCGCCGCGCTGGCCGAGCAGGGGCGCCGCGTCCTGCTGGTCGACTTCGACCCGCAGGGCGCGCTGTCGGTGGGCCTCGGGATTGAACCGCACGAGCTCGACGCAACGGTCTACAACCTGCTGATGGAGCGCAGGCTGATGGCGCACGACGTCATCATCAAGACCCGCGTTGACGGCATGGACCTGATGCCGAGCAATATCGACCTGTCCGGTGCCGAGATCCAGCTCGTGCACGAGGTCGCCCGCGAGTTCGCGCTCGGCCGGGTGCTGCAGCCTGTGATCCCTGACTACGACGTGATCCTGATCGACTGCCAGCCGTCGCTTGGCCTGCTGACCGTGAATGCTCTCGCGTGCGCCGATGGCGTGCTGGTGCCGCTGGAGTGCGAGTATTTCGCGCTACGCGGAGTGGCGCTGCTGATGGAGACCATCGACAAGGTGTCGTCCCGGCTGAGCCCGAAGCTTGCGATCGACGGCCTGCTGGCGACCATGTACGACTCCCGTACCTTGCACACGAGGGAAGTGCTGGCCGGGGTACGCCAGGGGTTCGGCGACCTCGTCTTCCAGACTGTCATCAGCCGGACGGTGCGATTCCCTGACTCTACGGTGGCTGGAGAGCCGATAACCAGGTTCGATCCCGCGTGCAACGGCGCTCACTCATACCGTGAGCTGGCCAAAGAGGTACTGGAAAGGTGGCGCCAGCGTCAGTGCGCTCTCGCAGCTCGCGCCGGAGTAAACCCGCCAGCAGCCGGAGAGTTGCTGCGGGCCTGACTCCCCGACGCAGTTACGAGCAAATCTCTGCCCTCGGCCTGGCAGACGATGCCGGCTGCCTCGCCGCTCAGGGTAGTGAGTCGTCGGGCTCCGGCGTGCTGGCGTCTCTCGTGAGGGACTCGGCAGGCCTGATCCATCGAAACATGCAGTGGTCAATCCCACTGCCAGGTGTGTACTCAGTGGCCGCGACCAGATCTTCTAAGGTCGCGCCTTCGATCGGCGGGACCTGGTCCTGCAGGTCGTGCGCGTCGAACCCGTCGCTGCCGATGCTGATGTCGTACATCGGATCGCCAACGTGATAGTGCCAGGGATAGATCGCCAGCTGGAGCTCAGCGTCGGGATTTGGCGGGTAACGCGCATAGAGATCCGCGACGGCGGCCGCGGCCTGATCGACGGCCTCGGTCAGCGTAGCCGCGCGCAGGTCTTTCGGCTCGACGCCGCCGTCCCCAATCCAGGTGACCTCCCAGTTGCCGCGCTTCTTGTCGGGGCCGACGATCGCGGTCAGGAGATTCCCGGGGAGTCGCTCGGTGATGCCGAGTAACCGGCGCCACTTACTCATAGTGCACGACAGGATAGGCCGGCGTCCGGTACCGGATCAAGGGTCAGGCCGGCTATGGCGCTGAGTCCGTGGCTGGCGTCCGCATTAACTGCCCTGCCTCTGTCGCCCCGGCGGCAGCCCGGTCGGAAGGAAAGAAGTCCTGTTTGTGTCCGCGGTTCCCGAGAACTGTCGCAGCCGTTCTGACAGCGGGGCGAGGCGCCGCGCGGTGATACTTTCGAGCAGTCAGCTTCGACGAGCCCGGATGAGGCAGCGCAATGCGACGTCTGGACGTTCAGATTCCTGCGCCCGATGGCGACAGCATCGGAACGCTGCACCTTCCCGATGGGGATGGCCCTTGGCCGGGCGTGCTGGTTTTTCCCGACGCGGGCGGGGCGCGGGAGACGTTCCGGCAGATGGGCGACCGGCTGGCGAGCATGGGTTACGTCACGCTAGTCCCGGACATCTACTACCGCGCGGGCGAGTGGGCACCGTTCAACGTGGCCACGCTGTTCACAGACAAGCAGGAGCGGGCACGGATGTCCAGCCTCACGAGCCTGCTCACCAATGACGGGATCATCGCCGATTCTGGCGCCTACGCATCGTTCCTCCTGGCGCGACCCGAAGTGACGGGATCCGCGATCGGGACCACCGGATACTGCCTGGGCGGGCGCATGTCGCTCATCGCCGCGGGCGGGCTCGGCAGCAAGATCGCCGCGGCGGCGTCGTTCCACGGCGGCAGGCTGGCTGTCGACGGTGACCCATCAAGCCCCCACCTGTCGGCGGACCGCATCACCGCGACGGTCTATGTGGCCGGCGCGACGGACGACGATTCGTTCACCGCCAGCCAGGCCGAGCTGCTGGAACGTGCGCTCACTGACGCCGGAGTCGACCACACCCTCGAGTTCTACCCCGCCCGCCATGGATTCGCGGTGCCCGACAACCCGACCTACAACACCGAAGCGAACGCCCGGCATTGGGACGCACTCGACGAGCTCTACCGGGCCCGCCTCCAAGGCTCCTGAAGCGCACGCGAAGTGGCTGCTCAGGCTGGTGTCGCTCAGCGTGCTCGCCCTGGAGGGTGGTCAAGGGCGCTTATCACCGCCGTTCGGACCAGCCGCCACGCCGAACTGAACGTTCTGCGCGGCCCTGGGCTGGCTTCAGGGGCCGGAACTGTAGTCGAAGTCGGTGGCGAAGGCGGCGTGGCGTCGTCCCCTGACTTCCCAGCGCAGCGCCGGGTCGGTTGATCGCAGAGTGTCGCCATGGAGTTCGGTGCCGGGGTGGTCGAAGCCCGGAATTCCGCAGCGGACGTCGCCGAGTTCGGAGGCTTGGCCTTCGGCCTGCACGGTCACGTAGCCGACGACGTCGATGCGCTTGCGTGGTGCAGCGTGTTCGAGGGTGATCCGGGCGCGCCGGACCGCGCAGACATCGCCGATCGCCGGGCCGTACAGGCGTGCCACGGTTCCGCCGGCCCGGCCCAGGAAGATGTCGGACAGCGCGGCCTGCTGCCCGTCGCTGGCACCCTGGTCGACGTAGAGCACGACCTGCCAAGGGGTGCTGGGCTCGACCCGGTCGAGGTAACGGATCGACAGCACTGCCCGCAGGCCGGACAGGTCGGTGCCGTCGGCGTGACCGTGGTGGATGAGCCAGGAAAGGGCGCCGAAGCACTCCCCGAAACTGGAAGGCCCGCCTGGCCGGCCTCCCACGCTGCGGCACGGGCAGATCGCCTCGCAGTTGCATCCCTCGAAATAGGAGCCCCGCACGCGCCAGTCGGCCACCGAGGCCGGTCCCGATCCCGCCATCACATGCCTCCCATCTGGCCAGGGTTGGCCATCTGATGCAAGCCGGGGGCGAGGCCCGGCACAAAGACCGCGGTGACGGCGAGGCCGAGCGCGGCAACTCCCAGGACGCGGCTGAAATGCGGTCCCCACACCCAGGCTTTTTCGGTCAGTACGGCACCAGCCAAGACCACCATGGCGATCACGTTCATCAGCCCGAAGGCGATCAACAGGGCCATGAGCGCCCAGCAGCACGCCAGGCAATAGGCGCCGTGGTAAAGCCCCACCCGCAGGTCACGAGTGCGCCCGCGGTAACCGCCGAGCTTGAGCACGAATCCCAGCGGCGACCGGCAGCGGGCCAGGCACCGGTCCTTCAAGGGGGTGAGCTGATAGAAGCCGCAAGCAGCGAAGATGGCCACTGCCAGCACCGTGGCTGCAGCCGCGTGGCCATCCACCAGCCAGCCAGCCAGCCACGCCAGCCCATACGCGGGAAGCGCCGCCAGGGCCCACATGATCAGGTAGCCGCAGGCGAACGCGGTCAGCCGCCCGCCACGCCTGTCCTGCAAGGTTCGCGAGTACAGCAACGCGAACGGCGTCACCGACGGCAGCATCATGGCGGCCATCATCAGTGCCCAGACGGCCGCGAATGCGCTGATGCCCAAACCCATGGTCCCTGGCATCGAGCCCATATGACGCGCCACCACCGCGACCCCGGCCCACGCGCCCGCGGCCGCAACGAGAATGAGCGAGGCTGACGGCGTCAGCCGCCGCAAGCCGGGCATCGTCCAGCTCATCGGCCCCCCCTCACCCGATTGGTAAGCGCGGCAGCTCTTTCCTGCAAGGCGGGGCTGACGACTTGGCTGGCCACCGCCCGGGCCAGCGGCAACTGTGCGGTATCACCGGCCTCAGCTTGGTAGATCAGCGCCCAGGCGGTGAACTCGGGCAGATCGGCCCGCACCGCATCCTGATACAGGCGACGGGCCAGCGGGAGGACCAGATCGGGCTGCAGGCGCGCAGCGATCTCCAGATGCGCCAGCGTGACGTACCCGGAGACCCAGACATAGCGATCGGAAACCCGGTCAGAGCGCCGCTGGGCATCAGTGACCCACTCCATGGCCACAGTTCCCCCGCCGTCGTGCAGGGCGACCAGCGCGATAGCCCGCCCTGCCATTCCCTCCCAGCACGGGTCGCCCAGCTGGCAGGCCAGCGCGAACGCCTGCTCCGCGTCGTCCCGCGCCTGGTCCCACTGCCCGTCGGCCGCCAGGCAGTGCGCCCGCAGTGCCTGCGGCCAGGGCAGGAATGCATTCCACCGGTCCCGGTCACAGATATCGATGCTGCGCTCGGCTGCCGCGCGGGCTTGCTCCACCCGGCCGACCAGCAGCAGGGAACGCGCCAAGACACCGGTCGACCAGGCTTCCTGCCGACGGCGGCCGGCCGACCGCGCAGTCTGCGCCGACTCTGTCAGCAGTCCTGCTGCGATCTCGTGGCGGCCCAGGTCCGCCTCGTTCATGCCGCGGATCGCGAGCAATCCCGCCCACAGCGCCGGATCGCCGACAGTCTCGGCCGCTGCCGTGGCTTCCCGGAGCGCTCGGTCGGCTGACGCATGCCGGCCTGCCTGCACGTCGACGAACGCGAGCTCGCGGAGAATCTCCGCGACCAGGCTGGTGCTGTCGGCGGCCTTCGCGGTCGCCAGCGCACGGTGCAGCACCACGGCCCCCTCGCCATCGAAGCCGCGGACCGAGTGCACGAGCGCGGATCCGAGAGTCCTGAGTACATCCGCATGCAGGAGCCGGTCCTCGGCCCGCTCGGCCTCCTCGGCCGCGCGGCGCAAGGTCTCAATGCCCGCATCCGCCAATCCCGCGTCCAGAGCCGCGGTCCCAGCTCGCCGCAACGACCCGGCGACAACCCCAGCCCGCAGTCCCGTCGCCGGGGCAGTGGGCGAAGGGCGGGCGGCAGCCCGGAGCGCGGGCGAGGGAACGATGGCCTCCTTGGCAAAGGCAGCTTCACACGACGCCAGGTGCACCGTGGCCCGGGCGGGATGACCAGCGGCGACCAGGGTGCGCAGGAACAACTCCTGCGCACCCTCGTCGAGCGGGTCCAGAGCTGCGGCACGGCCGGCGGCCTCGGCCGCCGCCTCGGGCTCGCCCTTGGCAAGCAACCGGAGCGCCGCCTGGCGAAGCTCCTCCATCGACCGGGCCGCGCACCTGCTGCGGGCCAGCGTCAGCCAGATATCGAACGACGGGCAGTTGCGCGGCTCGGCACCGGCCAGCAGCTCACCTCCGATCTCGGCGGCGGGCAGGGTTCCGTCCCACAGCGCCCACACGTCGAGCCATAGTGAGCCCGGCGTCAAGCTCACCCGATCACCGCGTAGCAGCCGCGGATCCGAGCAGCAGCGGCGCAGGTCAGCAAGGCACCATCGGAGCGCTCCGAGCGGGTCGTCGGCCTCGGCGAACAGCTCGCCAGCAAGCTCACCACGGGGCAGTGGCCGCTCAGCCAGCGCGACCCGGGCCAGCACTGCCCATGACTTCTTCCCACGCGGTGCCTGGCAGGGCCGCCCGGATCCGTCGTCGACACGCGGATGGCCGAGCAGTCGTACCCGTACGCTCATCGGCGGCGTGGCTCAGCCCGCTCCGGCCGCGGCGGGCAGGCCGTGCCCCTGCAAAGCGTGCACGTCGGCCGTCGTGAGGCCATTGCCGGCGATGCCCCAGTCCCCACTGTGAACCTCCTCGACAATTACCCAAGTGACGGGCCGGAGATTCTCGCCCTCGATATCGACCATCGTGTCGGTAATCTTTCGGATCATCTCCTGCTTCTGCTCGGCCGTGAAGACTCCTTCGATCAGCTTCACAGTGACCATCGGCATTGTGGGTTCTCCCTCCTGATGGAAACCACGACAGCTATACCTTCTCGCCCCACCGTGTGAAGCCCCGTGTGACCCGCAGACCATCATCGCGCCAGGCCAGCAGCCACACACAAACGCTCAGAACCAGATGATTTGGGCGAGCGACAACAGGGCGGCCGACAACACTGAGCCCAGATCGATCAGCCGCGCCGAGTCGGCGTTACACACAGCAGATCTGGTCGGCGCGCCAAACTGCGGAGCAATGTAAGCCGGGAGACCGGGCGGCAGATCCCGACCAGCGACCCGTTACGAGCGGTAGGCCGTCTATCCGACACGCACGAGATCATCGCCGAAGGCATCGAGGCTCAGCCACCGCACTATCCGGGACGACTTAGCGAGACGGTCTCCCGCTCATGCTGTACGTGATCAAAGCCCGACTTCGTGCCATAGGGCGTCCCGAGCGCTGCGTTCGGGAGGCCCGTCCATACAGCGATTGCCTGCCCTGAACAGGGTGGGTAGCACGAATCTAACTGGGTAGTTCGCCCTCTTCCGCTGTGATCTGCGAAGCGCCAGAGTATACGGATGCATGTCCTGACCGGCGGTCGCCGGATTCACGCTGCCGCCTGGTCGCTTGCAGGGCTGACCTTGGTCGTCCTGGCTGCCACCCTTGTGTTCGTCGCGCTGAACTCCGGCGAAATGACAGGGGGCCGCATTCTCTTCTACGCGGCCGCCGCTCTCGCTGTCATCGGCTACGCGGTGATCGGCGGGCTGATCGCGCGGCGGGTGGCGGGCAACGTCATCGGGTGGCTGCTGTGCCTTATCGGCCTGACGGTCGCGGCGAGCATGTTCAGCGAGCAGTACTCCCTGTTCGGACTGGCTACCAGCCCTGGCTCGGTGCCCGCAGTGAAGGACGTGGGCGCGCTAGCCGGGGGGCTGACTGTCCTCGCCGTGATTCAGCTGGTGGTTCTCGTCCTGGTATTTCCCGACGGCCACCTGCTGTCGCGCCGGTGGCGTCCCGTGCTGTGGGGCATGTGCCTGGCGCTGGCCGGCGGTGCCGCCCAGCAGTTCCAGAGCGGGACTATTGTCCAGGGCGGGATGAGCAACGCGCTGGCGGCGGCCGGGGTCGCCTATCGCGAACCCGTGCGCGCGCTGCTCCCGCGGCATGGCTGGTTCAGTGCCCTGCTCGCAGTAGTGGCCGTTGTCGCGATCGCCTCGGTTGTGCTGACGATCACCTCGGTCTTCGCACGGCGGCGCCGCGGCACGGCAGAAGTGCGTCAGCAACTCGCGTGGCTGGCCTACGCCGGCGCGCTGACCGTGTTCTGGATCGCCATGCTGCCGCTGGAAGGCCTGATCCTCGGCACCGGCGACACCGTGGCAGGCACGGTTATCTGGGGTCTCATGATCCTGACGCCTGTTGCCGGCATCCCGGTCGCCTGCGCGGTGGCGGTGCTGAGGTACCGGCTCTACGACCTTGACGTTGTAGTCAAGAAGACTGTCGTAGCCGGCCTGGTAGCCGCGGCCTTCACCGCCATCTACGCGCTCGTGGTCGTGGGGATCGGCGCCGCGACCGGCGGGTCGGACAAGAGCGTGCTCACCTTCGCGGCGGCGGCGATCGCGGCAGTCGTGCTCCAGCCGGCTCGCGCGCGAGCCCGGCTGGTCGCCGACCGGCTGGTCTACGGCAAGCGCGCGACGCCCTACGAGGTGCTGTCGGACTTCGCCGGGCAGATTGCGGGAACGTACTCAACTCAGGATGTGCTGCCAAGCATGGCCCGGATGGTCGCCGAGGCTACCGGCGCCGAGCGGGCGGAGGTGTGGCTGCGCACCGATGGGATCGAACGGCTGGAGGCGGCGTGGCCGGGTGTTCCGCTCGGCTCGGCCACCGATGCCACGCCGGACCGCGCGCCGTGGCCGTCCGGAACGGAAAGCGCGGACGGGCGCGGCCGCACGAGGTCATTTCCGGTGGTCCATCGCGGCGAGGAGATGGGGACCCTGCGCGTCACCAGCTCCCTGCGCGAGCCGCTGACGCCAGCCGGTGAGCGAATGGTCCGGGACGTAGCGGCGCAGGCAGGTCTGGTACTGCGCAATGTCGGCCTGATCGAGGACCTGAGGGCATCCCGGCAGCGCATCGTTAGTGCCGCCGATGAGGCACGGCGCGGGATAGAGCGCAATTTGCATGATGGCGCACAGCAGCAGCTGGTCGCTCTGAAGATCACGCTGGGTCTGGCGCGCCAGGTGGCAGCCAGCTCACCGGATGAGATTGACAGCCTCCTAGCCGATACCGAACGCCAGGCCGAGCAGGCTCTTGTCGAACTGCGCGACCTTGCGCATGGCATTTATCCGCCGCTGCTCGCCGACATGGGACTCCGCGCTGCGCTGGAGGCTCAGGCACGCAAGGCCGCTGTGCCGGTTAGCGTCGAGGCACCAGCTCTGGCCAGATATTCACAAGACGTGGAGGCAGCGCTGTATTTCTCCGTTCTTGAGGCACTGCAAAATGTCGCCAAGTATGCCGCGGCATCGACAGCCAAGGTCACGCTGTACCACGATGGCGAGGAGCTGGCGTTCACGGTCGCCGATGACGGCCATGGCTTCGATCAGACGACGACGCGCATGGGCAGTGGCGTCCAGGGCATATGTGACCGGATTGCAGCCCTTGGCGGTACTGTCCAGATCACCTCGGCCCCTGGGCAAGGAACCAGGCTGCACGGACGCGTCCCGGCCACTGCTAGCTGACACCAAGCCGGTCAGCGCCACTGAACGGGAGCATTTGCCTGCGTCCACGGGTACGAAGACGATGATCGCGAACCGTGCGGGGTTCAGCGTTCATGGACTGCGGGCGGTCTTCTTCGCGACTCGGTGCCGTCGGGGGTCTCTTTCAGCCGGGTTAGGCGATTCTGAGTTGCTCGTCGCCGAAGTCGGCGATGAGCTTGAGCGTGCCGCCGAGCCCGGTGACGAAGCAGTTGAGGACGTCCTGGCTGGACACCTCGCCTATCTCCGTCGTGAACGTCGCCAGTTTCGTCGCGTCACCGGTGATGCCTGACGAGCAGGGCGCCCGACTGGTATGGATCAGCGGCTTCTTGCCCGGCGACGCCGCGCCAGCGTGAGCGGCCCGATGGAGCAGACCGTGGACGCGTTCGCCCATGTCGTCGCCACGGATCAGGCAGCTAACTAACGAACCGCGGTCACTCAGCTGGACGGCGGGGCGGCGTCCCGGACAGCGAACATCCGCGGAAAGCGCATGGCCGCGCGGCGGTCACCAGTGACTTTCAGGCGGCCGTCGCGCTCCGCCTCGGCGACCGGCTCACGGCCGAAGGCGACAGAGCGCATCGTCGTCGTCACGAATCAGGCGCCGGTTGTGAGTCAGATGCAGGACTGTGTGACCGGCCGGGGCCGAGGATGTGGTCGGCGAACATGGCGACCGCGTCGTCGATGAGGCGTATGTACCGGTCGCCGCCGGGCTCGTTGGCGAGTTGCTGGCTCGCCAGGCCGGCGACTATCGCGGTCCAGAGGTCGAAGTCGGCTTCGTTGTGGAGTCCGACGCGGCGAAAGATCATCTTGACGCCGTCGACGACCTCTAGGGCAATCGCATAAGAGTCAGGGGATGGCTGGAATCCGGGAACTGCCCGCAGGAACAGCAACTGGTAACGGGCCTGGTCCTCGATGGCAAAGTCCGTGAAGACGCCAGCGACAGCCCGGAGCGCGCCGCGAGTTTCGTCAGGGATGTCAGCTGCCGCGAACCGCCTAGCCAGCTCCAGGTTGCCGTCGGCGAACATGCGGTCGTAAAGCGCGTTCTTGGAGGCGAAGTACGTGTAGAGCGACTGCGGCTCCATGTCCACGGCGTGCGCTAGCGCCCGCAGCGACAGCGCGGCCAGGCCGTCAGCACGCACCATAGACCACGCGGTGTCGAGTATCTCCTGCTTGGTCGCCTCGTGCCTGTCGCGGCGGCGGTCGCGGCGCGTGTGCCGAGTTGGGATCGTCGAGGGCATGAATTGACTCTAGCCGATAACTCTGCGACTATCCGAATAGTATTCGGAATTCCGAAGACTAGACGGGAGCTCCCAATGGCCGAGATGACGATGGTTGATGCCGACCTCGCAGCCCCTCTTGGGCACCGGGAGGCGATGACCCTCGCGGCCACCGAGTTCGACCGGATGGCTGCGCAGCTAACGGCACTGACGCCGGGGGACTGGGCGCGCCCGACGGTCTGCGAGCTGTGGGACGTGCGTGCCATGGCTACGCATGTTCTCGGAATGGCCGAGGCGCAAGCCTCGTTCCGCCAGTTCGCCCACGACTTCCGGGCAGCGGCCAAACGATCCAGCGGAAAGATGATCGACGAGATGTCGGCAACACAAGTGCGCGAGCGGGCCGCGATGACGCCCGCCGAGATCGTCAGCCGCCTGACGGCAGTCGCCCCCCGGGCCGTCCGTGCGAGGCGCCGGACCCCGGCGCCCATCCGGTGGGCCGTGCGTACGAAGAACGATCCACCGTTCGATGCCGAGCGCTGGCGGTACGGCTACCTAGTGGACACCATCTTCACCCGAGACATGTGGATGCATCGCCTCGACATCTGCAGGGCGACGGAGCGCTCCATGGACCTCACCGCCGGGCACGACGGCCGTCTGGTGGCCGACGTCGTTGCGGAATGGGCGCGCCGCCACGGGCGGCCATTCGCCCTCACACTTACGGGGCGGGCCGGTGGCCGTTGGCGATCAGGAAAAGACGGGGAGAGCCTCCATCTGGATCCGCTCGACTTCTGCTGGACCGTCGCCGCTCGCCAGTCTGGTGCCGGGCTCATGGCCACGAAGGTTCCGTTCTGACCTCCGCCGACCGTCTTAGGTGGAGCTCCGTACCGTCGCGTTAACGGTCATCACTGGCGGGCAGCTTGGCCGGCCAGCAGTGCTAATCAACAGGAGGATCCGTGGCAATCGCAACCTACTTCCATCCCAAGTCCCTCAGCGCACACCAATACGACGAGGCCATCAAGGCACTCGAAGCCGCGGGAGCGGCCAACCCGGCAGGCCGGATTCACCACTCGTGTTTCGGCCCAGAAGCGGACTTGATGGTCTACGAAGTGTGGGAGTCGCAGCAGGCCTTCGAAGATTACGGGCCGGTGCTGATGCCCGTCCTGCAGAAGGTCGGGATTGACCCCGGCACGCCAGATGTCATGCCGGTGCACAATCTAGCGGGCTGACGAGAGGCCGGCCTCACGACAGTAAACGCGGGGCCGGCGCTGCACGTAGCGCGGTCGTAAGGAAACACCGCTCCCGATCCGCAGTTATACGGGTGATCTTGGTGGTCATGGTGTCGGCTCGCCGAACCGCCTGGCCATGTCCCCCAGGGTCCGGCCTGCCCGGCTTGCCGGTTACCCGAAGTGCACCTGGGTGTGATCCGGCTCGTGGTCGATGAGCTGATCGCAGGTGGGGCAGTGCCAGCGGACCCGGATGGGAGTGCCGCAGGCGAGGTGACGCGGGGAGTCTGCCTGGTCGGTGTGCTGGCTCCCCGAGTGGGCGAGCAGGCGGAGCGCCCCGGCGAGTTCGGTGCCCTCGGCGGTTGAGGCAGTCGTCGACCGCGTCGTACGACCCGTTCGGCCCGAGGACGAGCGGTTTGCCTCCTGCCGCTGAGCGCCCGCCAGGTCACACAGACATGCGTGATGACGGGCTTCGTCCGACTGAACTACGGCAACGGCTGCCACTCTCGTGGCTGGCGCGTCCGCGCTGAAGCCCATCCGGGCCAGCGTGCCCAGCGCGCAGTCGAATTACGTCGTCGATGTCTGCGTCCGCCAGGGCCGGCTTCCGGCGCAAGCTCGGCTTCGATGCGATTAAGAGAGTGCCGCGAGCGGGATAGCGGCTCGCAAGGTGGACGTCGCCCCTCCACTTGCGCGCTGACCCGGACTCCGCCCGGTGCGCCCTTGCTACTTGGGCGGGTGGCCGCGTCCGGGGCGGATGGGCGGGATCGGCGAGATCGGGTGTCGGCGCGGGCCTGACCATAGGGCCGGCACGGCGTAGACAGCGGCGGCCACCGCATAGGCCGCCGGCTCGTAGTTGACTCGCCATCCGACGAAGTCCGGCCAGGCCTCGGCCGGGTCGCGCTCGATCGGGAAGCCGACTTCGCGCATCCGGTCCACCGCATCGAGGAACTGGGTGTAGGTCAGGCTGGACGCGGCGTCCGGGCCGGGCTCGTCGGGGATGTCGAAGTCCATTGCCCGGGCGATCCGGTTGAAGCACCTGAACCCGCCGCGCAGGCACAGCCGGGCCGGGACGACCGGCGCGGCCTCGGGGGACAGGGCCAGGAACAGCGCGGCGGAGTCCAGCACGGCCAGCAGCGCGGTCACCCAGGACGACAGCGGTCCCGGCGAGCGGAACCGGACCAGCACTGGGTAGGTGGTGTGGCTCTCGGCGACGTCTGCGGCCCAGCTTTCCCACCGCGCGTAGAGATCCGGCATGGTGTCCAGGGTCGATACCCCTGTCCCCAGCGCATAGTGGGTGCGCGCCAGCAGTTCCGGGCCCCACGACGGCATCCCGGCCCGCTCGTTAAGCAGAGCCACTTGAGTCTCCCGGCGGTTGAACGCCGCATACAGAGTCGGCAGGTAGGCGATCTGCAGCGCGAGGATCAGCAGCCCGGTCGCCGCGGCCAGGAACACGATCACCGTCGGCACCGTCCCGGCTGGCACCGCGAAGCCAAGGGTGAACAGCGAGGACCCGGCGTCGATGAAGGCGGACACCACGCCGCGGGTGGTGAACGGCCAGAACAGCAGGGCGAACCCGACGTACGCCACGATGAGCCAGGCCGCCAACTGGGCGAGCAACAATGCCGCCGCCTGGGTAGCGCGCAGCTGATCCCGCCGCTGGTAATCGGCGACGCGCACCGCCACTTGCGCATAAGGCCAGTCGACCATCCGGTCCACCCATCGCGTTAGCCAGCTGTTAACCGGCCGTGACACGATCAGTGTTTCGGTGACGCTGGACAATGCCGCGAGCACCAGCAGGCCGCCGGCCACCGCTGCAACCGCGCGGCCGGCCAACGGCATCACCATCGCATTTTCCTCCGCGCAACCAGACTGCCCCGAAACCTACCCGGAGCGGTCGAACCCAGGTGCCGGATGTGCGTCACAAGGATGCTGGGATTTGTCCCCAGACCACCTCCCGGCGCGCGATAACCACCTGGCATCACCACCTTTCCCGATTAACGTCCAATGCAAGCACCGGGGCCGCGCTCCGTGACCAATCCTCTCTGCGGCTCGCGATCCCGATCCGCCGGTCCTGCGCACTGGTCCGGTCTGGCGATCCGGACTCCGTCGCTCCCGAACTGGGCGATCTGTGCATGCCGGGTATCAGCCGGGCGGGTCGCCGAGGATGCCGGCAGCTGGGCGGAATAGCTGCTGTGCCGCGCGGATGAGCCGGGCATCGGCTGGCGCGGCCCACCGCGGAAATCTGGGTCAAAGCCGTGCGTGCTCGCCCAGCACAAGCCGGCGGTCGCTTCGGGATCCTCGACGTCGAACGCGCCCGCCGTCTTTCCGTTGGCGAAGACGTCGCTGATGGCGTTCAAGACGAGCGCGTGGGTGGCCCGGTTTCCTGCTTCAAGCAGGTCAGCACGCCGCTGTTCGGCGGGCTTGGTTCGGGCGACTAGGTCAACTGGGAGATCCGGGATCTCGACCTGGCGGCGGGCTTCCCGAAGTGCGGTAGATGGCGCTGGGGTGATACCTACCTCGGCCACGCCGGTGCCTGCAAATCCAGATGGCGGCCAGGAGGCCTTCAACGCGGCGGTCTCCGCGAGGCGCTAGATCCTGGCTTGCGCCACTGCCATCGCGACGGCGGACGGGGGGACGGCGGGGCTGTCCATCTCCGCGACGATGGCCATTGCCCTGGCGATCGCGCCAAGCACGGTCGCGCTCGAGCCGAGCCGGGAGATCACGATGTCCGGCGCCTGGAATACGCCCGCCGCAACAGCCGAGCGCAGATCGCCGAGCCACGGCTCAAGCGCCCTGCCAATGCTGCCATCGAGGATGATCCGCTCGGGATCGAGCAGCGCCGTGATCCCGCTGATCGCCGCGGTCGTCTGCCTGATCAGGTCGCCGACCACCTGGCTGCCCACCGGGTCGCCTCCCCTGGCGGCGGCGAAGATGTCGGCTACGTTGTACTCGGGAGCTAGCGCGCTCGCCGCCCCGAGCCGGATGAGTTCGGCCGTCCGGGCCAGCAGCGCAGGCCCCGAGGCCACCTCCTCGAAGCCGGCCGTGGCCTTCGCGCCCGAGCGCGGCACCGGGAAGTAGGCCGCCTCGCCCGCCGCGTTGTGCCGGCCGCGGATCACATGCCCGTCCACCACCACCGCTCCGCCGATGCCGGTTCCGAGTGAGAGCAGCACGAACGAGTGCGCGCCGCGCCCGTCGCCGCGCCACGCCTGTCCGAGCGCGCCGAGGTTGGTGTCGTTGTCCACTTCGAACGGCCAGGTAAGGGTGCCGCGGAGCATGCCCAGCAGATCCAGGCCCTGCCAGTGCACGTTCGGGCCAGCCGTGGCCAGGCCCGTGTCCGGGTCGATCAGGGCCGGGATGCCGACGACCGCCGCACGCACCGGCATAGCGAGCTCCGTCGCCCGCGCGTCCAGGACGGCAATGCACTTGAGCAGCGCGTCTACCGCAGCGCTGCCCTCGCCGGTCGGCCGGAAGTCTTCCGCGACAATGCTCCCCGCGAGGTCCGCGAGCGCGCCATGGCAGCGGGTCCCGCCCAGGTCAACGGCGATGACGCTGCCAGGAGGCCCGACGAACCGCAGAATCGTCGGCGTCCTGCCGCGAACCGTTCCGGCCCCGGGCTCCTCGGCGATAAGCCCGGCCATGAGCAGCCGCTTGACGATGCGGCTGACCGAGGCAGCAGACAGCCTGAGATCGGTGCCGAGTTCCCGCCTCGTAGCCTGCCCCCGCGACCTGATGGCGTCTAGCACCAGGAACGTGTTCAGCTCGGCGATGTTGCCGATGTCCATACCAGCAGTTTCTCGCGATCCAGCGGCGTCAGGGGAAGGCGCGTTAGTGTACCCGGGGAATCTCCGCCAATCCACCAGCCTCCAGGCCGGTGACACGGGCCCACATGCGCCCGGATGGTTGGACACCACCGCAGCCGTGTACTGCATCGTGAAGCGGCCGCCTGCGGCGTCGACCGCCGCGCCCAGGCCGTCCAGCCGTTCTTCCCGTTTGCCACGCGGGAACTGGTTGTGGCCGCCGAAGGGGACCCGATCCAGTCTTGTCGTTCCGAGTCGAGAGTGGTAAATTCCCAGCACTTCTTTTCAAGTTGAGAAAAAGAAGTGAGGTCAGCAAACTCCGTCGATGGAGGCAGCGTTCGTGCGCGCTTTTGGTCGCGTGTCGTTGTGGTGCCTTCGTGCATGGGAGCCGGGGTG
This sequence comes from Streptosporangiaceae bacterium, assembly GCA_035484155.1. Lineage (GTDB taxonomy): Bacteria > Actinomycetota > Actinomycetes > Streptosporangiales > Streptosporangiaceae > JAJYUU01. Next base: position 30,785 of record DATHPF010000363.1, read on the forward strand.
GCTGGCCGGGTGTGAGGGTCGAAACTGGTCCGCAAACGCGACGAGTTCTGCCCGATCGCGCAGACCTTGACTCAATTACTGTCTTCACGACCGGGAGGAAGCGATGTTGAGTAGCCATATGCACGGCAAGGGGGGCGGAGCTCGTAGCTTGGTCGCAACGAGCCTGCTGTTGGCCACCTGTCTGATCGGCATGCTGGCGATGAGCGCGGTCGCGTCAGCGGCGCCTGTTAACAGCGGCGCACCGACGATCTCGTTCATGATGTCGAACGAGAACCCAAACGCCACCGGATTGCAGACCTTGATCCCGGCCGTCGATGCGGACGGCAACGCGATTACAGGACCGCAGGTGGGCTTTGTGCTGCTGGCGAATAACGGCAACTGGACCGGCGACAATCCCAATGACTCGATCACGTACACATATCAATGGTGGACGTCGACGAAGGCGAACTCGAGCGCTGCCGGGACGTCCATCTCCAAGAACGGCAAAGCGATCGATTTCGCGCCGACAACCGCCCAGATCGGCGCCTACATCGGAGTGACGGTGACGGCCACGGACACCACGACCGGGACGTCAAGCACCGCGATCGCCGAAACTGCAACGCCAGGCGTTGGCCTGAACCCGGCGCAGACGAGCACGTACACCACGGCCATGAACCAGCCCGAGTCCGGCGGCGGTCTGCCACCATACGACACCTTCGCCTATCTGACGGCGTACGGTTTCCCGGATAACACGCCCCCCAGCGCGGACATTGCCTTCCCCGCAACTAGCACGACGACTTTCCCGAACAACTCAACGGGCACAGGCATCCACACCTCTGCAAGCGGCACCGGCACCTACAGCGATCCGGTCACCACGGCGGACTACACCGGCATGCTGCCGGCCGGCTCGGAGATCTACATCCCCAGCGACCAGAAGTACTACATCGTCGAAGACTCCTGCACTGAGTGCAAGAGCGATATCACCGGATCAGGCACGAACAGCGATGGCACGCTTGGTGTCGGGCAGGACGGCGGCCCAGGGCTTGTTCATTTCGACCGCTGGGTCGGCGGGGACGGCGAGGATTTCGCTGACGTCGTCGCCTGCGAGGATCAGATGACGGGCGAGAACCAGTTTGGCGGCCCACTGATGACGCCAATCATCCTCAACCCGCCGACGGACGAGCCAACGAACACGAACCCGATCTACGACGCAGCCAACAACACCTGTGACGGCAAGCCGCTGCAGGGTGGAACGGTCGGCGAGTTCACAAACGCCACCGCGCCAGGCTCTGCCGCAGCCACGGGTACCTGGACCGCCAGTTCGACGGTGCCGGCAACCAGCCCGCTGCCGGACGGCACCGGCGATTGCATGACCGACCCCGGTAACAGCGCCGATGCGGGCACTGTAATCCTGCTGAAGCCATGTCACCCCGGTGCCGCCAATCAGAACTTCTCGTTCTGGGGCTCGTACATCATCATCAACAACATGTGCGTTGACATGGGCAACGGCACCGCCGCCAGCTCACCGTCCGGGACTACCCCGCTGGTGACCACGCTGCGGAAGTGCAACGACGATGCGACCCAGCAGTGGTCGGAAAACCCGGACGGGACAATCAACGATATCCAGAGCAGCAACTGGGGGCTGGGAGAGCTCGTCAACCCCGTTACCGGTCACGAGCAGCTCTACGCGTTGAACGTCAGTAGCACTTTCTACGTGGACAACTACTGGAACTACCCAGGGCTGGTTGCCGCCGACGGCACCCCCGACCCCGGCAGCACGGCCCCGGTGAGCGTCAGATCAGTGCAGCATGGCTCACCGGTGTCGATCCTGACGCTCAGCCGGAGTGGCGCCTCGCGGCAGGTTTTTGTCCGAGTGCGCGGGCTGACGACACCAAGGTTCCAGCTCGAGCTGGCGCCGGATCCTGACCCAGCCCCTGGCGTAGACGACATTGCGCTGCATGCCACCGCGGATCGCTGCGCCAGAGGCGCGACGTTCCCGAGCACTGCGGCTGTTGACTCGGCCGGCAATCCGATCCCTCCGGTCGCCGACGAGCAGAAGGAGTGCTCGAATGGCACCTGGTCGGGTACGGTGACGATCCCCAACGACGGCTCAATCATCCCAGGCACGTATCAGGTCATCGTCAACAGCCAGGTTGACTACCTGCCGCTGCAGAGAAATGGGGCCACAACCGCAGTGGTGTCCGGCGGCACGATCAGCGGCACGATGCTCTCCGAGTTCAGCGCGTCCAACCTGACGACTCCGATCAACGGGGCGTCAGACCCCATCGCGGTGACGATGTCAGCGGGGTAGCGAGTGTCAACTGCGAGTCGTGAGTCCGGCAGTGGCGCCGGTGAGTCCCTTAGCTAACAGCTAAGACGCTCTCTGGTGGATCGCCGCGGAAACCCGTGGCGATCCACCAGATCCAGTTGGCGAATGGGCTGGACTGCGGTGACATGCTGCCCGAGACTCTCAAGTCGTGTGCTGGCCGCGCCGGACTGTGAACTTCTCCGGCGAGCTGGCAGAAGAGCTGGGCTGGCATCTGGAATGGTTCGCCGTCAACATGAACCCGCTCTGAGACGACGACCAGCAAGGGTGTTTTGGCACTTGCCACGTCCGCCATGTCGGGAGCCAGCTCACGGCATAACAGTGCGTTCCGCGACGGTCAGATAGTCGCTCGACACTGCCCGGACCGAGTACCTCGCCCGCCGGGACGCGGGGACCGTCCGCTACGTCTCGCATGAGGATGCGGGCCGCCGCCTTGGCGTATCTGCCCGGTGGGCTACCAGGTCAACTGGGAGATCCGGGCTCTCGACTGGCGGCGGGCTTCCTCGGCGACGATCCCACTGGTGTCGCCGCTCTCTGGGAGAGTAAGCCGGCTCGCCGAGGAGCCGCGGCCACCGGAGTCGTTCGCTTACGGGTCGCCGGACCTGCGGCGGCTGCGGGCCGACCGGTACCGGGTCTTGTACACGATCGACGAAGAACGGCGCGTCGTCCAGATCGATCACGTCGCCCGTCTGCCCTAGTCCGGGCCATGCAGCCGCCGTCCAACCGAGCTAACCTCGGCGCAAAGTGAGCGGCTCGAGGAACTCCAGCCTGTTGCCATTTGGGTCCTCGCTGTAGAAGCGCCGCATGCCAGGGAAGTCGTCGTCGAAGGCGGCGGGGTAGCCAGCTGCGGTGAGCCGCGCGGCCCAGTCGTCGATGCCGCGTACTAGCAGGCCGGGATGCGCCTTGCGGGCCGGCCGGAAGTCCTCCTCGACGCCGAGGTGCAGCTCGATCCCGTGTCCGCGGAACCAACAGCCACCCCGGCGCGCGAGCGCGGGCGGCTTCTCGATCTCGGTCAGCCCGAGTACGCCGCCATAGAAGGCCCGCAGTGCGTCCTCCGAGCCTACCGGGCACGACAACAGGACGTGGTGAATCAAACCCAGGCTCCCTTGACTCGACTATCTCGATATCAAGATACCAGTCGACTCAGAGGGCGCGCCGATCGATCTCGCTGACCAGCTGCGGCCATAGCGGCGCCGAGAAGGAGTCACTCATCTCGTGCAGCCGCACGAAGCGGCTGTTCTGGGGCCTGCTCGGCGATGTTCCCGCGTGCGCTGGGCCGGATCAGCGGATCATCGTAGCCGCTGAACGCGAGGCTAGATGAACTCTTCGGAACCGGCTGACACATGCGGCGCGCCGGCGCGCATGCGGCCCCCAACAGCGGGCTGCCGCCTTGGCATATCTTGCCGGTGAGCTACCAGGTCAACTCGGAGATCCTCGCTCTCGACTTGGAAGCGGGCTTCCTCCGCGAGGATTCCATTGGTGTCGCCGCGCACTGGGAGATGGTTTGCCAGCTCGCCGAGGGAGCCGCGGCCACCGGAGTCGTTTGCTGACGGGTCGCCGGACCTGCGGCGGCTGCGGCCGACCGGTACCGGGTCTTTCTACACGTCGACGAAGAACGGCGGGTAGTCCAGATCGATCACGTCGCCGTCGCCCGTAGCCTCGGCCACGCCGTCGCTGGTGTCGCGCCGGTCGTCGGCGCTGTTCAGGTGGCCTCGGCCGCGCTGCTGGCTCGCGGCCGCCCGCGGGTGCGCATCTGTCCTGCATGCAGCGCTGCGCAGTTCATCGTTAGCCCAGCCTCCAGCCGCTGCAGGGCAGGCCGGTATTAGGCCGTGTCATTCTCTCGGCCTCTCCTCGCGACGGTTCCTCATCAGCTAGCAGGATCTCCCAGCCAGCGGTCGAACCACGCACGGGTGCGCCGGAGCAGGTCGATCTGATGGTTGCGTTCCGCCAGACCGTGCCCCTCCCGCGGGTAGACGACGAGCTCGTGCTCGGCCCCGTATCGGCTCAGGGCGCGGTGGAAGTAGATCGCCTGGCCGAGCGGCACGTTGGTGTCGTCCTCGCCTTGCGTTATCAGGACCGGGGTGCGGACCCTGGAGGCGTATGAGATCGGGCTGACCTGATCGTGCGGGTGCGGGCCGGTCCCCTCCCAGCCGAAGCTGCCGGCCAGGACGCCATCCATCGATCCGTATTCGCCGGTCGCGGCGAGCATTCCCCAATCGCAGATCCCGGCGATCATCAGTGCGGCCTTGAATCGGTCGGTCTGCCCGATCGCCCAGGCGGCCATGAAGCCGCCATGGCTAGCGCCTTCTATCCCGAGTCGGTCTGGGTCGGCGATGCCCTCGGCGACCAGCAGGTCGATGCCTGCGAGGATGTCGCCCCACTCAGCCCCGCCGACCGCGCCTACGACGGCTGCCGAGAAGTCGCGGCCACGGCCCGTGCCGCCGCGCGGATTAGGCAGGAACACCGCATAGCCCACAGTCGCGAGCCACTGGCCGGGATTGTGCGGCCGGAGCATGAACTCGTCGGCGTACCTGTCATCAGGTCCGCCATGAACCAAGGTTACGAGCGGGAACGGGCCGTCCGCTCGACTGCGGCCGGCCGGCAAGATGAGCAGGCCATCCAGGACAAGACCATCGGATGCCTTATAGGAGAAGCGTTCCTGGATTCCCCACTCGATCCCGCGCAGTTCGGGCCGCGTATCGCTGATCCGGCTCAGCGGGCTGCCTGGCGGCCCCGCATGCACATCGGCAGGCTCGTAGGCGGTGGTCGCGAGCGCAGCGACTACCTCACCGGAACGGCTGGCTGTCAGTGAGCTGACCAGTCCGGACCTGGTGGACAGGCACCGGAATCGAAGCTCGCCGGGCTCGAGCCGGCGGATCTGCGTGTCGAGCCCGCTGTCGAATAGGGCCAGCGGCGGGCCAGCCGCGACCTGTGCCAGGTCGGCGGGGCAGACGTCCATGCCGCTCGTCAGGTCGCGGGGCGAGGCGGACACACCAGGAACCGTGTCGTAGACGGCGAATCCGCCGAACGGCTCGGGTTCTGCCAGGTACGCCAGGTGCCAAGTGCCATCATCGGCCCACCAGACGGGCGACCGGGCATGGCCAGCGACTCGGCCGAGGTCCTGGACTGCTCCGGTGTCCAGGTCGACCACGTGCAGCTCATTGGTGATGGCCCCCGGATCGAGGTCCCGGCTCAGCCAGCTGATCACCGCCAGCGGACCGCCGTCCGGCCGCTGCGCCAGCCCGACCAGGTGCCGACCGCCGAGCTCGGCTACCAGGCGCAGCTCGCGGTTTCCCGTGTCGAGGATCCGCAGCCTGCCGCAGCCGCGCCGCTCGCTCCAGACGACAGCGTCATCGCGCTCAGCGCGCCTGCGCTGGTCATCCTCGGTCGGCTCGTCCGCGGCCACCACGACGACCCGGCCGTCCGCCAGCGGGCATACGTCGTAGATGTCGCTGTGCCCGTTAGTCAGGGCCTCGGCCTCGCCGCCATCGATCCGGATCCGGTGCAGCTGGTCGGACCCGGTCCGGTCTGACAAGAAGTACAGCGAAGCTGAGTCCGCCGCCCAGTGCGGGCCGCCGTCACCCGCCAGGCCGGCGGTCAGCTGCCGCGGCGGCGAGCTGCCGTCGGCGGCGGCTATCCACAGAGCGCTCAGACGGCGCTCCCCGAGCTGACCCATCGGCGCTACCGCGTAGGCGACCCAGCGCCCGTCCGGCGAGATGACCGGCTGCGATGGCTCTGCGCCGTCCACGACGAGCTCGGCAGTCAGCAGTGGTGCGTCGATTCCCACGAGATGCGCCCTCCCAACCGCCATTACAATCGTGACCATCATGCACCGTAACGAGATGACACGTCCGCATTCGGCAACGGTTCAGTGGATCCGCGGGCCGGATAGGGCTGTCTGATGGACGAATCTGACATTGACGAGGCGCTCGCACGCCTGCTTCTGCAGGAGCAGCATCCGGATCTTGAGGGCTGGAGCTTCGCGAGGTTGCCGGTGGCTGGACAACCAGATGTGCCGGGTCGGGCGACGACGCAAAAGCCCAGGTCAGCGCCAACGACCTGGGCAAAGAGCAACAGGTGCGCCGCCAGGGACTTGAACCCCGAACCCGCGGATTAAGAGTCCTCTGACATCCATGCCAGGTGCCCCGACCTGCGCCTATCCCTCTTCATTCGCGCCGCGCTCCGCATGCTGTGCTGTTTCGCGGGTCTCCCATTGGCAGGCTCATTGGCACGATGCCAGGCAGAATGGCAGCTCGAACCAGAGCCCCTATAGCACGGCCTACCTATCCGCCCGTGCCCCCCAATTCCGCCTGTGCCCCCCCAATCGTCACGCTGTCACACTGCGTGGCTGGCGTTCGCCTTGTAGTTCCGTGCGCGCGGTTGTGCCGGACGCAGCGCGGGTCGGAAGGAAACGCCGCTCACGGATCCACCCAATAGTGGCTGTCGGCACTGGGATGATGGTTCTATGCGGCGCACAGATCAGGCGGCTATGCGGCAGCGCGCATGTAGCCGTGGGCTGGATGCCTCGTTCCATCACGAACAGTGCCAGGTTTCAGGTCTCGAAGCGTAAGGGCCGACCGGGGCAGACGCGCAAGACGAGATGCGAGAGACCCTCTCTGCTGGAGAGAGGGTCTCTGCGCCGAGGGCTCAGGATTCGGAGCCCGGCAGGGTCAGCGCGATTACGGTGAACGCGGCCGCCAGGATCAGCGTCGCGCCGCGGAGTGCGGCCGTGGCGACCGGGCCGCCGAGCAGCCAGGCGAGCGGCAGCAGGGGACCGGCCCAGCGCGGGAGAACCCGGCCGCGGAACGACCCGATCGCGAACAGGATGAGCCCGGCGGCTGAGCCGAGGATGGCGAGGATGTAGACCGGGCCGAGCGCTTGCGCGTTCCCGGTGGCCAGAGAGTCGATTGCGCAGGGGATGAACGCGGCGAGAGCGACGGACGCGGTGATATAGCCGGCCTTGCCTAGCTGGCCGTCCTTGCTGTCCTGCATCCGGTGCAGCATGGTGGTCGCGGCGATCGTGGCGAGCACGAAGGGGATCAGCAGCGCGGTGAACGCGTAGTCGGCGGTGGTGCTGAGGTGGCTGCCGGACGAGGGCGGGGCCAGCAGGTCGACTAGGGCACATGCGGCGGCGACCGCGGCGGCCGTCAGCAGCGTGGCTCGCGTCCGCCGCCGCTGGATAGGAACCGGGGTGCTGGCCGTAGCCGTTGTGGCAAGCGAGGTCATGGGTGGTCTCCTTGGAGAGGCGGGCCGGCGGATCTTCGGCGCATCAGCCGGAGGTTCCTTTTTGGCCAGGGATTGGATCTGGACACGACGCTAGGGATTTCCGCCTGGCATGTCGTCAGGCCAGGAGCGGATTTCCGGGTCCGTCGCCGGCCGGAGCCATCGGTCCTCCCGCGGGTGGACGCGCTTTCGCCAGGAGGTCTTTATTGTTTTCAGCATGGATGCCAGGTCGCGCGGAGAGGCGGTCGATTGGGCCGTCGCGGTGATGCTCGCCCTCGCGATGGCTGCGGCGGCCGGGCTGTCGGCCCCCGCTCAGCCTGCTGTCCGTGCTGTGGCCGTGCTCAGCGCGACGGGCCTGCTGGCGCTGGCCGTGCGGCGGCGCCGTCCGCTGGCCGCGCTCGCCGCGGTCCTCGCGGTGGTGCTGATCGAGACGATCACGGCGTCGCAGTCGGTCGCCGCACCGTCGTTCCTGGCGATGATGGCAGCCACCTATTCGGTCGGCGCCCACGCATCCGCGCGGGCAGCCGCCGCCGGCCTGCCGGCGGCCGTCATCGGGGTGGCGGCTGCCCAGGTGCTGTCGCCGCAGATGGCCCACTACTCGCATGCCGACTCCATTGCCTTTTTCACGGTGATCCTGGTCATCGCGCCGGTGACGGCTGGCGCGGTCGTCCGCGCGCGAGCCGGCCTGGCGGGCCGGCTCAGGCAGGCAACCCGCCGCCTCCAGGATGCCCGGGCCGACACTGCCGCCTGGGCCGTCGCCCGGGAACGTCAGCGGATCGTCACCGAACTTGAGGCAGTCATGCTGCGCGGCCTGGACGGAATGCGACGGCACGTGGCCGCACGGGACCGGGAGGAGGTCGCCGAACTCGAGCGCATCGCCCGCGGCACGCTGGCCGCCATGCGCGGACTGCTTGCACGGTTCAGGCCCGGCGATGATGTGGCCGACGGCAGCGGGGCCCGGCGCGACGGTACGGATCACGCCAGGGACCGGATGCCGGCCTCTTTACTGCCGGAGCTTCGGGCCCGTGTGGCAGCGGCCTTGGTCGCGGAGACCACCGAGGCGGCACAGCCCGCGCCCCTCCCCAGCCGATGGACCCTGCCGTCCGCACGGCAGGTGGACGCCGCCCTCACGCTGGCCGCCTTCGTGCTGACTGCCGCGCTCCTCGCGACCAGGCGCTGGCCGGCCGACGCCCTGCTGGCAGCCGGCACTGCGATTCCGATCGCCTGGCTGCGACGCGCGCCGCTGCCCGCTGCGGCGGTCTGCCTCGTCGCGACCCTCGCCTACAGTGCCATCGCCAGGCCGGCGGATCCGCTGGCCGGCCTGACGCCGACCTTCCTGCTTGCGGTACCGCTGGTCACCGGCGCCGCGTGCGCGCTGCGCCAGGCTGTCGGGGTCCTAATCGCCTGCCTGCTGTGCGTGTTCCTCTGCGTCGTTCTCGATCCGGGAGCACAACTCGGCCAGGTCGGCGCAATTCCCGCGGCGGCGCTCGTGCTGGCCTGCTGGGCCGTTGGCCGTCTGCTGGGTGACGGCGGCCGCATGCTGACGGCGCTTGCTGAAGCCGCCGCGAGCGTGCGCGACGAGAACGCGGCCACTGCCCGGCGGGCCGTGGCCGGGGAGCGGCTGCGGATCGCGCGCGAACTGCACGACGCGGTCGGCCACGCGCTGACCACCATCGTCATGCAGGCCACCGCCGCGCGGCGAGTATGGGACAGTGATCCTCCGCTGGCCGGGCAGCACGTCGCCACCTTGCGGGCGATCACCGCGCAGACCGCCAGCGAGCTGCACGAGCTCGTGCTGTCCGTGGCAGTAGGCGCCGGCGACGCCCCGGCCGGGCTGGGGGGCATCCGCGCGTTGGCGACGCGGGCGAGCGTCTGCGGGCTGCCTGTCGAGCTCCATGCCGACGGCGCCGAGACGCAGCTCCCGCCCGACGCCGCCCGGGCGGCATACCGGATCGTCCAGGAGGCGATCACCAACGCCGCGCGGCACGCCCCCGGCGCCAGCATCCAGGTCAGGGCGCTCTACAACCCCGAGGGCCTGGCCCTTGAGATCAGCAACGACCCGTCGGCATGGCTCGCGCATCAGGACAATGACGCCGCAGACGGCGGCCAGCAGGCGGCACGCCAGGCGGCCGAGAACACGCGCACCGGGGGCCACGGACTGCGCGGCATGCACGAGCGCGCCACAAACTGCGGCGGGATAGTGTCGGCCGGGTCCCGGCCCGACGGCGGATTCACCGTCCGCGCGTACATCCCCTGTCCGGCCGTGCCCGCAGCCGCGAACTCAGGATGAGCAGATGACCATCCGTGTCCTCATCGCCGACGACCAGCCGCTGGTGCTGGCCGGGCTGCGCACTATCTTGCAGGCCGAGGCGGACATCGAGGTAGCGGGCGAGGCCCGCGACGGTGACCAGGCAGTCCGCCTCACCGCCGAGCTGACGCCCGACGTGGTTCTGCTGGATATCCGGATGCCTGGCACCGACGGGATCGCGGCGACTCGCCTGATCGTTGCCGCGGGCGGCGCCCGCGTCATCATCCTGACCACATTCGACCTCGACGAGTACGTCTACGAGGCGCTGTGCGCTGGAGCATCCGGGTTCCTCGTGAAGGACATCCCCGACGACGAGCTGGTCGCCGGGATCCGCGAGGTCGTGCGCGGTGACACGCTGCTGGCCCCCTCGGTCACCAGGCGGCTGATCGAGACTTACACCCGCCGGCCGCCCTCAGCCGGCTTGCTGCCAGCGGCCGGCACTCTTACCGCGCGGGAGACCGAGGTGTGGCAGCTAATGGCCAAAGGCCGGACGAACGCGGAGATCGCCGCCGAGCTTTTCGTCGGCGAGGCCACCGTCAAGACGCACGTCTCGCGGGTCATGACCAAGCTCGGCGCCCGCGACCGGATCCAGGCCGTCGTGCTCGCCTACGACAACGACCTGGCTTAACGGCCCTGCAGACAAGCGGCCGCGTCCGGGCGTCCGGCCAGCCACTTCGACCGCACAGACGACACGACCACTGCCACGATGCCCAGCGTGATCGTCCTGATACCGCTGGTATCGAGGAAGAGCACGCCCAGCAGCGTTACCGGACAATGTCACCGGCAGTCCACGGGGCGGCACCGGTGGAGACGCCGAAGGGGATCGGCGGGCCGGACCTGCTTCGTGCCACCGGCGCTTGGCATCACATCACCAGGCGGGCAACCACCCGAGCACGACCGCGACGGCTGCGAAGCCAGCGACTACAGCAATTGCGAGCAGCGGATTTTCTCATTGGCATGGATGATCTTCACACTGCCGGCGGATGGCGTCCAGCAGAGGGCTGCCGGAACACAAAAGCCCAGGTCAGCAACCATGACTTAGGTGAACAGCAACGGGTGCGCCGCCAGGGATTTGAACCCCGAACCCGCGGATTAAGAGTCCGCTGGCGTAGTTCGCAGGCGCCCGGACCTCGGCGCGTCCCTCCTCATTGGCGCCGGGATCCGCGCGTTGCGCTGATTTCGCAGGTCCCCCATTGGCAGGCTCATTGGCACGATGTCAGCCCGAAGCTCGGATCGGACCGCAGCTGTCTATCCTGCTAGCTCCTACCACTCCCGGCAGACCGTCACGCTGCGTGGCCGGCTGATCTGCACGCGGAGGACAGCAGTCCAGCGCTCGCTGACGCACGTGAGTAAGTGGCGCGAGCTCAGTTACAGTGCACGGGTGCTGGCGCTCACGGCAGCAGGATTATTTTGCCGCTGACTGTGCGGGATTCGGCGAGGGTCAGCGCCGCGGCCGCATCGTCGAGGGGGAAGCGCGCGGCGATGTTGGCCTTCAGGCTGCCGTCTGCAAGCAGCGTGAACAGGTGTCCGAGGTCTTCTTCGAGGTGCTTGCGAAACCGGGTCGGCCGGCGCTTGTGCCCTGCCCACAGGTCGTAGAACGTCGCCCGGTGCCCGTTCGGCAGCGCGTTCCACAGCAGCACCCGGCTGACGGCCTTGACGAATGGCAGCA
>DATHPF010000364.1:0-21766 GCA_035484155.1 Streptosporangiaceae bacterium
TCCGCACAACATGTGCCACGTCCTGTGAGTCTCCTTCGTGGTGGCGGCGAGGCCTGCTCCCTACCGTCTAAATCAACCGGACCGCACACGGGCGGGACGGTCTGGCAGGAGGTGAGCGACATGATCATGATGGGGCTGATCATAGCCGCCATCGCGGTGAGTGCACCGATTGGCGCAGCAGTGCTGGTTAGCGTGGCCAGCAGGCGCGAGGACCGGGCGTGGACCCTGACCGAGGCCGCACCGGGCCGCGGCGAGTCGACTGCGCGCCGCATCCTCGGCGTCCACTGTCAGGGAATCGACTGGCAGCAGCTCACCGGGACAGCGCGCGCTGGGGCACCCGCGCCGAGCCCGGACGACGCCGATCCTGCGGACCACGCGCCATTGCCGGGCGCGCGGCCCGTGCCAGCGGCCCGGTAGCGACGCGCGCGGCAGGCGCTCCTCGGCCTGCCGCGCGGCGTCGTTCCCGCCCGGACGTGGCAGGCAGTTCGCCGCCTGCCTGCCACGTCCGGGCCTTCCGCTTAATCCGTCAGAATCAAGTCCGCGCTCTCAGCCGGATGCCGCCAGCGAGAACGCCAGCAGCGAGTTCGCGGTGTAGTCGAGCGCCGGCTCCACCGACGGCCAGCTGACCACGTTGTCCTCGTAGCCGACCGTCTTGGTGTTGAACGGCCCGTAGTGCCCGGCGCTGCAGGCCCGCATCCCGGACACGGCGCCGAGCCCAATGAAGTTGCCCGCACTGCTCGGCCCGTCGCTGACCGCGCCCAGCTGGATGTTCCCGCGGCCGTTCAGGGACCCGGCGAGGTTGGCGATCTCGCTCTGCATGCACTGCGGGAACGTCGTCCCCGCACCAACCACGAACGAGCTGCCCCAGGCGTTGGCGCCCAGGTTGAAGTTCAGCTGCTGCTGGGCGAACGCCGCGTACTTCGACGAGCCGCCGTAGCGCTGGTAGAGCGCGTTGGTGATGTAGAGGCCGAATGCGTGCGGGGTCGCGTCGTTCGGGCCGAGCACCGTGCCCGGCTCGAACGGGTCGCCCTTGGCGTACGACTCGCCGATCCGCAGCTGCGCGGCCAGGTCGCTGACCAGGAGGCGCGGCGCGATGACGTCCCGCCCGCGCGCCTGCGCCATCGCCTGCAGCAGCTCGCCCTCGCCGATCGCGCCGTTGTCGTACAGGTTGAGCGTGTCACCGTCGCTGTGGTGCTCGGCCAGGTACGCCCGGGCCCAGTGCGCGGCGACCTCCAGGTCGGCGTGCACCCTCGCGGCCGGAGCGTGCAGCGCCTCGTCCGCCAGCGCGATCTCATCGGCGCCCCAGAGCATGTCGCTCTGCCATTCGCTGCCCGGGTAGTAGTCGTGCGGGTAAGCGGTGACGATGTTCTTGACGTTCTTGGTCTGCGCCATCGCGTAGACGCCGCGGGCGAGGCTCAGCAGGTGCCTGGCCTGCTTCGGGTCCCGGCACGCGACCTGGGCGGCCAGGGCGAAGTCGGCCGCGAACCGGCCGGCCAGGTCCGGGCTGATCGGCTTGCCCGGTGGCGCGGCCTCGAACACCGGCCGGTACTTGACGTAGTAGGCCGTCGGTCCGGGGTTGCCCCCCTTCTTGAGGTCCAGGTGGTCCTCGCCCTGCGGCAGCAGCCAGAAGTTGTAGTCACCCTGGATGGTGTTGCTGGCGTTCCCGTTGCCGATCCCGACCTGCATGTACATGACCTTCTTGGCCGGGTTCCACAGCTTCTCCAGCCAGTTCAGCCCGTACTGCGCCTCCGGGTTCAGCGTGGGGTACTCACCCGGGTTGTCGCGGTCGGCGATCAGCATGAGCCCGTCGGCGTACGCGGCGGTGTACCCGAACTTCTCGTACCCGCCGCCGGCGTCGAACCAGCCGCCGGCCACGTTGACCGGCCCGCCGATCTTCTTGCTGAAGTTGCTCAGCAGGTTGTCGTTGTCGTCGTACTTCGGCGTCGGGTAGACGTAGGCGTGCTCGTCGGTCAGGTTGGCCGGCTCCCGGTTCAGGACCGAGTGGACGACATCCGGGCCGTCGCGCTCGGAGGTGAAGTACCGCACCGCGTTCGTGACCAGCCGGTGATAGAGGCTCGCCGGCGACCCGATCCTGAACCACGGCGACCGCGCCGTCTCGCCGGCCGCGCTTACCCGGATCCGGTAACGCCCAGAGCGGGACAGCCGGGTGAACGTCAGCGAGTAGACGGCGCCGTATCTCGAGTTCCACGCGCCGGCGAAGTGACGGCTGCTGCCCCGCAGAACGATGCCGTGGCTGTCGGAGATCGTGAAGACGACGTGCGCGACTTTCGCGTGGATCATGACGTAGGCCAGCTTGCTGGCCTTGCTCGCGTATCCGACCTGGTTGACGCGGACCTCAAGCGGCACTGGCTTGGCTGCCGTGGAGCTGGCGGCGGCCGCCACCGCGGGCGTCAGCCCCGCCGCGAGTACAGCCGCGACCCCGAGGCCGAGAACTTTCTTGCGCACGTTAACCTCCGGAGCCCGGCTTATTTGTTAGGAAACCTACTAAACAAACCCAGGCGCCCACAAGACCGGGGATCGCGGCTTTTCTGCCTTTACTGACGGGAACGAGGGTGCCCCGGGGCGGTGCGCCGGGTCTCCCGCGTGTCGCGCTAGGCGAGCCCGGCACCGGCCCGGAACGCCGCCAGGACATCGGGCCAGGCCGGCGTGAGCGGGTCGATGAGCTCGAAGTGCCCGCAGTTCTCGAGCACGCGGCAGCTTGCCCATCCGCCGGCCGCATTCGTGCGCTCGGCATACGTCCGGCTCTGCTCGACGGGCACCCGGTCATCGGCGTCGCCGTGCACCAGCCAGACCGGTGCGCTGGCCGGAAGCAGCGCGCTCGCGTCAGCCTGCCGGTAACGATCCGGGTACTGGTCAGGACCGCCGCCCATGAGTTGTCCGGCAGCGCCGCCGCCGAGGCCCTGCCGGAAGCAGTCCGCGAGATCACAGACGCCGGCGAGGCTGACGACCGCGGCCGCCTCGGCCTGCCCGTCCCGGCTGGCCGCCCACAGCGCCAGATGACCGCCCGCCGAATGCCCGCCGAGCACGACCCGGTCCACGTCCACCGCCCCGCCGACGGCCGCGCCGACCAGTCCCGGCAGTGCGTCAACAGCCGCGGCGATGTCCTCGAACGTTCCCGGCCAGCCGCCGCCTTCCTGGCCCACTCTCCGGTACTCGGGCGCGCAGACGGCGAAGCCATCGGCCGCGAGCGCGTCCGCCAGCGGGCCGGTGTGCGTCCGGTCGTAGGCAGCCTGCCAGAACCCGCCATGCACGAAGATCACCAGCGGCGGCTCCGCCGCGTTCCTGGGCAGGCGCAGGTCCGCGACCTGGTCGCCGCGCGGACCGTAGGACAGCACCAGATCAGGCGGCTGAGATTCCCTGGTCAGAACGTCGCTCACCGGTGCTACCTCCCGAGCGCCTGCGTGCGCTCCACCGCATAGGGGATCGCGTCGGCCGACTTGGCCAGTGACGTGGCGGCCACGGCGAGACCCGAGATCAGGCATGCGGTCCCGGCCAGCACCAGGCCCAGCGCCGCCCGGCCGATCGACTCCGAGTCCTCGCTGACCGCCAGCGCGATGATGAGGATGCTCAGGCCGAGCACCGCAATGGCCAGGTAGATGGTGAGCAACGACGTCCGCGTCAGGTGGTGCCGCCGCAGCAGCCGCGGCAGCTGCTCCTCGATCTGGGTCAGGCGCTCCAGGCCGCTGGGACGCACGCCGCTGCGCTCGAGGATCTCGCCTTCAGGCCCGCTGAGTATCTCGATGCGCTCGCGCGTCATTTCCCGGATGCGGTCGTTGATCGAGTTGTACACGGTCAGCAGGCCGTTCGAGAGCAGGCCCCCCGTCGTCAGCAGGACGACCGGGGCCACCATCGCCGAGATGGCGTTCACGGCAGTAAGCGTCACCGGGTGATCTTGCCCGCTAACGCGTCAGACCAAGCTCAGCGCGGGCTCATCGGGGAACACGAGCACCGTCTGAGCGGTGTCGTAGGCGATGGGCGGCCGGCCGGGCTCGGTCACGACGAATACGGTCAGACCGAGCAGTTCACGCTGCTCGTCCGGCTGCGGCATCCGGACGAACACGCGGCTTCCGGGCGAGATGACGACCCGCCGGATCTCCGGAGTTCGCGTCACGAAGTGCCCGACCCCTCGCCGGGTCCCGGCCAGGCCGATTTCGCGCAGGAGCTGCATGGCCCGCCGCACCGTGTCCCGGCTGACCTGATAACGCTCGCTCAGCTCGGGCTCCGAGGGCAGCGGCGTGCCCGGCGGCAGCTGGCGCACGATGATCATGCCGCGGACGATGCTCGCCAGCTGCAGGTAGACGGGCAGCATGCTGCCGGGGTTGATGACCGACCCATCGATGACATCGCCGACCCCGTCGACCACCCGCTGATCACGCTCGGCCATCACTGCCTTCCCTCTGCCCCGGGTGCCTGTAATCCTGGCCCCCATGGGCCGGCCGGCCCAACTGGATTTCTGCGAGATAGTGAATGGGTGACCGACTCCGCGGACGCCGTCCACGCCCAGCTCCAGCGCGATGGCTTCGTGGTGCTGCCGGGCCTGATGAGTCCGCAGGCGCTGGAGCGAGCGCGCCGCGACATCGGCGCCCTGATGGCCGAGGCCGAGTGGGGCACGGGGTTCGACGGCGCCCGGACGCGGCGGGTCTGGGCCCTGATCGCCAGGACGCGGTGCATGGACGAGGCGGCGCTCGACCCGCTCGTGCAGGAGCTGGTGGAGCGCGAGATCGGGACCGGCAGCCAGTTCGGCCTTACGCAGGCGACCCAGATTCATCCCGGCCAGCGGCCCCAGGTCCTGCACTACGAGCAGGGCGTCTATCCGCTGCCGCGCGACCGGGAGGTCATGCTGCAGTCAATATGGGCGCTCGACGACTTCACCGCCGCCAACGGCGCCACGCTGATCGTGCCCGGCAGCCACCGGCGCGACGGCGGCCGCCCCGACGCCGGCGAGGCGATCCCCGCCGAGATGCCGGCCGGTTCTGTCCTGCTGATGTCCGGCCGGCTCTGGCACGGGGCCGGGGCTAACGTCGCCGATCAGCCCCGCCTCGGCGTCCTCATGGACTTCATCCAGCCGTGGCTTCGGCCCTGCGAGGCGCATACCCTCAGCGGCGACCTCGATGAGGTCCGCGGCCTGCCGGTGCGGCTGCAGGAGCTCCTCGGCTTCAACCAGGCGACGCCCTATTTCGGCTTCATCGGCGGACGTCATCCCGGGGAGTGGCTCGCCGACACAGCTGCCAATTCGTCGGCAAATCGATTTATCGACAATGCAGCGCGGCAAACGGCAGGGCCCGGCTAGTGCCCATCGACATGACGGGGCTGCTCGCCGATCTCGCGGCTGAGTCCGCGGACCTGGATGAGATGATCGCGCCACTCGGCCAGCCGGAGTATCTGCTGCCAACGCCGGCCGAGGGCTGGTGCATCGCCGACCAGGTCAGCCACCTTGCCTACTTTGACGAGGCCGCGCTCCTCGCGGCCACTGATGCCGATCGCTTCCGGGCCGACACCGCCGAGGTGCTTGCGGCGGGCGCCGACTTCCCCGATCAGATCGCAGCCAGGTACCGGACCACGCCGGGCGCCGAGTTGCGCGCCTGGCTGGCCGGCACGCGCCGGACGCTCATCGCGGGCCTGGCCGCGATCGGGCCGTCCGTGCGGATGCCCTGGTACGGACCCGACATGAGCGCGGCGTCGATGGCGACCGCCCGGCTGATGGAGACCTGGGCGCACGGCCAGGACATCGCCGACGCCCTCGGCATCACGCGGCCGGTGACGGCGCGCCTGCGGCACGTCGCGCACATCGGCGCCGGCACGATCGGGTTCAGCTTCGCCGTGCGCGGCCTGCCCGTGCCGGACGAGCCGGTTCGCGTCGAGCTGACCGGCCCGGACGGCGACCAGTGGACCTTCGGCCCGGCCGGTGCCGCTAACCTCGTGCGGGCACCCGCGCTCGATTTCTGCCTGCTGGTCACGCAGCGGCGCAACCGAGCCGACACTGCGGTGCGCGCGTCCGGCCCAGTCGCCGCGCAGTGGCTGTCGATCGCGCAGGCGTTCGCCGGCGCACCTGGCCCGGGGCGGTCGCCAGGAGCGGGCGTCCCGGCACCGTCGGAAGGGAGTGCTTCATGACCAGGCCCGTTCTCATCGCGAACTCCTCTGGCTTCTACGGGGACCGCGACGCCGCCATGCGCGAGATGGTCGAAGGCGGGCCGATCGACGTGCTGACCGGCGACTACCTGGCCGAGCTCACCATGCTCATCCTCTGGAAGGCCCGGCAGAAGGACCCTGCGCTCGGCTACGCGCGGTCGGTGCTCGGCCAGCTAGAGCAGGTCCTCGGCGCCTGCATGGATCGTGGCATCAAGATCGTCAACAATGCGGGCGGCCTCAATCCGGCTGGCCTGGCCGAGCAGATCGGCGCATTGGCCGAGCGTCTCGGTCTCCATCCGAAGATCGCCTACGTGACCGGCGACGACCTCCTCCCCCGGCTGGACGAACTCGCCGCGGCTGGCCACGAGCTGACCCACCTCGACTCCGGCCAGCCACTCAGCGCCGCGGCGTCCAAGCCGGTGACCGCCAATGCCTACCTCGGCGGCTGGGGCATCACCGCGGCCCTGGCGGCGGGCGCCGACATCGTGGTGTGCCCGCGCGTGACCGACGCCTCGCTGGTGACCGGCCCCGCGGCCTGGTGGCACGGCTGGCAGCGAGACGACTTCGACGCCCTCGCGGGCGGCGTGCTGGCCGGTCATGTCATCGAGTGCGGACCGCAGGCTACCGGCGGCAACTACTCCTTCATCGATGAGATCGCCAACCGCCGCTACCCCGGCTTCCCGATCGCCGAGGTCGCCGCGGACGGCAGCTCGGTCATCACCAAGCACCCTGGCACCGGCGGACTGGTGTCGGTCGGAACGGTCACCGCCCAGCTGCTCTACGAGCTCGCGGAGCCCGCCTACGCGAACCCCGATGTGATCGCGCACTTCGACACCGCGGTGCTGACACCGGACGGCAAGGACCGGGTCCGGATCTCGGGCACGCGCGGCAGCCCGCCGCCGTCGACCGCCAAGGTCGCGATGAACCTGCTTGGCGGCTACCGGAACACGATGACGCTCGTGCTCACCGGCCTCGACATCGAGGAGAAGGCTCGCTGGGCCAGGCAGGAGCTGTTCGAGGTCCTCGGTGGCGAGGAGCAGTTCGAGGAGACCGATGTCCGGCTGCTGCGCTTCGACAAGCCGGATGCGCCCACGAACCCCGAGGCCACGGCCCACCTGCGCATCACGGTCAAGGACGCCGATCCCCGCAAGGTTGGGCGCCGGTTCGCCAACGCGACCATGGAACTGGCGCTTGGCGGCTACGCCGGCTTCCACACCACGACGCCTCCTACCTCCGAGACCGCATTCGGCGTGTACTGGCCCGCGCTCGTCCCGGCGGACGTCGTCGAGCACGCCGTCGTCCTGCCAGACGGCACGACCCAGGTCATCCCGCCCGCGCCGGCCGAGCACGCGGCCAGCGAGACTCGTCCCGCGGGTCGGCCGCAGCCTGCCGCGGACGCCGACCTCGCGGGCCCGACCAGCAGGGTGCCGCTCGGGCTGGTGTGCGGCGCCCGGTCGGGCGACAAGGGCGGGAATGCCAACGTCGGCTTCTGGACTCGCGACCCGTCGGCCTTCCCGTGGCTGCGCGCCTACCTCACGGTCGACAGGCTGCGTGAGCTGCTGCCGGAGGCCGCCGAGCTGGAGATCCGCCGCTTCGAGCTGCCGAACCTGTCCGCGCTGAACTTCGTCATCGTCGGCCTGCTGGGCGCCGGCGTTGCCGCCTCGACCCGCCCCGATCCGCAGGCCAAGGGCCTGGGCGAGTACCTCAGGTCCCGGCTGGTCGACGTGCCCGAGACCTTCTAAGCGCGCGGACCGCGCAGAACCAGAGCGAGCCTCCGCCACCAGGAGACGCCTGCCTCGCTCAGAGCTCTCGCGTACGCCCAGCGTGACACTTTCGGTGGCGGCGGCTGGAGGCGCAGCCGCTTGTTCTCCGGCGGGGTCAGCGGGGTCACGTCGCGGCCCAGCTGCCGTTGATCACATTCATCGGGATCATGCCTGCGGTCAAAGTGCGGCCAATCGCGCCATTGACGGTGCGATCGGCACAGTGCAGCGTAGGTCTCGGGGTGGGGCCGATGGCTGTCGGGATCCTTGCGTATTTCACGCACGACGACGGCATCGTCCTGACCGTGCTAACCCCCGGTGCGACCGCGCCTGTCCTTGCGCGACCGGGCCCGGGCACCGACGTTCCATTGTTCACTGCCAGCGACCTCCGGGACCGCGTGACGCGTCTGCTGGTCGATGTCCACGGCCTGCCGCCCGACTGGGATCACGAGCTGGCGATCGAACGGTACGCGCGCGCCCTCCGCCTGCCGCCCGCCGTCAATGCCGCGAAGCGCACCGGTCCGATCCTGCAGCGCAAGCTCCGTAATCCCGCGTTCAGTTACGGCACCGAATACCTCGACGAGCTTGGTCCCTCGCTGCTGCCGGCCGATGTCCGGCCGCTCATCGCCGGATGCGACGTACTTTGCATCGTGCCGCACGGGCCGCTGCACTCGATTCCGTTCGCGATGCTGCCGTGGGACGCCGAGCAGCGACTCGGAGAGCGGTTCGGCATTTGTCAGCTTCCGAGCGCGAGCTTGCTTCCGCTGCTGCAGGAGCGTAATCCGGCCCGGCGGAGCGGGCCAGGGCCGCGTACGGGCTTGGTCGCGGCCGTGGCCGCCGCCGAGGACGCCGATCCGGCGGAGCTGGAGGCCGATGCCGCGATGCTGGCCGGGCTGCTGCAGGAGACCCACGGCACTGTCCGCAGCCTTGTCGGTGCTACCGGACCGGCCGCGGCGACCAGGGAGGCCGTCCTATCCGCCGCTTCCGGGCACGACGTCGTCCATCTGGCCTGCCACGGCGTGTTCACCGAACGGGCGGACGATCCGATGGACTCCTCCGGACTGCTCCTGTCCAACGGGCGTGAGCCGCCCGCGCTCGCCGCGTACCTGGCCGGCGGCCGGAGGCCGGGCGAGCTCGACGGGCACCTGCTGTCGGCCCGCGACGTGCTGAGCCTGTCGTTGCAGGCCGAGCTGGTCACGCTGCGGGCCTGCTCGTCCGGTCGCTCTGCCGCCGCCTCCGGGGATGAGCTCCTTGGCCTTATCCGCGCCTTCCTCTACGCGGGCACGCCGTCGGTCGTGGCGAGCCTGTGGAACGTGAACAAGGCCAGCTCCCGGCTGCTGCTTGAGCACTTCTACCGAGCCTGGCTCGGGCCCGGCGGCACGCCCAAATGGCGGGCGCTGCAGGTCGCGCAGCAGAAGCTGCGCGCGATCGGCGAATACGACCACCCGTTCCACTGGGCGCCGTTCGTCCTCATCGGGGACTGGCATTGAAGGAGGGGTCATGGAGAATGTGGCTAGTCGGCTGGCGGCGCTGTCTGACCAGCAGGTGCTGACGATCTTGGAGGCGGTCTCGGGAGAACTCGCGACCGGCGATACGCCCGAGGGGACTCAGCAGCAGGGCGAGGCGCTCGCCACGGTGCTGGCGGCGGAGGATCAGGAGGTCGACCTCACCGCCGCTGCGCGCGCCGGTGAGGCGAGCGCCGCGGCCGCCGCCCGCGAGCTGCTGGAGTTGCTGGCACAGGTACCGGAGAGCGCCCCGGCCGTCGAGGGCTGGCTGGACGATCCGCCGGTCCAGGAAGCGGCGGCCATTCCGTTGCTGCTGAGCGTGCCTGTCGTGTTCACCGGCTGCTTGATCCTGCTGCAGATGGCCGGACACACGTCGTTCGCCCGCGACTCCACCGGAAAGTGGAGCGTGAGCTACGACCCGGCCAAGCGCACGCCGTTCGACGGCACCGTCAAGGAGATGGTCGGCGTCCTGGCGAAGCTCATGACGGCGATGCTGCCGAAATGACGGAGGGCATCGAGGCGCTCAACAACCCGGTCGTCGCCACCGGGTTCCAGGTGATACTCGGCGGGATCAGCGTCCAGGACGCAATCGCGTCGATCACGTCGAACCAGTTCACCACCGTCATGAACGACGAGCGGCTCGGGCAGGTGCTCGAGGAGGCATGGGAGTGGGCCGCAGAGCGCGACGTCGAGAACCCTGGCGCCGGGTGGGTCTACTACCTGCTGATCGTCGAGTGCGCCAAGGACCGGCTGCGCCGGATCGGCCTGCTCCGCAAGGCCGAGCCGGGCGAGGCCGCCGACCGGAGGATGGCCGGCTGGATCTCGGTTACGGCGAACTACATGCTGTCGCTCGGCATGATGTCGATACTGCGGCGAGACCTCAGGGAGGCCTTCGACCAGCTCATCCAGGCCGAGATGATCGCGAGAGGCCTGCCCGACCTCGACCAGCCGCGGTACCCGAACATCGTGGCCGCGCTGATTGGCCAGGTCGAAGTGGCCAGGGCCGGCAACTCGGCGGCCTTCGCCCAGCAAGCTGAGGAACGCCTCGCGGTCATCGCCGGACTGCCTGTCTGGCGGCATCTCCCGGTCGGCGAGATCAGAGAAAGCTACGCCCGCCTGTTCGCGGCCCGATCGGGAGTGGCCCAGCAAGCAGCGGCGAGCCCGCCGCCGTCCGGATCGTCCACTGCCTGGCCTTCGCGGCGCGCGCGACCAGCCGACATGGACCTGATGGCCACGTACCAGCGGGCGCTGTATCGCCTGGGCCGGCAGGTCGAGGGCGGTGCTCTGGCGCAGGACGAGGCCGCGCGCCAGCTGGCGCAGGTCAGCACACCATCGGCGCTGGCCGAAGGTCACCAGCGGCTGCTCTGCGACATGATCTGCGATCTGGCCCAGCGCGCCCCGGATGAGGCGCTGGCGATCGCCCGCCTGCACGGCCGCCTCGCCGAGCTGCCGGATGACGAGACGGCCGGGCTGCGCCGGGCGCTGGCTTCCTACGCTCTCGCATGCGCGCTGCTCGGCGTGCAGACGCCGCGGTCGCTTGAGGCGCAGAGCCCGCCGATGTTCGCCGAGGCCGCGGCGGCGCTCGCCGCCTCAATCCCGCCGCTCGACGCCTACGATGATGCGATGGCGGCCACGGCGATGCTGCGCCTGGGCCTCGCCTACCGCGGCGCGCGCCAGGCCGACCTTGCGCTGCAGGCAGACCGCGACGCCGTGCGACGGCTCCAGGCACAGCCGTCATCGCCGTATCAGCGAGGCAACCTGGCCTCGGCCCTGGGCAACCTCGGCGACGCACTGGAACTCGCCGGCGAGCCTGCCGAGGCCCTCCAGCGCTATCAGCAGGCCTATCGCGAGTTCAGTCAGCTCGGCGATTCCCGCAACTCCCTGCGCGCGCTCACAGACGTCATGTCACTGGCTGGCTCCCTCGGCCGGTCGGACGAGGCGGCAATAGCCGCGCGTCAGGCCCTCGTGCTCGAGGAAGGAGCATCTGACCTCACCCAGGCTGCGTACGGCTGCCTGCACGTGGCCGAGCTGGCCCTGCGCCATGACCAGGCGTCGCTCGCCACCGAGGCGCTGAACCGGGCGGAACGGCTCGCCTGGCAGGTGCCCGACACGCCCGAGTCGCGAGACCGCGGCTGGACAATCCTGATGTGCCAGATCTTCTGGTACCAGTCCTTCACGCTGGTGCCCTACCTGTCGAGCGCCGACCCGGCCGGGCTGGTGCCGCTGGCCCGCGGGCTCGCTGAGAGATCCAGGCTCGCGGCCGTTGACGCGGGGCACGAAGGCCGCCTGGTCCAGGCGCTCATGCTGGCGGCCAGGGTCGAGGAGGCCGCGGGTGATCGCGACGCGGCCACTATGCGGCTGCGCCAGCTGGAGCTCGTTCGAGTTCCGCCGGCGCTCGAGCCTGATGTCGCCGTCGCCAAGGCAAGGGCGATGACGGCGCTGCACCCGACCGCGGCGATCGAGATGCTGGAACGCTCGGCGCGCGACTTCGCGACCGCCGGCCGGTTCGACAATGCCGCTGTCAGCCTGATCACCATGGGCGAGGCCTACGAAGGCGCTGGCGACAACGCCGGAGCGCTGAGCTCCTACACCAGAGCGGAGGAACTGCTCCAGCAGCTGCGCGGCCTGCTTGCCAGCGACACGACCCGCATCGGCCTTCGGGGCCGGTTCGAGACTCTCTACGTTCGGCTCGTGCTGTTGTGTGCCCGTGACATCAGTGCCGGCGGAGGGCCGGTCTGGTACTGGGTCGAGCGAGCGAAGGGCCGGGCGCTGGTCGAGCTCATGGGGCTCAGCCCGATCGCGCCCGGGCCGGAGGCGGGCCGTGACGACACGGCCGAGTTGCTCGCGGAGGAGGAGCGGAACCTGTCGGCGCTGCGCACCGGCCGGCTCGATCAGCTGCACGTCCAAGCCCTTGAACCGGAGCGCGATGCCAACGAACTCGACCGCGCTCGCCTCGCGGTTGAGGCCTACGCCCGGCTCGGCGACATCTGGGCCGAGCTGGCGCCCAGCCTGCCGGACTACGTCGCGCTCAGGACCGGGGAGGTGGCGGACTGGCGCGCGGTCCAGCGCTGCCTCGCGAGCTAGCGCTCGATCAGGGGCTGTGCACGGCAAGCACGGAGATGCGGCGGCCGGCGGCCCCGTCGGTCACCAGGTAACTCGCGGTGAGCCGGTTGATCTCGCCGCCGTCGCTCCGCTGGCGCGAGAACGTTCCGCGGTACAGAGCCGACGTCGCGTTGAAGACGGTTACGTCGGAAGCGACGATCTCCGTGCGCGCGTAGCTGGCCGTCACCATGCCGTCGACCTGCTGCTGCAGGGTCGCGACGACGTGCTCCTCGCTCGTCAGCGCGAAGTACCCGTCGTCGGTGGTGATCAGCAGCGGGACGCCGTAGTACCCGAGCAGGGCGGCCGTGGCCCGCTCGCCCCGGCCGCAGGCCGCGAACACGTCCAGGTACTCGCCGAACCACTGGCTGACGTCGCTGCTGTCCACGGCCCCGGACACTACCGCGTGTCGACCAGGCTGACGGTGAGCACATCCACCCTCGCGCGGCGGGACGGGCTGTCGATGCCCCGCTCCGCGTGGACGGGCGGATCGTTCTCCTGCGATCGCCTGGCGGAACGGACCGACGCGCGCGGTATGTCCAGCTTGAACGAGCCCATCCGGACCCGGATCTCGCTGGCGTCCACCTCCACGCCCGAGACACCGAGGCCAACCCTGAACAGCACCGCATCGGCCCAAGCCGTCATCTTGTCCAGGCCGGCCCGGCTATAGCTGATCTCGAACCACCCCGGACCGCCGTTCTCTTGCTCCGCCATGACCGCGCGGCGGGCGGCTGAGTACGGCTCGCCGGTCCTCGCCATGCGCTCGCGGGCGGCGTCCCTGATCTTGTCGTGCGACATCGTGCCCACTGTCCGGTGACCCGGTCCCGGCGCCTGGCCACCGCGGTGAGTAAACACGACGGAAGAAGGAACTCCCGCGCGGGGCTGAGCCGCTCTTGTCCTCGGGCACTACCTCCAGCGCCGGGCTGGCGTAGCTCGGATACGACGGCTCACCGGATCTCGGTCAGGCCTCCAGCGGTGAGCAGGTAGGCGCCCGGCTCGCCTGACGGGTCGGCGGCGAGGTCGAGCACGGCCTGGCCGGCCTGCTCCGTGGTCAGTGCCGGGCCCCGGGTCGCGAGGAAGTCGGGCACGGTCATGCCCTCCCTGGCCGCGTAGGCCGCCACGGCCGCCGCGCCCAGCTCGGTCGCCGGCGTGAGCTGCGGCAGGACCGAGACGAAGCGGATGCGAAGGCCGCTGCGGTCCGACTCGGCGGCGGCGTAGGAGGAGACGAACCGGATGGTTGCCTTGGCGCCCGCGTAGCCGCCGCTCAGCGGCGATCCGTTGACGGCCGCGCCGGAGGAGAACGCCACGACGACACTGCCGGGAGCCAGCGGCCGGAGCAGCGCCTCCCTGGCCCAGTGGAAGGCCTGCTGGACGTCCACCTCCCAGTTCCGGCTGAAGGACTGCCAGGTCTGCTGGTGCAGGGGCCGGGACAGCGGCGCCGCTCCCGCCGCCAGCACGACGATCTCGGGTGAGTATGAGTCGATGACCTGGCCCGCGACGACCGGGTCGGCCGCGTCGGCGGCGACCGCGGTGAAAGCCGCGCCGAGCTCAGCCTGGACGTCCGCCAGCCGGGCGGAATCGCGGGCGATGCCGACGACGGACGCTCCGGCCTTGGCCAGGGCTGCGGCGGCGGCCCGCCCGAATCCCCGGCTCGCGCCGGTGACGACTGCTGTCCGGCCGGACAGCTCCTGTGCTGCCATGTGAATCTCCTCCGATGCCGCTTGGGCTGGCGCGCGGTCGGCGCGCTCATCGGGTAGATCCGCCGTATTACCGAAACTCATCGCCGCCGGCCGATGAGTTTGCGGCCCGGCCGGGATCAATACTCATATCCATGTCAGGCACCGACTCGCCGCAGGAGGTGGCAATGCCCGGCAAAACGGATTTCGCCGCGCTTGCCGATCCGTACCGCAGTGAGCTGCTGGCCTACTGCTACCGGATGCTCGGCTCGGTCGACGACGCCGAGGATCAGGTGCAGGAGACCATGCTGCGAGCGTGGCGCTCTTACGAGGAGTTCGAGGGCCGGTCGTCGCTCCGCACGTGGCTCTACCGGATCGCGACCAACAGCTGCCTGCGCGCGCTGGAGACCCGTGGCAAGCGTCCGCTGCCATCGGGACTGGGCGGACCAGCCGCCGACCCCGACGAGGCACCGCCCGCGGCGAGCACCGACATTGCCTGGCTTCAGCCTGTCCCCGATCAGCTCGTCACCAGCGGCCCAGGCGACCCGGCGACGATTGTCACCGCCCGCGCCAGCATGCGGCTGGCGCTGATCGCGGCGCTGCAGTACCTGCCCGGCCGACAGCGAGCGGTACTGATCCTGCGCGACGTCCTCGGCTGGCGCGCCGGCGAGGTCGCCGACCTCCTCGGGGTGTCGACGGCAGCCGCCAACAGCGTCCTCCAGCGAGCCCGCGCTCAGCTCGCCGAGGTCTCCCCCGCCGAGGATGACCTGCGCGAGCCGGTGAGCCCGAAGCAGCGAGCGCTGCTAGATCGCTACGCCGCCGCGTTCGAGTCCGCCGACATCACGGCGCTCACCGACCTGCTCCACGAGGACGCCACCTTCGAGATGCCGCCGCAGCCGTTCTGGTTCGCCGGACGGGAGCGGATCAGCCGGTTCCTGGCGGCCAGGGTGCTGACTAGCCCCGGCCGGTTCGCGCTGGTGCCGACGGCTGCCAACGGGCAGCCCGCCTTCGTCACCTACATGCGGGCCGGGGACGGCTTGCTTCGAGCCCACGGGATCCAGGTGCTGACGATCTCCGCCGGCCGCGTCGGCCGGGTCGTCTCATTCAACGACCCGGCCCTGGTCGCGAGGTTCGGCCTGGCGGACACACTCGCGGCGCGCTCGTCATGATCGCCGCGCCCGCCGCGCTCGACCAGGCAGTGCGCTACGCGCTGGCCGCCGCCGAGGCCGTGACCCCGCAGCTGATGCGCAGGCCAACGCCCTGCCGCGGCTGGGACCTGCGGATGCTGCTCCTGCACGCCAGCGAGTCACTGGACGCACTCGGGGAGGGCCTCAGCGGCGGCCGGATCGCGCTGCTGCCCGCGGCCGTCACGGACGAGGAACTCGCCGATCCGGCGCTGGCCTTCGGCCGGCGAGCACGCACACTGCTCGCCACCTGCCGCGCCGCGCAGCGGGACGGGCAGCCCCTGACCCAGCCGACCGTCGCGATCGCGGACTGCCCGCTAGCGACCGGCCTGATGATCACCGCGGGCGCTATCGAGATCGCGGTGCACGGGTGGGACATGGCCAGCGCGTGCGGCCGCTACCAGGAGATCCCTCCTGAACTCGCGGCCGAGTTGCTCGAGGCGGCCCCGTTCCTGATCACCACCGCCGGCCGCGCACCGCTCTTCGGCCCGCCCGTGGCCGTGCCGGCCGCGGCGAGCCCGAGCGACCGGCTGACCGCGTTCCTCGGCCGGCCGCCTCACCCGCTCGGGTGATTCTTGGCCGTACATGACTCTGAACGCGAGCCGTTCCGTCTAGCTCATCAGTCGCGACACTACTGTGGCCACACCTGGCGGGACCATGGCACGAATCGGGGGCGCACAAGTGTGGCGGCTAAGGTGTCTCAGGAAAGGTCAAGCGGCCGTTGTCGCGATCGTGACCGCCGGCTCAGTGGTGATGTGCCTGCCCGCCTCGACCGAGGCAGCAACCCGGCAAGTGCGCAGGCCCGCGTCACTAACGCCCGTCCGAAACGCGGACTTCAGCCCGCGGCCGGGTGATCCGCCAATCGGAGTACCCGTTCAGACGCTCGACACTGACTACAGAGTCGGGACGATCGTGATCGATGGCGTCCACCTGCCAGGCACCGAAGGCTACGTAGGCATCCACTTCGCCCTGATCGATGCCGCCGACCGCAAGGTGCTCGACAGCGGCACAAAGCCCCGAAGCGCCGCCGGCATCACTGAGCTGGTCAACATGGCCATAGCCAATAAGGGCAAAGACCGCATTATGATCGTCACAAGCCCGGATGGAGTATATCCGGCCGACGTTCCGATGCTCAATGTCCTGGCCACCAATCTCGGCTCACCCGGCTTTACCCAGGCCGAGCTGATACGGCTGGGCGCCACTGAGTCGGGCGGGATGCCATTTTCGATTCTGGGTATCCCGGGTAGCCCGAAGGGTTCCGCCTGGACCACCGTTGAAAAAGTAACTCCGGATTATCTGCTCCGAGGCAGCAATATTACCGGATACTTGCAGTTCAACTACCCGGCCGGCCTTTATAACTTCGTGCCGGGGAGGGACGTTACCTTTTCCACCTCGGCGCCCGGCGCACCGCCCGGCGGCAACGTGATCGAGGTCGGCGGCAGCTCATATCCCGGCCAGCTGCCAGCCGGCGCGAGCAGCGGGTTCGAGATCCTCGGTCTCGACCCGCAGACGCTGGAGAAGCGCTACCTCGAGACTGTGGCCACTGATACCGCCGCCGGCGCAGCCCAACTGAACGCCGACCTGCTGACCGCCCGGTACGACTACTACCGGGGGCCCGAGAACCCTCCATCCCTAGTCTTCGTCCAGAGCATCGGGCACCCGGTGCCGGGCCTCGGGGGCTGGACGGACGCATCGGGCGTAATCAAGCAACTGGGCGGGAACCAGCTTGCCTTCCTCGATCTCGACGGCAAGAGCAGCTACTCCCTGGTCGGGAGCACCGATACCGGTATGGCGACCGTCGAGGCCGGTGACGTCCTCGGCAAGCCCGGACCGCTCGCCGGTGTTCTTGAGATGTCGCACGTCGGCGAGTTCCAGCCAGTGGCGGCGGGACCGGCCGGCGGCATGAACCTGCAGCTTCTGAATCTGGAGTACCAGAGGCCACAAGCCTGGCCATCGATCAGCGGAGCCGCCGAGACGTGGATCGGACGCGAGGTGCGCCTCTGCGGCCAAACGGCCACGGTCTGCAATTTCCGGCAGATGTACGGCTCTAATTACCTGCAGGACTGGAACCGGATACACGCCGATATCAACGACCCCAACGTGACAGTTTATCCCGGCGACGGCCACGGCTTCACGTTGGAGGAGTTCAATGCGGCGAAAAGAGAGCTTGCCACCGAGACCTCTTACCTGCTCCAGGTCAAGAACTATTTCACGGTCGTTCAGGACGCATTTGGCAAGTCCGCCGGAGACCGCCGGGTCGACGTCGGCGAACTCGGAACCGCCATCACTCAGGCGGTGGACCCGCCCCGTGCGGATAACGGCCTGTCGTTCGGCCTCGGTCTCGTCGGGAAACTGGCGCTGATCGGCACCGCTGCCCCGCCGCCCGCCAGTTCCATCGCGGCTGGCATCGCCGCCCTGTTCGCGATCGCCTCGTACCTGACCAACAAGTCCGGTCAGCCACTGCTCGCCAGCGAGGTTCAGGTCCAGGCAGGCAAGCTCGCCGAATATGAGCAGGCCGTCCTGTCGGACGTCGTTGACTCGTTCACCACGCAGGCGCGAATCATCGTGACGGACTGGGGAAAGCTGCAGAAGGCAGATTCGTTCATAGCCGATAAGACCTGGGAACTGCCGCAGGACTTCAAGGAATACGTACCTGCGCTCCAGCTCGCCGTCAAGCGCTGGTTCGCCGAAGCGCTCGTGCCAGTCGCGTTCAAATGGCTAATACGGGGAACGCCGCCACCGGTCGGGCCAGGTGACGGTAACGGCCTCAGCTGTGATGTTTATGCGGGCAACTGGCCATTCCCGGACAAGAAAGTAGGCACATCTCATCCCTGGCGTGCGCTGCCTAAAAACGCGCAGATACGAGCGATCGAGGGCTGGAACGGTGACGGTACACCGGTTAAGCCAAGCTACTTCTTCTCGAGGGAACACCCGCTCATCACTGCGATCGAGGAAAGCCGACAGGACCGAAACGTAATTCCGCAGTCTCTCGCCGACACCCTGTTCAACACCACAAGCGGCAGCCTGGGCATTAATCTATTCGAATTCCTGAGCCCCCGATATTTCGGATCCATTCACAATGCCAACGACGCTTCGCGAAACTGCGGCCTCTACTAGTGGCGCTGGCGCCACCGGGACCACCACTCGTGGTGCTCGAGCGGGCTGGCCTGCTACCAGGCCTCCGAGTAGAGGCTGCCGCCTAGCTGGAGCGGAATCAGTCGGCCATTGCGCAGCCAGCCGTTGACATTGTGGCCGGCGACGGTGGCGTTCACTATCAGGTAGCGGCCCGTTGGATCGGCCGAGAGGAAGCCGACGGTGATGGTGCCGGTCACCGGCCGGGAGTACAGGGTCTGCAGGACCCGTCCGCTCCTGGCCCAGATGCGCTGCACGGTGAGCGCGCCACCTGGCAGGGCAGTGAGAACGGTGACGGTCGAGCCGTCCGGGCTGACCGCGGCGAAGGTCTGCAGGTTCTCGTCGCCCGCGATGACCCGCGCACTGGCCAGCGAGCCACCTCGGCTGGCAGGGCTCACGGCCATGATCGTGGCGGGTGACGAGCATCGCCCGACACCCAGACAGGGTGCCCCGGTGAATACCAGTTCCCGGCCGTCGCTTGTCAGCGAAAGACCCCAGTAGTCGCCGAGGTTCGGTCCCCGCCAGAGTGCGCGCTGACCGGTCACGGTGTTGAGGACCTCGACGTCCATGCGGCCATTGCCAGGCGAGTAGGCAAACGCGACCTCGCGGCCGTCCGGCGTGGCCGCCATGCTGGTCAGGCCGCCTCCGGTCCTGGCTATCCTGCCGCCCGGTACCGGCGACATGGCAGCTACGCGGCCGGATGCGGCGAGGCGTACCCAGAACAGCCTTTCCACAGTCGTGTCAGCGTCCGGCTTCAGGGCGGCTGGTTGCTCTATGCAGGCAACCACGAACGTGCGGTCGATAACCGCCGCGATCCCGGTTTCGTCTACCCACCAGCCAGCCCCCTCCGGGCAGCCGATCCGCCCGGTAACCGCGCCGGTGCGGGACGACCGGACGAGGAGCGCGTCCGACAGGGTCATCGTCACCGCGGGGCGCCCGCCAGTCCCCCGCGCGGTCACCTGGGCAGTGACCTCCCGGCCAGCGTCGCCGGTGCCGGCGTTCGCGGTCACTTGGAGGTAATAACGCGGCGAGCCCTGGGCGGCGGCGTCCGGCGCGGCACCTGCACCCGAAGCATTGGTGAACCGCGCTGCTACCGCCGTGCCGCCGACCGCGACGGCGACCACCGCGATCACTGCGGCCGCCGTGTCGGTAATCCGGCGCCGGATTACCCGGCGGCGCACCGCCGGCACGGCGATGTGCCGGGGCGGCTCGCCCACGGCTTGCTCCAGCAGCTCGCGCAGCTGGCTGTCGATCTCGCTCACAGTGTCTCCCGTTCCGTCAGGCCGGCCAGCCTTGGGTCCTTGCGCAGCCGGGCAAGGGCCTGGGCCGCGGTGCTCTTGACCGTGCCGACCGCGCACCCAAGTGCTTCCGCGACCGCTGTCTCGGTCATGTCATCGAATACGCGCAGCACTAGCACCGCGCGCTGGCGGTCTGTCAGTCCTGCGAGCGCGCCGCGGACCGCGAGCCGGACGGACGTTTCGGCCGACAGGTCGCCGGGCGCGGCGCTGTCGGGCAGGGGGTCGAACGGCAGCTCACCGCGCCACCGGCGCCGACGCCACGTCAGCCAGGTGTTGATCAGCACCCGGCGCACATAGAATTCCGGGTCGTCGCGCCGGATCCGCTCCCACCGCGGCCACGACCTGGCCAGCGCGGTCTGCACGAGATCCTCAGCCAGAGCCCAGTCGCCGGTCAGCAGCCAGGCCGTACGCTGCAGCGCCTGCTCGCGCCCCAGCACGAACTGCGTGAACGCTGTATCGGGTGCCGGTGCCACATCGTCTTGGCCCATGCCGCCTCCTGCGAAAGAACCGGTCATATGGCAGGACTATCTGACGGCCGCCGACGGTTCAGCCCGTCTCGGTGCTATTCCGGCTGGATGCAGCAGCCGCGCTGGGTGCAGCGACCGCGCCTATGTCTCATGGTGCGGCTGTTGTACACCGGCGGTGCTGCGGACAAGGACCGGCGGTACGCTGGCGGCCGTGGAGGTCAAGCCTCGGGAGAGCGATGACAGCGACGCGCTGGTCGTGCGAGCCCAGGCGGGTGACGCGGATGCGTTCCGGGTGCTGGTAGAGGCCCACCGGACGGAACTGCACGCGCACTGCTACCGGATGCTGGCCAGCTACCACGACGCCGAGGACGCCCTTCAGGATGCGTTGCTGCGGGCCTGGCAGGCCCTGCCGGGCTTCGAGGGACGCAGCAGCCTGCGGGCCTGGCTGTACAAGATCGCCACGAACGCGGCGCTGGATGTTGCCAAGCGCCGCTCCCGGCGGGAGCTGCCCGTCTCCTACGGCCCGCCGGTCGTGACCGGGGCCAGGTCAAGCGCTCCGCTGGTCGAGACGACGTGGGTGGAGCCCTATCCCGACCACCAGCTGGGCGGGAGCGGAGCGCCGGTGTCGCCGGAGGCCCGCTATGACCAGCGCGAAAGCCTGGAGCTCGCCTTCGTCACGGCATTGCAGACGCTGCCAGCATCGCAGCGGGCGGCGCTGCTGCTGCGAGAGGTGCTCGGATTTTCCGCGACGGAGATCGCCGACCAGCTCGGCACCACGGTGCCGGCGGTGACCAGCGCCTTGCAGCGAGCCCGGCTGGGCCTGGCGGGCCCGGGCGCCGAACCGGACCAGCAGCGGACGGTCCGGTCCCTGGGCGACGAGCGGGTGCGCAAGCTGGTTAAGGCATTCGTCGACGCGCTCGAGCGGGCCGACACCGGCGCGCTGGTCGGCCTGCTCACCCACGACGCCGTCTGGGCGATGCCCCCGCTGCCCGTCTGGTACCGGGGACCGGCGGCCATCGGCGAGTTCCTCACCGCCTTCGGGTTCAACGAACGCTGGCGGCTCCGCCCGACCGGAGCCAACGGCCAGCTGGCCCTCGGGTGCTACACCGTCGACCCTGTCACCGGGACCTGGGTGGCATCGGCGCTGGCCGTGCTGTCGCTTCGGGGCGAGCGGATCGCGGAAGTCGACTACTTCCTCACCGCCGAGCTGCTGGGCCGATGGGGCGCCGGCTCATCCATCGACGGCGCCGAGATGTTTGCCCGCTTCGGGCTGCCGGCCACCATCGCGTGACCTTTCTTGCCGGGACCGGTTAGCCGAGGCAATTTCCGCAGTCATATCCGGTGACCGGCAGCGGACCGTCCGCTGGCCGGCATCGTGAGGAGCAACCGTGTACTTCCCGAGTTCGATGCTGATGGCACTGCGCGAGGAACGAGTCCGCGACTTTGACCGCTCGCTGGAGCCCGGCCAGGCCCGAAGCAGCCGGGCCCGGCCGTG
>DATHPF010000365.1:0-10026 GCA_035484155.1 Streptosporangiaceae bacterium
GGCAGACCGCCGCGATCGCCGGACAGCTCGGCGCCGACGTGCGGCTGCTGGATCGCGACGCCGTCCGCGCGGAAGTGGGGTCACCGACGTATCTCGGTGGCCTGTGGGACCCGGCGGGGTGCGCCACGCTGGACCCGGCCAGGCTGGCCTGGGGCCTACGGCAGGCCTGCCTGGAGGCGGGCGTCCGCATTTACGAGGACAGTCCGGTCCGTTCGCTAGCCGCTGAAGACGGACTGGCTGGCCCCGCTCTGACGCTCCACACGCCTGGCGGCCGTGTCACCGCGAGCCGCGTCGCCCTGGCCACCGGTGCTTTCTCGCCGCTGCTACGCAGGCTGCGTTACTACCTGATTCCGGTGTACGACTACGTGCTCATGACCGAGCCACTGACGGCAGGCCAGCTCGCCAGCGTCGGCTGGGCGCACCGGCAGGGGATCGGCGACAGCGCCAACCAGTTCCACTACTACCGGCTCACTAGCGATAACCGGATCTTGTGGGGCGGGTACGACGCAATCTACTTCTACGGGGGCAAGATCGCCGCGGCGCAGGACCAGCGGCCGGCCACCTTCACCAAGCTGGCCGAGCATTTCTTCGAGACGTTCCCGCAACTGGAGGGCGTACGGTTCAGCCACCAGTGGGGTGGCGTGATCGACACGTGCTCGCGGTTCTGCGCGTTCTTCGGCACCGCGCACCAGGGCCGGCTGGCATACGCGGCCGGCTACACGGGGCTTGGCGTCGGCGCGAGCCGCTTCGGCGCCCGCGTGCTGCTCGACCTCCTGGGCGGCCAGCCAACCGAGCTCACGGAGCTGGAGCTGGTACGGACGACGCCGATACCGTTCCCGCCCGAGCCGCTGCGCTCGGCCGGCGTCCAGCTCACCAGGTGGTCGCTCGCCCGGGCGGACCGCAACTCCGGACGGCGCAACCTGTGGCTGCGCGCCCTGGACCGGGTGGGTCTCGGCTTCGACTCCTGACGGAGATAGCCTCGTCGGCGTGTCTCAGCACGAGCCCGATGGTGCGCAACGAGACGGTGGTGCGCAACGAGACGGTGGTGCGCAACGGGACAGTGGTGCGCAGCGGGACGCGGGACTGCGGCTCAGCGGCGTGCAGGTCCGCACCGCCGTCCTTGAGTGCACGGTGCTCGGCGTCGCCTGCTTCGTGGCCTACTGGCTAGCCACGCACTTGATGTCCGAGGCGCACTTCATCTCATCTTCGGACGACATCGTCGGCGGCCTGTGGGCGGTGCTCGGCACGATCGTCGTCAGCCGTAACACCTACGAGCAGAGCTTCGCGGCCGCCGTCTCCAGAATCGCCGCTACCCTCGTCAGCTTCGCTCTTTGCCTCGTCTACCTGATCTTCCTGCCATTCCACGTCTGGGCGCTGGCGCTGCTCATCGGCCTGAGCGCGCTGGTCACGATCCTGATAGGCCGGCCCGGCGACGCGATTGCGGCGGCGGTCGCTACTGCCGTTCTCATCACGCTGGCCCAGCTCAATCCGCAGCACGCGTGGGAGCAGCCGATCCTGCGGCTCGCTGACACGATCGTCGGCGTGATCGTCGGCGTCGCCGCGGCCTGGCTCGCGCGGTTGGTGATCCGCCAGCCCGGCGACAAGCCCGGCAACAAGGCCGGCAACAAGCCCGACGGCTAGCCCGGTGCCTAGCCTGCTGTCGCCGGGGACGGTGCCGCTGGGGGCGGCGCAGCAGGCGGGAGTGTCGGTGGCTCGGGCTGTGACCAGGGCCGCAGCGCCTGCGCGGTCGCCGGGAAGATCAGCACGGTGAGCAGTGCCGCCCCGACCAGCGCGGCCGACGTGGCGGCCGTCAGCAGGCCGAGACTCCGCCCGACCTGGGCGACGACGACCGGGAACGTCAGCGTCGTCGCCTGGAGTAGCCCGGCCGCGATCGCGGGCCTGAGCCCGAGCTTGCGCTTGTACAACAGCGCAGGCACGCCGCGGACGATGAGAATGCCGACAACGATGGCCGGCATGAGAGCCAGCGAGGCAGCGCTGGCAAACAGCGACCGGACGTCGAACTCGACCCCGGTCACGATGAAGAAGACCGGGACGAGGAAGCCGTAGCCGATGGCCCGCAGCTTCCCTTCATAGCGGTCCCGAGTCGGCCGGTCGTCGCTGTCGGCGATGTTCAGCACCACGCCGCCGACAAACGCCCCGAGCAGAGCATCGACCCCGAACTCGTGCGCAATCGCGGCGAACGTCAGCAGGATGACGAAGGCACCGCGGACCCGCAGCTGGGATGTGGACTGGTCGGTCGCCAGCAAGTTCCGTCGCAGCCACGGCGACCGCCACATGCGGCGCAACCCGACGGCGCCGATCACGGCAGCCGCGCCGAGGGCCGCGACGTAAGCGACCTGCGCCCAGGTGGGCTCCGGTTGCGCGGAGAACAGCACTGTCAGCAGCAGCAGTGCAGCGAACTCGCCGACGGATCCCGCCATGATCGCGAGCTGGCCGAACTCGGTGCTGACTTCGCCCGCGTCGCGCAGCACCGGCACCATCACGCCCAGCGAGCTTGCGGTCAGCGCAAGCGCCAGCAGCCGGACGTCGGCGCCGGTCGCTATCAGGCGCAGGAGCAGCGCGACAGGCACAGCCACGACGAGGCTGAGCACGAAGCTAGCCCCGGTGAGGCGGAACGTCGGCCCGCGGAACCGCTTGACCTCGATTTCCTGCCCGGCGAGGAAGAGGAGGAAGCCGAAGCCGAGCAGGTACAGGACGTAGACGCCCCCCGTCGGCTGGACCAGATCGAGGGCCTGCGGGCCGATCGCGATGCCCGCCAGCACCTCCAGCACGACTGGCGGCACGATCCGGCCCGGGATTGCCCTGGCCGCCAGCGGCGCGACGAATGCCGTGACGGCAAGCGCGAGCAGCCCTCCGAACTGAACGCCCACCCGTGATATCCCCCTGGCGGTTACTACCCTGGCCGCGCCCTCGCCATGCAGCAAGCACATATCCGCAGGTCCCGGCCACTATTCCCGGCCCGGGCAACAGTGACAAGTCCCATACAAGGATGCTCAGGACCGCCGTGATCGGTTGTACCTGCCGAACGCTCACCCCCGAGCCCGTATCAAGTCACGCCCAAGATTGTTAGTCGCGGCCTGCCGCGAAGCGCTGAGGGCGGACGCAGGAGGCCAACCCCTCCCATGAAGATGTCGCAGATCGCTGCTGCCACGCTGCTGCCCGCCACCGTCGCCGGGGCCCTGCTGACGGCCATGCCGTTTGCTCAGGCCGCGCCAGCGCCCGCGTCTGTCGCCGCGCACACCGTGCACCACGCCGCGCCGGCCAAGCCAGCGACGGCAGCCAAGCTCGCCAAGCCGCACCACGTCACTGCGCACGCTGTGGCGAAGCAGCCTGCCAGCAGCACCAGCACGGCAGGCGCAAGCACGGCGCAGACCCCGGCACCGGCCGGCCAGGCCGCCGCTCCAGCGCAGCCGGCCACGGTCGGTCAGCCGCTGACGGCAGGCATGTCAGCCTTCGAGCAGTGCGTCGCCTGGCGAGAGAGTGGCGATAACCCCACCGCATCCTCGGCCGGCCTGTTCGGCATTCTGCCGTCCACATGGGCAGAGCTCGGCTACTCCGGCACGGCCGGGCAGGCATCTGTCGCCCAGCAGGAGGCCGCCTTCAGCCAGCTCTACGCCCAGTACGGCGCGCAGCCATGGGCCCCGTCGGACGGGTGCTAGTCCCGGCCTGACCGCAGCCGTTCCGGCCGCGGCCCCGGCGAACCGCGCGGCGGCTCGCCGGGGCCACCTGGCTGACCGCTGCCAGCCGGTTGCTCGTCTGACCTGGGCTAGCTGAATTCGGCGATGACGTCGGCCGCGCTCATGGGCTTGGAGAACATCGGGTAGTCGTAGGTGATGGCGTTTTCGTGCTCGGCGACCGACGTCGCGGCTGTGCAGTCGGTCAGCGTGATGACCTGGTAGCCGTTCTCGTAGCCGGATCGCATAGTGGATTCCACGCAGCAGTTCGTGAGGAACCCGCCGAGCACGATGGTGGTGATGCCCTTGCTGCGGAGGATGAAATCCAGGTTCGTACTGGCGAAGGTGTCCAGGCCGCGCTTGCCCTCGATGACGATGTCACCGGGCTGCGGTGCCAGCGAGTCGATGATGGCGGCGCCCCAGCTGCCCTTGACGAAAGCGCTGCCGTCTACGACGCCCTTGAGTATTCCGTACGGATGCTTGCTGAGCTCGTTGTACCCGGCCGCGAAGGTGATCGGCGCGTGCATGATCGTCGCGCCGGCCGCCCTGGCCGCGTCGACGACCTCACTGGTATTGGCCAGCATGTTCGTCTTGTCCATCACCTCGGATACGGCGCCGTGCAGCGCCCCGCCATCGGAAGTGAACTCGTTCTGGTACTCGATCAGCACGACGGCGGTGGTCGCCGGGTCCAGGGACATTGGGGGCCTCCTCGGCACGAGCGCGGAGCGCGGTAGTACCCACGTTAACCCTCAAGGCTAGGAACGGGGCCGTCACACCTCACCGCCTGGCAGCGCAGCGCCGGCGCTTATGTCAGTGCCCGGAGCTAGCATCGCCAGCATGCCAGCCGATCTCGACTACGCAGCTGCCGGCCCGATCACCGAGCTGGCCAGCGTGAGCCCGGCCGCACTGACCGGGCTAGCCGGCCTCGCCACCGATGCCGTGGGCATCTGCGCGCAGGTGCACAGCCTGGTCCTGCAGCCGGACGACGCGACCTCGCTCGGCGTGGGGTCGGACCGCCTCACGGAGAAGGACATCCGCCCGGCCGCGCGGCTCGTCGAGATCCTCATGGCACTCGATCGCGCGCCGCTGCATCTGTCGCGGGAGGAGTCCGGGCGGGTCATCGGCACGTGCCGGCACTTCGCCGTGCTGAGCTGCGCGCTGCTCCGCTACCGCGGGATCACGGCGCGGGCCCGGTGTGGTTTTGCCACGTACTTCCATCCGGGTCAGGGTCTCGATCACTGGATCACCGAGTACTGGCATGACAGCGACCGCCGCTGGGTGCGTATCGACTCGGAAATACTCGGCCGGCCCGTCCTCGAGCATCCGGAGGACCTGCGGGACGGCGAATTCCTCACCGGCGGCGAGGCGTGGAGCGCTTACCGGGCCGGCCACATTGATGCCGCCCAGTTCGGTGTGCACGGCACCGAGAACTTCGGGCCTGCCGAGATCAGCGGCAACGCGATCCGGGACCTCGCCGCCCTCAACAAGGTCGAGATGCTGCCGTGGGATGAATGGGGCCAGATGTCTGCGGCCTACCGCGGCGCTACTGGCGCAGATTACGACGAGCTCATCGACACTGTCGCCGCCGTCTGCGCCGCTGATGAGCCGGACGCCATCGCCGCGCTCTACGCGCGTGAAGAGCTGCAAGTGCCGCCCGAGCTCAGCCGCTGACCGGGCCGATCGTTAGTCGCCCAGTGTTAGCCGCCCAGTGTTAGTCGCCCACTGTTAGTCGCCCACTGTTAGTCGCCCAGTGTCAGCCGTACGGCCGGGCCGGCGCTATGACCGCCCGTCAGCAATCCCAGCAACTTGTCCCGGTCGACGTGGCCGGCAATCAGGTCGGCCAGCCGGTCGAGCTGCGCCTCCCGGATGGCCTCGAAGCAGACGTCTGCCGCTCCAGTGAAGGCGCGCCCAGCGGTCCGGGCCACGTAGCCGAGGTACTCCCGCCGGAAGCTGTCGTTCTCCAGCAGGCCGTGCCAGACCGTGCCGGCCACGGCGTCGACGCGGCATCCCTCGTCGGCAAAGAACGGCTCGCCCGCGTCCCGGCTGAGCACGCCGTGGTGGATCTCGTAACCGTCGACCACCACCCCGTCAGCCAGCGTGCGCGACGGCCGGGCCAGCACTTTCTGCCGCCCGAACGTGGTCTGGACCGGTAGCAGGCCAAGGCCTGGCACCTGGCCTGCGCCGCTCTCCACGTTGTCCTCGATCAGGGTGCCGAGCATCTGGTAGCCGCCGCAGATGCCGAGCACCGGCAGCCCGCGGGCTACGTGCCGGATGACGGCCTTGTCGATGCCGCGCTCGCGGATCCAGGCCAGGTCGCTGACCGTGGCCCGGGTACCCGGCAGCACGATCAGGTCCGCGTCCGCGAGCTCGGCTGCCTGCCGGGCGAAGCGCACGATGACGCCAGGCTCGCACGCCAGCGCGTCCGCGTCGGTGTGGTTGCTCATCCGCGGCAGCGCGACGAAAGTAACCCGGAGCACGTCGGCACCGAGCGGCGGGCCACCCGAGCGCAGCAGCGCCCAGTCGATCGCGTCCTCGGCGTCTACCCCGATGTCCGCAGCGAAGGGCAGCACTCCGAACGTCGGCCGCCCGGTGAGCTGCTCGAGCATGTCCAGCCCTGGTTTCAGCAGGTCGACGTCGCCACGGAACTTGTTCACCAGGAAGCCGGCGATGAGCGCCTGATCGGCGGGGTCGAGCACCGCCAGCGTGCCCACGAACGACGCGAACACGCCGCCACGGTCGATGTCACCGACGAGCACCGTCGGCACCTCGACCGCCCGGGCGAAGCCCATGTTGACGATGTCGGTGTCGCGCAAGTTGATCTCGGCCGGGCTGCCAGCACCCTCGCAGATCACCATGTCGAAACGCGCGGCCAGGTCTTTGTACGCCCCGACGACGACGTCGAGTAGCCGGCCCTGACGCCCGCCGGTCCAGTAGCCGGCCGCGTCGGTCTCGGTCACGGCGTCACCGAGAACGATCAGCTGGCTGGTGGTATCGCTGCCGGGCTTGAGCAGGACAGGATTCATCGTCGCCGTCGGCTCGATGCCGCAGGCGCGGGCCTGGGCAGCCTGAGCCCGGCCAATCTCGCCGCCGCCGCGGGTGACGAATGAGTTGAGCGACATGTTCTGGGCCTTGAACGGCGCGACTGAGTAGCCCTGGCGCGCCAGCCACCGGCAAATCCCGGCGGTAACGACTGACTTGCCTGCATCTGAGCTGGTCCCGGCGACCAGGAGTGATCCCACTCGCCGCACATTAGGTCACGGCGCCCGACCGCTCCGTGATCGGCCCCGCCGACTCGGGCGTCGTGCGGCACGTTGTAGGCGTTCGCCGGGCAAACGCGCCCGATTAATTGTGGTTTGTCCCCGCCGCACGCCTACAACGTCGAGATTTGCCCGTCAAACACCTACAACGTCGGCCGTACTGCGGTGACAGCGGCGCCGCGTCAGGAGCGGTTGCCGGCGCGGAGCGCGAGCAGGGCCACATGGAGCGACAGCCGCGACTCGGCTGGCTCAAGGTCGACGCCGAGCACTGCCTCGATCTGCCGGATCCGCTCGTACATGGTCGGCCGAGCGAGGTGGGCACTCTTCGCGGCCTCCGCCTTGTTGCCGCCTGCCGAGAGGTAAGCGGTCAGCGCGGCCAGTAGCTGGGTGCCGGTCGCCTCGTCGTGAACGAGTAGCGGGCCCAGCTCTCGCTCGGCAAACGCCTGGAGCCGCGGATCGTCGCGCAACAGGTGCAGAAGGCCGCGCAGCCGCAAGTCGGGCAGCCGGTAGTAAGGGTGCCACTCGCCGCCCGAGGCGGCCGCGGCCACGTGGTCGGCCTCCAGCAGCGAACGCTGGACAGCCCCCACCGAATCGACCGCGGACCCGGCCCCGATCACGTCGTCGTCGTGCAGCCGCGGGCGCAGTTCGCCGGCCAGGCGCGTCAGCACTGCGTCCGGATCGGCGCGGGGCGGCAGGGACAGCACAGCGGCGACCCTGTCGTCGTCGAGCGAGCTCACCAGGGCTGGCACCCGCAGCTGCCGGCACACCTCGGCGAGAGCGTCAGCGATCCCGGCGGCGGCGGCGGTAGCGGGCGCGGCGGTGCCAGCTCCGGCTAGGGCGGGCGCGGCACTGGCAGTTCCGGCGAGGGCAGGCGCGGCGGTGGCAGTTCCGGCGAGGGCGGGCGCGGCACTGGCAGTTCCGCCAGTGGCAGCCCCGGCGCCGGCAGCCCCGCCAATGGCAGCCCCGGCGCTGGCGGACCCGGCGACCCCCGCCCGGGCCAGCGCCCTGGCCTTCGCCACGCGCACCACCACCGCGACCAGGAGGCGGCCGGCTACCGGCACGCCAAGGGCCCGCGCCCTGGCCTCCGCCTCGGCCTGATCGCCATACCCGGTTCCGAGGAACGTGGCCAGGATCGTCCGGTGTGCCTGCCGTTCGAGGCTCTCGCGCTGATGGTCGAGCAGGCGTCCGAGCGCCAGCGTGGTGGCCGCCCGCTCGATCAGCGCCTCATCGCCCGGCGCGGGCTGACCCCCGCGGACCAGGATGAGCCTGCCCCAGTCCTGTCCGCGCGCTCCGACGCTGGTGACTAGCCAGCCCGACGTCGGGTCGTATCCGGTCCTGGCAGTACTGCGGGTAGCGCGAGACCGGCCCGCGAATCCGGCCAGCAGGCGAGCCGCGTCCTGCCCGAGCGGTGCACAGGCGAGGACCTGATGGGCCAGGTTCGCCAGGATGACGGGGCAACCCGCGAGCGTCGCGGTCTGCGCCACGATCTCGGTTGCTGCCGCCCCAGACACGGCGAGCTCGGTGAACACCTGGTGCATCCGCTCGGCCGCCCGCAGCTCAGTGAGCTGGACGTCGATGATGCGGGCGTGCACGGCCTCGGTGATCTCGATGAACTGGGCTTCCCGTTCGAAGGCGATGAGCGGCAGCTCATGCTCGACGGCGGCCGCGACCAGGGCAGGCGGCAGGCTGCGTGCGTAGCGCGAGCCCAGCTCAACGGCCAGCGCGCTGACCCCGACGGAGGCGAGCTCGGCCACGTACCGGCCGAGCCCGGCAGCATCCTCCGGCAGCGCGATGCCAGTCGAGAGCACGAGCTCGCCGCCGCGCAGCAAGTGCGCGGCCTGGGCCAGCTCGATGACGTGGACCCAGCGGACCGGCGCGCCCAGCCGGCCAGCACCCGCCAGCACGCGCGGCGCGCCGCTGCGCACCGGATCGAGAGCCAGCACGTCCGCCACTGTCGGCAGCATGCAGACGGCCCCCTTTGAGCAGCGATGGCCCAGCCGCGATCGATGGCCAGTTAGCTGGACAACATACTGTATGGCAGCGACCCCGTTCCCTGACAGAACGTAACTTGGCATGACTGCTGCCTCGCGACAGACTGGGGAAGGGGACACCATGGGGCTGGACTGGCTGGGAAGACAGGGCTGGCTGGGAATGCAGGCCGGGTACGCAGAGCCGCGGAAGGTAGATGCAGGGCCATGAACGAGGTAAGCACGCACCGTACGCACTGGATCAACGGCAAGCCGTGGACGGGCGGCGCAGCGACCCGTGGTGACATCTACAACCCGGCGACCGGCAAGGTCAGCGGCACGGTGGACTACGCCACCGCGACCGAGGTCGACGCCGCGGTGGCGGCGGCCACGGCCGCGTTGCCCGGCTGGCGCGAGACATCACTGGTCAAGCGCGCCGGCGTCATGTTCGCCTTCCGCGAGCTCGTCCGCCAGCACCAGTCCGACGTGGCGGCGCTGATCACCGCCGAGCACGGCAAGGTCACCTCTGACGCCGCTGGCGAGGTCGCGCGTGGTCTGGAGGTCGTCGACTTCGCATGCGGCATCCCGCATCTGCTGAAGGGCGGCTTCTCGGAGAACGTCTCCACTGGCGTCGACGCCTACTCGATCCGCCAGCCGGTCGGCGTGGTTGCCGGGATCACGCCGTTCAACTTCCCGGCCATGGTGCCGATGTGGATGTTCCCGATCGCCCTGGCCTGCGGCAACACCTTCATCCTCAAGCCATCAGAGAAGGACCCTTCGGCCTCGCTTCTGCTGGCCGAGTTGCTGGCCGAGGCTGGGCTGCCCGACGGCGCGTTTAACGTTGTGCATGGCGGCAAGCCAGCGGTCGACGCGCTCCTGGCCCACCCGGACGTCCGCGCGGTCAGCTTCGTCGGCTCCACTCCGATCGCACGGTACGTCGCGGAGACCGCGACTAGCCATGGCAAACGCGTCCAGGCACTGGGCGGGGCCAAGAACCACATGGTCGTGCTGCCCGACGCTGACCTGGACCTGGCCGCGGACGCGGCCGTCAACGCCGGCTTCGGCTCGGCTGGCGAGCGCTGCATGGCGATCTCCGTGCTCGTCGCT
>DATHPF010000366.1:0-41534 GCA_035484155.1 Streptosporangiaceae bacterium
CTGCTGTGGAAGCTTGACGGACTATCCGAGTACGACGTCCGCCGTCCGCTGACGCCGACCGGCACCAACTTGCTCGGACTGGTCAAGCACCTGGCCGGGGTCGAGCTTTGGTACTTCGGTGACGCGTTCGGGCGGCCGCCCCGCGGGCCGCGGCCCTGGTCGGAGGACGACGCCAGGAACAACGCGGACATGTGGGCCACTGCTGGTGAGTCGCGGGATCTGATCACCGGGATGTACCGGGGAGCCTGGGCGCACGCGGATGAGACGATCCAGCTGCTCGCCCTGGACGCGCCTGGCTACGTGCCCTGGTGGCCGGAGGCAGAGCGGGACGTGACGCTGCACCGCGTCCTGGTGCACGTCACCGCTGATACCAACCGGCATGCGGGGCAGGCCGATATCGTCCGCGAGCTCATCGACGGCGCCGTCGGGCTCGGCGCAGATAACGATCACGTGCGGCCAGGCGGCCCGGCGTGGTGGGAG
The DNA here is from genome assembly GCA_035484155.1 of Streptosporangiaceae bacterium. Classification (GTDB taxonomy): domain Bacteria; phylum Actinomycetota; class Actinomycetes; order Streptosporangiales; family Streptosporangiaceae; genus JAJYUU01. The sequence goes on from DATHPF010000366.1 coordinate 481, forward strand.
AGGTACCGGCGTCAGCTTGAGGACGCGGCCCGAGAAGCCAGCCAGGGCTAGTGGCCTACTTCCTCAGGGACGTCATACCAGCGGACGCGCTCGCCGATGCGGCTGCGCATGCGCCATGCCCTGGTCTTGGGCGCCTGGTCGATCGTCTGGCGGACGGACTCGATCTGCGCGGCGACGTCGTACGCGGCAGCCGGCACCTTAGTTTCCGCCCACAGCTCGGCGAGCTTGCCAAGATTGCGCTGCGTGGTGTGGCAGAACCCCCAGTCGGCGCCGAGGACCGCGGCGATCCGCTGGCGGCTGATCGTCTCGGGGTCCGAGTCGTCGTCTCCCAGCCGGCAGTCGGCTAGCAGGCAGAGCGCGTCGCCGAGGTCCTTCCGGTTGATCTCCCAGACCTGCAGCTTGCTGAGCAGCAGGTCGGCGAGGGTGATCGTCGGGGCCGGACCATCGAGCCGGCCCCGCAGGTCAAGCCGATGGGACATCGTCAGCTCGTCGATGACGATGTCGATCGACCACTGGCCATCCGGCGCCCCGAAGTACAGGCGGGACTCCCCGTGCAGGCCGTTGAAGAACTTGTCGGGGAGGTAGCCCTCCGCGGTCAGCAATTCCTTCAGCTCGGAGCTCGCGCGGGCGGCGACCGCGAAGTCCATGTCGCCGTAACTGCGCGCATAAGGCCCGGTGCGCACGCTGGGGCAGCGCAGCCAGATAGCGAGGCCGCCCAGCAGTCGTGCGGGCACGCCGGACTTCAGCGCCAGGCCGGCTAGTCGTCCCGCTTCCTCGCGGATGTCGGAAAGGATGCCGTTCCCTTCATCGTCTTCGGTGGCGTCGGTCAGGTGAGGCGCGACATCACTCCGGCGGCAGCTCCTTGTAGACGAAGCTGACGTTGATGCCCCGGCGGGCACGGATGAACTTGGGCACGTAGTACAAGCTGGCGCCGACCACGATCAGGCCTCCGAACCAGGCCGGGATCCACCAGAAGTTGGCGCTGTTGCCGTTCATGACCAGTGCCGGGTACTGCGTCGATACCACGGCCAGCGCGACGAACACGATGATCGAGATGGTCGCGACGATGTACAGGACCGGGATGCCCAGGAACTTGATGTTCGCCGGCGAGGCCCGGTAGAGCTCGGGGCGGCGTGTCGGCAGCGCGATCGCGGCTGCGGCGACGATCACGACGCCGAGACAGCCGGCCAGCACGATCAGCCCGAGCACGAGCTGGAACGCATTGGAGTAGACGCTCCAGATCGTGAGCGCGGCGATCATGACGTTGACCACGACGATCGCGATGATCGGCGAGTGCGTCCGCTCGTTCACGTCCGCCAGTTTCTCCGGCATTAGCCGGTCAAACGACCAGGCAAAGAAGGACCGGATAGGCATGAAGCTGTTGGCAATCATCGATGGGAGTGCCCAGCACAGGAAGCAGCCAAGGATGACCACCGTGATCACCGGCGAGTTCACGGAAAGCGCCGCGAGGAACGGGTAGAAGGGCCCGGACGGGATCGCATAGGCGTGGTTGGGCACGTTGACCGCGTACATGAAGTTGTAGCCGGTCACCTTGAACAGCAGCAGAGCGCCGGCGATCAGCAGCGCGACGTCGAAGCCGAGCGCACCGAACATGACCGACAGCTGGCGGCGGCGGTTCGACGCGCTCTTGAGCTCGCCGGACATGTACACCGACCAGAAGTTCCACATCATGAAGCCCTGTATGGAAAACAGCGTGGGCAGCGTGGCGCTGAGGTTGCTCAGGTGCGGTGCGGCGTGCTGAGCGCTCGCGGTGGAGATGACCTTCTGCACGGTGCCGCCGCCGAAGCTCTTGTTCAGCGCGTTGAAATGGGTGTCAAAGCCATGCCGGCTGGCGACGGCGAGCGCGATGAAGGCGACGATCATTCCGATCATTCCGATCAGGAACGCGCCGTTCTGCCAGCGGAAGGTCGACTTCGTGCCGCGGATCAGGATGTACGTCTGCAAGACGACCATGAGCAGCGCGCCACCGAGGATCCAGGTCTTGTCTGTCTCGAACGACGACCCCCAGCTGATCAGGGTGCTGTTGTGCGCCAGACTGCCGCCCGCGACCAGCGCCGGGCCCAGGGCGAAGACGGAGAAGAACTTAGCGAAGTAAGCCGCGCCGAGCAGGCCACCCATGATCATGCACAGGTTCGAGATCAGCGCCAGCGGCGGTGACAGGGTCCTGCTGACCCAGACATAGTCGCCGCCCACTCTCGGCATGCTCGCGCCAAGCAGCGCAAACATGATCAGCACGGGGATGTTGATGATCAGCGTGATGACCAGTACGCCGACGGGGTCAGCGCCCGGGAACGCCGCCAGGGTGAAGAAGATCGACCAGGCGAGCGTCGAGCCGATCGGCGCAGAGATGACCGCGTTGAAAATTGTCGCGTCGATCGCTGACGCGGAGCGTACTAGTCCGGTGCTGTTACGAACGAACAGCCGACTCTCGGATTTGTCCGCGGTGGTCATGAGCGTTCCCTCCTGACTGCCCAAGCCCCCCGTTGACGCTGCCCCCCGAGGCTGGCTAAAGTCGAACACAACCAGTAACAAGTGTCAATCCTTCGCACATAAACGAGCATTACCATTTTCAGAAGCGAACAGTAGGAGATGCCTTGCTGGCGGTCGAGCGGCGCATCAAGGTGCTAGAGCGGATCGCAGCGGATCAAGCGGTCGAGGTCAGCAGCCTGGCCCGCGAGTTCGAGGTTTCCGAGATGACCATCCGCCGTGATCTGCGGCGGCTCGACCGCGATGGCTTCGTCCGCCGTACCTACGGCGGCGCGACGACCCGTGTTGTCCGCGCGGCGGGTGCCTTCGAGGTGACGCAGAGCGCCCGGATGCTGCATCACGCGCAGGAGAAGCGCCGGATCGCGCTGCGGGCGGCCGACCTGACAGTCGGCGCCCGCGTCATCTTCGTGGGGGTCGGTTCCACCGTCGAGCAGTTCGCCAGGCTGGCGGCGCCGCGCGACGGACTGCTCGTGATCACCCCCTCGCTGGTAGTGGCCAGCTTGCTCGGCACCCGTCGGGTGCAGGTCATCATGGCGGGCGGGATGGTCCGCCAGGACGAGCTCAGCTGCGTCGGCCCCGCGGCCGTGGAGTGCGTGCAGCGTTACAACACCGACATCGCCGTCATCGGGGCAGCTGGCATCTCGGCCCGCCGCGGCGTCACCGATCTCGATGACGCCGAAGCCGGCGTCATCCGCGCGGCGCTGGACAAGACCGAACGAATCATCGTGCTGGCCGACGGCTCCAAGTTCGGCGACGTGGCGCTGAGCACTGTCGTACCGCTCAAGCGGGTTTCGACGATCGTCACCGACGCCACTGCTGATCCAGTCGAAGTGGACCGGATCGAGCGGGAGGGCGTGGAGGTGATCGTGGTGGACCGCGAGGTACCGGCCCGTGAGGCGCCAGCGCTGGCGGCGGGATGACGTCCGTGCTCCGTGACATGTTCGGTGTTGCTAAGCCGATCATCGCCATGATGCACTTGCCCGCGCTGCCGGGACGACCGCGGCACGACCGGGCCGCGGGCATGCAGCCGATTGTCGACGCCGTTGCCCGTGATCTCGTCGTCCTCCAGGAGGCGGGTGTCGACGGCCTGCTGTTCTGCAACGAGGCCGATCTGCCGTACCAGCTCGGCGTCGGCGTGGAGGCGGCCGCGGCTATGGCGGCGGTCATCGGCGAGGTGCGCAGCGAGATCCGCCGTCCGTTCGGGGTCAACCTCGTCTGGGACCCGGTGTCGAGCCTGGCTGTCGCGCGGGCGACGGGGGCCTGGTTTGTCCGCGAGGTGTTCACCGGCGTGTACGAAAGCGACCTCGGCATCATGCAGCCGCACTATGGCTCGATCGCCGCGTACCGGACGCAGATCGGCGCCGAGCCGGTCGCGCTACTCGCGAACATCACCCCGGAGTTCGCCAGCCCCCTTGGCCACCGGTCGATCACGAAGCGGGCCAGGAGCGCAGCTTTCCTCGGTGTCGACGCGCTCTTGATCAGCGGGCCGATCACCGGCGTGCCCACCGACACCGAGCAGCTTCGGGAAGCAAAGCAGGCGGTCCCGCACCTGCCGGTACTGGCCAATACCGGCGTGACCGCCGACACCGTAACGGAGATCCTGGCTATCGCGGACGGCGCGATCGTCGGTACGACCCTCAAACGCGACGCCGTCACCTGGAATCCGGTGGACGCCGGCCGCGCCGCCGCCTTCATGGCGGCAGCCGCGCGTGCGCGTGAGAGCGGAGTGCTCGGATAGATGGCAAAGAACACCCTGGTCTACTTCGTCAGCGATCTGCACGGCTCGAGCCTTTGCTTCCGCAAGTTCGTCAACTCCACCCAGGTCTACAAGCCCACCGTGCTGGTACTTGGCGGGGACGTCGCAGGCAAGGCCATCCAGTCGATCGTGCGGGGACCTGGCGGTCGCTGGCATTGCACCTTCGTGGGCACCCGCTACGAGCTGGACGACGGTCCCGAGCTGGCCGACCTCGAACGGCTGATCGCCGACCATGGCTACTATCCGTACCGGGCTGAGCCCGGTGAGCTGGAAGCCATGGAAGCGGCCGGAACGCTGGATGAGCTGTTCCTGCGCTTGATGCGGGAACGGCTCGCGGAATGGCTGGACATCGCCGACACCCGGCTGCGGCCCAAAGGCGTCCCGCTGTACCTGATGCTCGGCAACGACGACCCGGTGGAACTGGGCGAGATGCTCGACCAGGCCCCGTGGGGCGTCCACGCCGAGGGCAAGGTCGTGATGCTCGATGACGAGCACGAGATGATCAGCTGGGGATACGCCAACCCAACGCCCTGGCATACCTACCGCGAGGAAGACGAGCAGCAGCTGACCGCCGCTTACACCGCGATGGCGGACAAGCTCCAGCGACCTGAGCGTGCCGTCTTCAACCTGCACCCGCCGCCCTACGGCACGCAGCTGGACGAGGCGCCCGAACTGGACGACAATCTGCGCGTTCAGGCAGTGCTCGGCCAAGTGCAGTACGTGCCCGTCGGTAGCACCGCGGTGCGGGAGATCGAGCTAGAGCGCCAGCCCCTGGTGGGCCTGCACGGTCACATCCACGAGGCCTCCGGCATTCGGCGGCTCGGCAAGCGGCGGACTCTGGTCGTCAATCCCGGCAGCGACTACTCCACCGGCGCGCTCAACGGGGCGCTGATCAGCCTCAACAAGGACCGCGCAGACGCTCAGCTGGTTCGCGGATAGCCGGGCGGCCGCGATGAGCACTCCCTGGAGTTCCGCGGCTGGCGCGGACCCGGCTGGCACGGACCCGGCTGGCGCGGACCCGGTCGGCGCCGATGCACTGATCGCTATCGACATCGGCACCTCGGGAGCGCGTGCCAGCGCCTTCGCCGACTCTGGCGCTCCGCTGGGCGAGGTCCGCCGTTCCTATCCGACGTCGTTGCCGGCCGAGGGCTGGGCCGAGCAAGATGCGAGCCGCTGGCAGGCGACGGCGCTATCCGCGCTCGGCGCGCTAGTCCGTTCGCTGGGCGAGCGTTGCCGCATCCGCGCTATCGCCGTGACCGGGCAGTGCCCGAGCGTGGTTCCGCTCGACCACCGGGACAAGCCACTGCGTCCGGGGATCATCTACCGGGATAACCGTGCCACCGCCGAGGCCGCCTTTATGCGCGACCGGTTCGGGGACACCGAACTGCACAAACTCACCGGACACGTGCCAGCCGCCTTCCACGTGGCCGCCAAGATTCTCTGGATCCGCGCGCACGAACCTGAGGTGTTCGCCGCGACGCGCCGCTTCGTTCAGCCGACCGATTACGTCGCGCTCACGCTGACCGGAAATGCCACCACCGACTGGTCGATGGCCGCCGCCACCGCCCTGCTGGATCTGCGGGCGCGCCGCTGGGCCAGCGACCTGCTGGCTGGGCTAGACCTCGACGCCAGCCTGCTGCCGGACGTCCGTGCCCCGTGGAGCATCGCCGGGGAAGTCCGCGCCCCGCTCGCGCGCCGGCTCGGACTGCCCGCTGGCGTTCCGGTGCTGGCCGGCGCGGGAGACAGCATCGCCTGCGCGCTCGGTGCCGGAGTCACCACGTCCGGTCCGGTCAGCGAGATGGCAGGCAGCTCGAGCTGCTTCAACTCGGTCATCGCCGAGCCACTGGACGACCTCGATGTCACGCACTACCCGAGCATCGTGGACCGCCACAGCTACGTGACCGAGGTGGGCATCAACACCACGGGGGAGGCGCTGGACTGGCTCGCCCGGCTTTTCACCTCGGGTCCGAACCGAGCTCCGCGCGCGGCCGACTACGAGCGGCTGGCAACCGCCGCCGGTGCGGCCCGGCCCGGCGCCGATGGGATGCTGTTCGCGCCCGTGCTCGGTGATGGCGAGCGGGACGACCCGGCGCTGCGCGGTGCGGCGACCGGGCTGTCGTTGCGGCACGACCGGGGTGCCTGGGCGCGCGCTGCCATGGAAGGTGTCGCGCTGGGTGTCCGCGCGCGCCTGGAGACTCTGGGCCGAGCGTCGGTGCCGCCTACCGAGCTACGGGTCTCCGGCGGCGGCGCTGGCCTCGCGATCTGGAATCAGATCAAGGCCGACGTCACCGGGATCCCGGTCGTACGGGTAGCCGGAGACTCCACCGCGGCAGGTACTGCGATGCTCGCCGGGCTCGGCGCCGGCGTGTACCGGGATGCAGCAGAGGCGGTAGCCGCGGGCTACCGGCCAGCGCACCACGCTGAGCCAGACCCCGCGCTGCGAGCGCTGTACGACGAGATGTACGAGCGCTACCAGACGCTGCTCACGTCGCCTGTGGTCCGCCCGGACACGAAGGAACACGATCGGAATGAGCACGATCGGAATGAGCACGATCGGAGTGAGCACTGAGATGCGCGCCCGCCTCGGCATCAACAACTGCTTCGCCGTGAAGCGCTGGCCCCGCCCGGCCGACTGGGCCGCGGTGATACGTGATGAGCTGGGACTTGACGTGGTGGAGCTGTCACTCGACCTGGTCGGCGACATCACCGCCTCGGGCGAGCGCCAGTGTGCAGCCGAGCAGATCCTTGCGGCGCTCAGCCAGTACGGCCTGCAGGCCGAGACTGTCTTCACCGGCCTGGCGGCGTACTCGCGCAACCTGCTCATGGATCCCGAGCCCGAGCAGCGGCGCGCTGCCAGGGAGTGGTACTTGGCTGTCATCGACTTCGCCGCTGCGCTCGGTGCTCGTGGAGCTGGCGGCCACGTCGGTGCTATGAGCGTTCCCGACTGGTCCGATCCACTCGGGCGGGCCGAGCGCTGGTCGGGCCTGCAGGAGGGACTCGCCGAGCTCACCCGCCACGCGCGCGAAGCTGGCCTGGATTACCTGCTGGTGGAGAACCTCGCCGCGGGCCGGGAGCCATCGACCATCGCCGGCCTGGAGACGCTCCTGACCGATGGCGACACCGAGCACGTGCCGGTGCGGCTGTGCCTGGACGTCGGCCACCAGTGCGTCCCCGGCACCAGCGGGCCCGACCGCGATCCCTACGCATGGCTGCAGCATTTCGGCAGCAGCCTTGCCGAGGTACAGCTCCAGCAAAGTGACGGCGTCGGCGACCGGCACTGGCCGTTCACTTCAGAACGGAACGGGGTCGGCCGCATCGATCCCGGCCGGGTCCTCGACACGCTCGCCGACTCAGGCGCCGGCGACGTGCTGCTGATGCTGGAGGTCATCCCGGCCTTCGAGCAAGACGACGCCGAGGTGATCGCCGACCTGCGCGCGTCAGCGGAGTACTGGCAGCGTGCGCTCGCCGAACGGGGGCTGTGATGAACAGCGGCATAGTCCGCGCCGGAGCGGTAGATATCCACTACCAGATCTCCGGAGCTGGCCAGCACACCGTCGTCCTGATCAACGGTATCGGCGACGACCTGGACGGCTGGGCCAACCAGATGGACGACTTCGTGCGCGCCGGGCTACGCGTGGTCAGTTTTGACAACAGGGGAGTCGGCCGCTCCAGCCAGCCTCCCGGTCCGTACACCAGCAGCGAGATGGCCGCGGACCTGAAAGCGCTCGTAGCGGAGCTTGGCCTGCCTCGGTTCCATCTGCTCGGGGTCTCGATGGGCGGCGCCATCGCCCAGGAGTACGCCGTTGCTCATCCAGACGACCTGGCCTCGGTAATCCTGGCGAACACGTATGCCGCCGCTGACCCGTTTACGACCGCGGCCTTCCAAACTTGGGCCACCGTCGCGGACGCCGCGGGGATGGCAGTCATGATGGAGCAGCAGGCGCCATGGATCTACAGCCCGGCGTTCTACCAGCAATACCCCGAGCGAGTAACGGAACTGGTCGCGGCGGCCAAGCAGAGTACCCAGCCGTCGGCCGCGTTCGGCGCGCAGATGGCGGCGCTCCTGAGCCATGACTGCGCCGATCGGATCGGGTCGCTGCGGGTGCCTACCCTCGTCCTGGTGGCCAGGGATGACATCATCATCCGGCCCGAAGAGTCCCGGCGACTGTTCGACGCGCTGGCTGACGGCGTCGGCACGTGGAGCGTCGTCCCCGGCGGTCACGCCGCGTTCTGGGAGAACCCAGGGCCGTGGAACCAGGCAGTCATCGATTTCGTGCACGCAGCAGCGTCGGCTGACCGGCAGAAAGGCCACTAATGAGTACGTCGTTCGAGGCGAGATTCCGCACCAGCAAGCCCGTGATCGCGATGGTTCATTTCCCCGGCCTGCCCGGCCGGCCGCGTCATGACCGCAGCGCAGGCCGGGCCCGGCTGCTCGACGTCGTCGGGCGCGATCTTGAGGTGCTGCAGGACGCTGGCGTGGATGCGGTGCTGTTCTGCAACGAGGCCGATATCCCGTATCAGCTCAAGGTGGGTCCGGAGATTCCGGCGGCGATGGCGGCCGTGATCGGTGAATTGCATTCGACCATCCGCGTTCCTTTCGGTGTGAACGTGCTGTGGGACGCCACGGCCAGCCTGGCCGTTGCCCGCGCCACCGGTGCCACCTTCATCCGCGAAGTCCTGACGGGCGTCTACGAGAGCGACATTGGCATGATCTCGCCCGCCCTGGGCGAGGTGGCGGCCTACCGGGAGACGATCGGAGCTGGCGATGTTGCCTTGTTCGGCAACATCACGCCCGAGTTCAGCAGCTCAATCGGCACGCGCAGTGTCGCTGAGCGGGCGCGCAGCGCGAGCTTCCTTGGCCTGGATGCCATTCTCATCAGCGGCCCGGAGGCAGGCGTCCCCTTCGCGATGAGCGACCTGCGGGCCGCGAAGACGGCAGTTCCGCAGACGCCGGTCCTGGCCAACACCGGCGTGCAGGCGGACCGGCTGGCTGAGATCCTCGCCATTGCCGACGGGGTCATCGTGGGCACCAGCCTGAAGGTTGACGGCGTCACCTGGAATCCTGTCGATCCCAGCCGAGCTCTCCACTTCATGGAGACGGCCAAGAAGGCTCGGGCCGCCGCCGAAACCGTCAGCTGACCAGCTTGCGGCTAGGCCTCGACGCGCTGTTTCAGCGCGTTGATGTTGGCCGGCATTTCCTTTTCGGCCTGACGACGGATGATGAGCGGCACGAGCAGTTTGCCGACGCCGTGCCCGTCGAAGTCGACCGTGATTGTCAGCCGGGAACTGGTCGCCGTCAGGGGCTCCACGGTGACGTCGACGGTGGCGCGGATGGGTCCGTCGATGCCTTGCACGCCCCACGTCCTGGGTGCGTCGATGTGGGTCAACTCGGAGGTGACGACACGGTTGGCCCCGCCGATGCGGCGAGTGGTCAGGCACTTCGCGCCTACCTGCGGTGGGCCGGGCTGTTCCAGGTGACCATCGATGACGCCCTGCTGCCATTCGTGGAAGCGCGTGGGGTCGGTGGCGTAGGCGAACACCTGAGCCGCGGGCCGGTCCACCACGGTGCTGGCGATAGTCGGTGCCATGTCAGCGGCCCTCGATCACGGTGGCATACCGGGCCAGGTAGAGCGGCCATCCCTGATCGCTGTCGACTCCGTCGCTAACCGACTGCCAGCCGGGACCGTGCCGGTCGAGGTGGCGATGCTCCAGCTCGACCCGGGTGCGGTCCGGTCCCTCGGCCACGAACCTGACCTCGACCTCGCTGGTCAGCTCCGGGTCGGCCGCCACCCGCCAATCCGGGCCGATGTCCCAGCTGAAGATCACCCGGGTGGGCGGCTCGTAGGCGAGGATTCGCGCCCACCGGCATTCGCTGCCGTCAGTGGCGCGGTCGTAGATGTGTCCGCCGACGTGTGGCTCAAAGACTGTCTCGGTGATCGGCGCCGCAAGCAGGTTGTGCTCAGGCGGCTTGAAGTCGCCGAATTTCTCGGTGAACGTTGTGAAGGCCTGCTCAAGCGGCGCGTTGACGACGACCTGCTTGCGGACCACGGGTACCTCAGTTTCGGTCATGGACTCTCCTCGGTCGCTTGTTCGGCGACATCCGCGTAGCTGGCCAGCGCCCGCTGCCAGAAGGTGTCCAGCTGATCGCGCAACGCGGCTACTGCCGTCGGATTGAGCCGGTAGACGCGTCTGGTGCCGACCGCGCGTTCGCTGACAAGGCCGCCGTCCTTGAGGATCTTGAGGTGCTGGGACACCGCCGACCGGCTGACGGGCAGCTCCGCGGCCAGTTGTCCCACGGCCTGCGGTCCCGCAGCCAGACGGCTGACGATGGTGCGGCGGGTGGCGTCGGCCAGGATGCTCCAGGCGTCACTTGCTCGGTCAGGTTCCACTAACGGTTAGTGTCGCCTAACGGAGCCGCGACGTCAAGGCCGCCTTGTCCTCGGTCGGTTGAGAACACAGTGTTTTACTGAGTCGCATGCAGCAGGTCTGGTTCATCACAGGGTCCTCCCGCGGCTTCGGTCGCGCGCTTGTCCGCGCCGCACTCGAGGCGGGCGACCTTGTGGCCGCCACTGCCCGCCGACCGGAGCACCTCGCCGACCTGGTGGCCGAGCAAGGCGAGCGCATCCACCCGATCGCCCTCGACGTCACCGATGCGCAGGCCGCTCGCTCGGCGATCGCCGAGGCTCGCGATCGCTTCGGCCGGCTCGACGTGATCGTCAACAACGCCGGCTACGCGAACGTGTCGCCAATCGAGACCACCGAGGACCAGGACTTCCGCACGCAGTTCGAGACCAACTTCTGGGGCGTCTACAACGTCTCGAAGGCAGCGATTCCGGTGCTCCGCGAGCAGGCGAGCGGACTTGTCATGCAGTTCTCGTCGATCGGCGGACGCGTCGGCGGATCTCCTGGTATCGCCTCCTATCAGGCCGCCAAGTTCGCCATCGATGGCTTCAGCCGCGTGCTCCGGGCCGAGACCGCGCCGTTCGGCGTCAAGGTGATGGTGGTTGAGCCGAGCGGCTTCAAAACGGACTGGGCCGGATCTTCGATGATCGTCCGCGATGTTCCCGAGCCTTACGCGGCGACGGTTGGCGCCATGAACACGCGCATGCGGCAAAACCCCGACGGTCCGGCAGGCGATCCCGTCCGGGCAGCCGAGATCCTCGTCCGGGTCGCAAAGCGCCGCGATATTCCCTACCACTTGCCGCTCGGCGTGCTCGCGGCCGAGTACTCGATCCGGCTGGACGAGCAGCTACTCGGCGACGACCGCAAATGGAGGGACGTCAGCCGGTCCGCCGACTTTGGTCAGCCTTATCCCGCGGAGTTCCCGCCCGATACGGGGGACTGAGCCAGCGGCGGCGACGCCGACGGATCAGATGAGCAGTCTCGGGCAGGTCGTAGCATTTAAGGATGCTTCTACTGCTGATTTGGCTGGCGATCGGCGGACTGATCATCGGCGGACTGGGGCGTCTTCTTGTGCCCGGCCCGAACCCGATCGGCCTGATCCGGACCGCCCTGGTCGGCCTGGCCGGGTCCTTCCTGGGCGGGCTGGTCGCCCGCTATGCCATTGGGCTGCATTACCGCTACTCGCTGCTGGCGGGTTTCATCCTCGCCGTGATCTTCGCGGCGATCATCGTCGCGGCGATCGACCGCCGTCCATATGCGAGACGATAGGTCTCCCTGCGGGGTTAGGACGATGTCGTGAAGCCGCCGTTGCTGTAGAGGACTTGCCCGTTGATCCAGCCGCCGGCGTCGGACATGAGGAAGCGGACGAGATTGGCTGTGTCGGCCGGCGTCCCAAGCCGTCCGGCCGGAGTCTGTGCGATGCCCGCCTGCCGGATCTGCGGGCTCATCCAGCCGGTATCAATCGGGCCGGGGTTGATGACGTTGGCGCGGATGCCGCGGTCTGCGAGCTCAACAGCCGCCGCCACCACGATGCGATCAAGGGCACCCTTGCTTGCCCCGTACGGCAGGTTGTGAGCCGAATGATCACTAGTAAGAGCGATGATCCGGCCCGTGACCTCTGCGGCCGGGGCGACCTGCAGATGCTCGGCGAATGCCTTAATGAGTAGCCACGCGGCGCGCGCGTTGACGGCGAAGTGCAGTTCCCAGCTCTCGATGGTGGTATCGAGCACCGTACTGTCGACGCTTTCGCAGTGCGACATGACGAGGCCGCGCAGGTTGCCGAGTGCCGACGCGGCCTCAACAAGCAGCGTGGGTGTCTCGATGACGGCCAGGTCCGCCGGCACGACTTCAACCTTGCTGCCACGGTGGCGGCACTCCGCCGCTATCTCGTCGGTGTCGTGCTCGCCGCGTTCATACGCCAGCCGCTCGTCGTAGGGCACCCAGTAGTTGAGCACTAGGTCCCACCCGTCGTCAGCGAGGCCAAGCGCGAGGCCAGCGCCGATTGACCGTCGCCGCCCGACTCCGGTAAGCAACACCGTTCCACGACGAGACATGTCAACCCCTCTAAGCCGGCGCCAACAGCGCCGACCAGGCAACCACGTCAGTCCCTACCGGGCAAGCGATTATCAGGCTCGCCCTGCAGCGGCTGGCGCTGGGCGCCGCCAACGCCGGCGGCGTCCCGCGCCTTTGCCTTCGCTGACCTACGCCCTTGTGCCGGCCGGCTGCTGCTGCGCAATGCCAAGGGCGCGGCTCACGCGGGCGGCCAACTCTGGGTCGACCTTGGCGAGGTACTCGTCGACGGCGCGCCGCTGGATGAAGGACTCGACCCCGTCGCCGAGGTGGGCGGCGATGTTGGTGACCAGGTGGTCGCGGTCGGTGGGTGTCATCACGTCGCGGTACAGCGCGCCGGGCTGGATGAAGTCGTTGTCATCCTTGTGTGCGACGTAGGCGGTGCGCATGATCTCCCCGGCCTCCACCGGCCAGCTCGCGTCGCGGTAGCGCTGCGGATCAGCTTTCGGGCCGCCGTAACTATTGGGCGCGTAGACCGGCTGGCTGCCGTTGTGCCGGTAGCGCATCGGGCCGTCCTTGTTGTAGTTGTGCACCTCGCTGAGCGGCCGGTTGACCGGCAGTTGCTCGTAGTTCGGGCCAGTGCGGTAGCGGTTGGAGTCGCCGTAGGCGAACATCCGTCCCAGCACCATCTTGTCCGGGCTGGGGCCGATGCCGGGTACGAAGTTCGCCACCTCGAACCCGGCCTGGGTGATCTGGGCGAAGAAGTTCTCCGGATTGCGGTCGAGTACTAGCCGGCCGATCGGGATCGTCGGGTAGTCCTTGTGCGGCCAGACCTTGGTGATGTCGAACGGGTTGAACCGGTAGCCGGCCGCGTCCTCGAACGGCATGATCTGCATCTCCAGCCGCCAGGACGGATAGTCCTTGCGGTCGATCGCAGCGCGCAGGTCGCGCCGATGGTAGTCGGGGTCCTCGCCACGCATGGCCTTGGCTTCGGCGTCAGTGAAGTTCTCGATGCCCTGCTCGGTCTTGAAGTGGTACTTCACCCAGACCTTCTGACCCGCTGCGTTCTCCCACAGGTAAGTGCTGCTGCTGAAGGCGTGCATGTGCCGGTACGTCCGTGGCGTGCCCCGGTCACTCATCAGCGTCATGACCTGGTGCGACGACTCCGGTGAGAGCGTCCAGAAGTCCCACTGCATGTTGTTGCTGCGCAGCCCGGTGTCGGGCATCCGCTCCTGGGAGTGGATGAAGTCGGGGAACTTCATCGCGTCACGCACGAAGAACACTGGCGTGTCGTTGCCGACGAGGTCGTAATTACCCTCCTCGGTGTAGAACTTCATGGCAACGCCGCGCACGTCACGGTCGGTGTCGGCGTAGCCTTCCTCGCCGGCGACCGTCGAGAACCGCACGAGTACCGGGGTGCGCTTGCCGACCGGGCCGAGGAACGCGGCCTTGGTCCACGCCGTGACGTCAGCGGTCACCTCGAAGTAACCGAACGCACCGCTGCCCTTGACGTGGTAAACCCGGTCGGGCACGCGCTCGCGGACGAAGTGGGCCAGCTTCTCGTTCAGGTAGGCATCCTGCAGCAGCACCGGACCATCCGGCCCTGCCGTCAGCGCGAACTCGTCGCTTGCTACCGGGACGCCCGCGTCGTTGGTCGTCGCTGGCGGCCAATGCCGCCCATTGCCTGTGGCACTCATACCTCTTTACCCCCGTCTGGTGATTGTTCTGGACTGATCCTCGTTTCCGCTGGTGCGGGCGATCACTGCCGCGCCGTTGCCGGTGGGTCCCGTGCGTCCTGTGCCGAGTCTGGCTGCGCGCACGTGACGATCCTCGCCCCGCTGGGGCGAAAGAAACCTGGCCACCGCCTCCGCTGAAGTGCCCGCTTACGATCCACGGGGAAGGTCAGCGGTGCGCAGGTCGATGCCGCGGCGTTGCGCGTCGGCGGCCACGATCCGGGCCGCTAGCTGCGACAGCAACTGCCGGTCTGGGTTGGACAGCCCGCCTGCCAACGTCTCGATCCGCGCGGTGAACTTTGCGCTGATCTGTTCGGCTAGTTGCCGGCCGGCGGCGGTGATCGATACCCGGAAGGCGCGGCGGTCGGTGGCGCTGACGGTGCGGGTGACCAGCCCGCGGCGCTGCGCGCGGTCGACCAGACCGGAGATCGAGGACTTGTCCAGGCCAAGGAGACGGCCCAGCACTTGCATCGTCGGCTCCCGGTCCCGGAGCACCCCGAGCAGCCTCATCTGGATTATCGACAGGTCGTGCTGCGCGGCGATCTCGGCCAGAGCGTTATGTACCAGAAACGACAGCTGGGCCAGGCCGTCCACGAGTCCAAGATCACTGTCTGGGTGTGACGGAGCTGGCGGGAGCGGCGAGTCGTTGAGCGAGGCCACGGAGCGATCCTACTTGAAAAGGTACGTGATACAAACTATATTAGTACGTGCCACGGACTAATTGTTCCGGAGGCATAACTCTGAGGATGGTGCACATGGACGTCCACGCCGCGGTGGTTCGCTCGTTCGACTTCCCGCCCCGCTACGAGGCGTTCGACGTGCCAGCCCCGTCCGAGCGCGGTCAGGCGCTCGTCGACGTCCTCGCGGTTGGCCTGCATCCGCGGGTGCGAAGCGGCGCCTCGGGCCGCCACTACACCAGCACCAGGAGGTTGCCGATGGTTCCTGGTGTCGACGGCGTCGGCAGGAGCGAGGACGGCCAGCTGGTGTACTTCGTCGCCGATGACGATCTTGTCGGCCCGATGGCCACCCGGACTGTCATCGACACCCGCCGCAGCGTTGGCCTGCCAGCTGGCGCGGACGTCGTGAAGATCGCGGCGGCGATGAATCCGGCCATGTCCGCGTGGGTGGCGCTGCGCCGTCGCGTCCCGATCCAGGCCGGCCAGTCGGTGCTGGTCCTCGGCGCGACCGGCAACGCCGGGCAGATGGCAATCCAGGTCGCCAGACGCCTCGGCGCCGGCCGGATCGTGGGCGCTGGCCGTGACCAGGCGCGCCTAGCCACCCTGGCGGGCCTCGGCGCCGACGCGACCGTCGCGCTTACCGGTGATGCGGATGCCTCCGCCGCGGCGCTGGCCGCGGCGGCCAGCGAGGTCGACCTTGTCATCGACTATCTGTGGGGTGAACCCGCCACCGCAGCGATAATGGCGTTGCTCCAGGCTCGCGCCGACCGGAGCCGTGCCCTGAACTGGATCCAGATCGGCGCCATGGCCGGGCCGACTATCGAACTGCCGTCCGTGGCCCTGCGCTCGGCGAATTTCCGCCTGCAAGGGAACGGTCAGGGCGCCGTATCGACCGCGGCCTATCTGGCCGAGCTGCCGTCACTCATCGACGAGATCGACAACGGCGGCATTGCGGTCACCGCCCGCGCGGTGGCTCTCGCCGACGTCGAAGCAGCGTGGACCGCGCCCGAGGTCCCCGGAGTGCGCACGGTCCTGGTGCCGTGATCCCGGTGAAGGACTAGTCATTTCGGGTGGTTTCCGCTGCACGTCGCATAGCCCCGGCTGTGTGCCCCGACGGCTGATTCCCCTTATCCACAGGTGGTTTAAAACCTGCTAGGCGATTTACTTATGAGATAGCCCGTCTGGGTCATTCGCACGATTTCACCGGACCGAAGGCCATCGATCCTGCCAAGCTAGCCCAGGTCGCAAGAGTCAGGCCCGGCGAGCGGCAGCCCTCGACTGCTACGTAGCTGGGCGAAGAACCAGCGTTAGGCAGGTAGTGAGGTCAGCCTCTTCCCGTAATTTGAAGAGCAAGACAGCCAGGCGGACGGGACGACACCGTGCCCCGGCCAGGGTCCACCGGACAATCAAGATCATCGGAGTGGCTGCCCCGGCGGTTGCGCTAGTCGCCGGTTTTGCGTCCTACAAGGCCCAGTCCCAGCCGCTGAACCCCGTTGCCAGCAGCCTGGCCTCCTATCATCAGCGCGGCCTGCCACCAGGCGGCATCGTGGCGGACGGATCTGGCACAGCCATGATCGCGCAGCCGAGCAGCAGCGCTAAGGCGTCGGCCAAGCCAGCGAAGGCAGCACAGTCCGTGACTGCCAAGGCGCCCACGCCAGCGCCCTCGACGCAATCTGGCTCGTCAGGTAACAGCGCGGCGAGTCTGCAAGCGTCGGTACAGAAAGACATCGCCAGCGGCAACGACCTACTCGCCATCGGCCAGTACCTGGTGGAGAACGGTTACTCGGCCGCGGCAGCCGCCGGCGTTGCCTCCTGCGTGGACGGGGAGTCCGGGGGCAACCCGGAGTCGGTCGGCTCTGGCGGCGGCGGCCTGATCGGCTGGACGCCGCTGAGCTCGGCCGCGCCCAACCCGAACGTGATCACGGGCAACGTCGCGCAGGACATGATGACGCAGCTCGCGGATCTCCTGTACTACAACTCGACCGAGATCGGCCAGTCGCTGGTCGTCGAGCTCAACAGCAACACTGACCCGGTCGCTGCCGCAGACTTCTACTCGCAGAACTTCGAGAAGCCAGCCGTGACCGACTCCGATGTCGTGCCGGCGGTGGCAGAGCAGGTCTTCTCCGAGCTGGGTGGCTGACGGTCTACAGCAGGCCCACTCTGTCACGCCAGTCCGGGGGCTGGCCGGTGCTGGCAAGATCTTTGGTGTAGAGCCAGAATGCCCTGCTGATGGTGGCGTGCAGAGTGCGGGAAAAGTAACCCAGCGGGCCGGCCCACACGAGCTCAGCGACGGTCAGGCCGTGGTCTCGCTGGTCGGCCAGCGATCGCTTGAGGAGAGCGCCGCCAATACCGAGCTTGCGCAGGTCCGGTGACGTGCCTACCGGACCGACCTCGTAGGGGCGGTTCAGGCCGTAGGCGCAGAAGCCGACGTACTGCTTGTCGCGCGCGGCGACCTGGAGTCAGGCCTCGCCGCTGCGCAAGCACGCGGTAATCTCCGTGACCCAAGCTGGCGACGAGGTTGAGCTCAGCGATTCCTGTAGCGGACCGTCGTCGCTGGCCTGGGCCTGGCGGATCTCGATGCCGTGCGAACGCAATCGCTCCTCGGCGTCACCGGTGTCCAGGGGTGCCCGCAGCAGGTCTACGTCCATGTTGACTTCACATTCCTGTCTGCGGTAGCCGAGGTCTTCGGCGAAGCAGACGGCGGCGGTGTAGCGGACGTCTATCCCGGGCCAGGCGTAGTAAGGGCTGTGCCCCGACAGATGGATTAGCTGGCAGCCGCGCGAGGCCAGCTGCTCTTCCATCGCATTGGCGAGTTCGCGGCCAATACCCTGACGCTGCGAGCTGCGGCCGACGACCAGCAGGTCGACGAATCCTTCGACGGCGCCGTCCTGGTCCTCCGCCACAGAGCCGATGCAAGCCCCGGCAGTCGTCGAATCGCGAGTAGCGATCAGGCCGATGTGCGGGCGCCGTGCGAGGACCGCGGGTATCGATCTGGCGTAGCGATCCAGGACCAGTTCCTGACCGCACAGACTGGCCACGTCGTCGAGATCTCGTGCCGACATCTGGCTGATGTTCATTGCTGACCTTCGGCTGAGCCGCGTTCGGTCAGTGTCTGAACCTGGCCCGGACCAGGCCAGGGAGCGCGGCGCGGCCGACCACAGGATGGAACTGGTCAGATGCCGCTTGCAGGGCTTGATACTCCTGCTCGGTGAGTTCGATGTCGGCCGCGGCGACGTTGCTCTCCAACTGCTCGACGCTGGACGCGCCCGGGATGGCGACCACGGCAGGGCGATAAAGGACCCAGGCCAGTGCGATCTGCGCCGGGGTGGCGGCATGCGCGTCCGCCACCTCGCGGACAGCCGCAATCAGATCACCGGCGCGGTCGAGATTGTCAGGGAGGAAGAGCGGGTTGTTGGCCCGGACGCTGTTACCCGGCCGGCTGGCCCGGTTGTACCTGCCCGACAGCAGTCCTTGTGCCAGCGGGCTGTAGGCGATCACGATGCGACCGTGTGACTCGGCGAACGGCAGCAAATCGCGTTCTGGCGAGCGGGCGACCAGGCTGTAGCGGACCTGATTGCTCAGGACCCGGCTGCCGAGCGCGGCCTCCGCGGCCTGCCAGCGCTCGAGCGAGTAGTTGCTGACGCCGACCTCGCCGACCAGCCCGACGCGCTGCAGCGCGCGCATGCCGCGCATGGTCGTGCCATCGCGGACGAGCGGATTCGGTTGGTGCACCTGATAGAGGTCGAGCCGCCGGATCCCGAGACGGTTCGCGCTGGCCACCGCGCGCTGCTCGACGACCGGCGCGACCGGCACGACTGGGAGAATCTTGGTCGCGACGAAGACTGACGCCGCGTCTTCGCCGAGGGCCTGGCCGAGTATCCGCTCGCTGCGACCGAAGCCGTAGATCTCGGCGGTGTCGAACAGAGTGACTCCGAGTTCGAGCGCGCGCCGGACGACGGCGTGCGCCACCTGCCCCGCGTAGCCCTCGCCGTACCCCCAGTCCCGTGACCCGAACTGCCAGGTACCCAGCCCGATCCTGGAGATCTTCTTGCCGACGTCGGCGCTCAGATAACGCATGGGTCCAGTGTCCGCCTCACCGTGCCTGACATAATCTGCCGGTGTCCACATTGACAACGCCCGTCTGTCCGAGCTGCAGCCCTCGACTTGAACTGATGCCAGATCGCACCTGCACCAGTGCACGCGAAACGTGACGATGCCTAGCAGCGGGGCGCACGCTGTCGGCGTTGCCACCTTGGCGGGCGCAACTGTGCTGGATACCTGGTTCCCGGCCCAGGAACTGGTCCCGGCGCATGATGGCACCGGCACAACCTTGCTGACCGGGGCCGAGGCCGCCGATCTGCTCGGGCCAGACGCTGTGTCGCTGCTCGGCCCGGATACAGACCGTGGCGTCCGCGTCGTCGCGGTCCGTACCTCGATCGGCTCCCTCGATGCTCCTCCGGCCGATGCGCACGACGTCTACCTCCGGCTGCATTTGCTGTCCGCCCGCCGGATCCCCCCGCACGGCTGCAATCTCGACGGCATCTTCGACCTGCTGGCTAACGTGGTGTGGACCAGTCACGGTCCGTGCCCGGTCGAGGACTTCGAATCCGCCAGGCTGAGGCTGCGGACTCGAGGCCCGGTCACGGTCTACGGCGTGGACAAGTTCCCGCGCATGGTCGACTACGTGATACCGGGCGGCGTCCGCATCGCCGACGCCGACCGGGTCCGGCTTGGTGCCCACCTGGCTGCGGGCACGACGGTCATGCACGAGGGGTTCGTGAACTTCAACGCGGGCACTCTTGGGGCGTCCATGGTCGAGGGCCGGATCTCGGCCGGCGTGGTTGTCGGCGCGGGCTCGGATGTCGGCGGCGGGGCGTCGATCATGGGCACGCTGTCGGGCGGCGGAACCGAAACGATCACGGTCGGCGAGCGCTGCCTCATCGGGGCGAACGCCGGGATCGGCATCTCGCTAGGCGACGACTGCGTCGTCGAGGCCGGGCTGTACGTGACAGCCGGGACCAAGGTGGAGCTACCCGATGGGCACGTTGTCAAGGCACGTGAGCTGTCTGGCAGGCCGGGCCTGCTGTTTCGGCGCAACTCGCAGACAGGCGCAGTCCAGGCAGTCGATCGAGCTAGGGCCACGATCACGCTCAATGCTGCCCTGCATGACAACTGACGGCAGCTGCGATCCCATAGCGGCCGTAGTCCGTGCCGAGCATGCGCACCGCGGCGACCTAGGCGCCATCCGCGCCATGATCCGACGGTGCCGAGCGGGCCGACGGCCTTCGCAAATAGGGCCAACTGTCGCAATACTCGTACTAATCCGCGGCTGACGCCGCCCTCGGCCGCGGCTGCCGACGCCATTTCCCGCATGAGGTGCAGAAAGACGCCCGGCTTTATCCGTTTTGCGCGCACGGCAGCCGGGAAATGACGAACGGCCGATGCGCAACCCTCGCTAATCGGGCGGACCGCAGAAGCCTCTAAGGCGTCAGTGGCCGCGCTCCGGCGAGGTCCAGACCTGGGCCGCCCCGCAGCAAGCTCGACAACCGACGACGGCAAGGTCCCGGCGTGATACGACTGCCTCGTGGGCACCAAGGGGCAGATCGTCAAAGCGATGGCAGTTATCAGGCGGGACCGCGACGGCGCGCTGCTCGTATCGGAATACACCGGGCCGGATGCGGCCCCGTTCCACCGCCCGCTCGGCGGTCATGTCGAGTTCGGCGAATACGCCCTGGCAACAATCCACCGGGAGTTCCAGGAAGAGATCGGTCAGCGCCTGGCAGACGTACGCCTTCTCGGCGTCCTGGAGAACATCTTCCCGTGGCAGGGCAGCACCCAGCATGAGATCGTCTTCATCTTTGCCGCTGGCTTCGCCGACCCGGCAGCCTACGAAATACCGGAACAGCGCATCCTGGACAACGCCGAGGCATGGACCCGCGTGGTCTGGCGTCCGCGCGGAGCCGCGGAGCCGCCCCTGTACCCAGACGGCCTCACGGACCTGATCGAGTCCCGCTGAGAAGCCAGCCGTCGTCGCTGCTAGAGGGCGTCTTGCATCAATCAGGCAACGGGGAACCCTATCCGTGCACCGCGCGCTCGGGGGAGAGCGCATACTAGTAGTGATGAAGCCGAACCGCCCAGCGCCACGGCGCATGCTGCCCGGAAGTCCCTTCAACAAGCAGACTCCGTTGCCGCCGGTGGAGACGTTTGCCACCAAGGACCTGGTGACGCACGACAAGTACGGCCTTGGCACCGTGCTTGGCGTGGAGGATGACGTTGCCGTGCTCGTGGACTTCGGACCACAGCAGGTGCGGATCCCGGTCCCGTGCTCGAAGCTGTTCAAGCTCTGACCTCACGCCGCCAGCTCAGCTGAGGCGCGGCCAGTCGCACCTTCCGCGTGCGCTAGCGTGCTCCGCGGCCATCCACTGGTCGCTACTCGAAGTCGATCCGCATGACCACCCGCCGCAGGGTGGGGCGACTGACCTCCTTGAACCCGGCGTCCTCGAAGACCTGACGTGCTCCCACGTGCAGTTCTCCCCAGGTGATCTCCTTCCCCGGCTGAGTGATCATCGGGTAGGCCTCGAGCGCGCGGGCGCCGTGCTGGCGCGCGAAGTCAATCGTGGCCCGGGCGAGGGGATAAGTCAGGCCGCGGCCCCGGAAGCCTTTTCGAACCGTGAAGCAGGTCACCGCCCAGACGCCGTCATCGCCCTTGTCTTCGTCTCGGGCAGTCCACGGGATGCGGGACGTGCGCAGCTTGGGGTATGCCGTCCGCGGCTCGACCGCGACCCATCCGGCCGGCTCACCGCCGACGTAGGCCACTAGCCCGCTGGTGGCCTGCGAGGTGGAGTCGTCGCAGGCGGTCTGGGCCCGCAACATCGCGGTTCGCTCCTCCTGCGTGGTGTCGCGCCAGAACCAGCCGACGACCTTGAACCGCTGGCACTGGCACCGGGCTGGATAGTCGGTGGTGCCGAAAATGGCGGCGAGGTCGTGCCACGGCGCCTCGTTGGCGGGGACGATGGTCAGCAACTCGGCCGGGATCGGCGCCGCTACGGCTGGAATTGTGTCCTCATCCATGGCTAAATGCTATGGTCAATTCCGGACGTTTTCGAACCGGATTATGGGGTGCTGTGAAGCCTGATGCGAGCCCCACCGCTCGGGCGCTGCTGGCTCTCGAACTGCTTCAGGGCAGCGCGGGCATCACTGCGGACCAACTCGCCGCCCGGCTGGGCGTTTCGGACCGGGCCGCCCGCCGGTACATGGACATTCTCCGCGAGGCTGGCATCCCGATCGAGTCCGCCCGCGGCCCGTATGGCGGCTACCGACTCGGCCGCGGCCTTCGGCTACCGCCCCTGATGTTCAGCGCCGATGAGGCCATCGGCCTGGTCATGGCCGTGCTCGACGGCCATCACGACGCGGGCGATCCGACCGACCCGGTCGGCAGCGCGCTCGGCAAGATCATGCGTGCCCTCCCCGAATCGGTGGCCGCCCAGGCCGAGGCCGTCCGTCGGACCACGGCCCCCGCCCCTGACCGTGGCGCGGCCCGGCCCGACCCCAAGACCACGACCGCCCTGGTCCAGGCGTGCTCCAGCCACCGAGGGGTTCGTCTCGGCTACCGCTCGGAGGCCGGGTCTGAGTGGGTCACCGAGGTCGACCCGTGGGCCGTCGTGGTCCGCCACGGCCGCTGGTACCTGCTGTGTCACTCGCGCGCTGCCGACGCCCGGCGGGCATACCGGATCGACCGGGTTCAAGGGGTCGAAGTACTCGACGACACCTTCAGCCCGCCCGCTGACCTCGACCCGGTCGCGATGCTCGAGGCGCATCTCGCCGTCGGCTGGGAGTACGACGTCGAGGTCGTCATCGACGCCCCGCTCGACACCGCGGGGCGTTGCGTCCCCCGCGCCCTCGGACGGCTCGAGCCACTTGACGGCCAGACCTGCCGCCTCGTCGGCAGCACCAGCAACCCATGGTGGTACGCCCAGCAGCTCGCGGCCATCCCGGCGTCGTACACGATCGTTAAGTGCGCCGAACTTCAGCAGGCCGCGCGCCTTGTCGGTCAGCGGCTACTGGCGGCTGGGGAGGGTTGAGCTCCCTGAGGCACTGGCACCTGGCCCATAAGACAGGGAACGGGGCCGCAGACGCGGCTCACCGGTCACGGCTATGCTTTGCGGCATTTATGATCCCATTGCCGGGCAGTCGGCCTGCTCATCACACGCCGTAGTCCAGTCAGAACAGTCCGGTCAGAACAGAGAGGTCGACCCAGTGCCACGCAGGAAACCCGGCGAGCGGTAGCGCATGGGACTTCGACGGGGGATAGGTGGCATGGCGATGGCTGGCCTCATCATCTGCGGCCTGGTAGCGGCATGTGGTGGGACGGGCCTGCCGGCCGAGCGGACCTCGAGTCCGGCCCAGCGGGCCACCGCCAGTACGAAACCTGCGGGTACGAGCCTGGCGTCGGCGGACATCCACAAGATCAAGCACGTGATCATCATCATGCAGGAGAACAGGTCGTTCGACAGCTATTTCGGCACCTACCCTGGCGCTGATGGCATTGCCATGCAGAATGGCGTCCCGACCGTGTGCGTACCGAACCCGGGCGGGGCCTGCGTGCGGCCCTATCACGACATAAGCGATATCAATGGCGGCGGCCCGCACGGCGTGCCCAACGCCGTCGGTGACATCGCCGACGGCGAGATGAACGGATTCATCCAGCAGCTCGATACAGCGCGGAAGGTTAGCTGCAACAATCCCGATGACCCGGCGTGCAGCGGGCTCGGCCCGCCGGACGTGATGGGTTACCACACGGCGGCGGAGATACCGAACTACTGGACCTACGCGAAGAACTTCGTGCTCGACGACCACATGTTCGAGCCCGTGAAGTCATGGTCGCTGCCGGACCACCTCTACATGGTCTCCGCCTGGTCGGCCAAATGCCGCAACCGCTCTCCCATGAGCTGCGTTAACGACATCGTGGGACCCTACGGGGTCACTCAGTTCGACAGAGCCGTCCGGGACGAGGTCACCACCGGCAAGACCTCGATCGACCTGGCCTGGACCGACATCACCTGGCTGCTCTATGCCCGCCACGTCAGCTGGGGGTATTACGTCCAGACCGGAACACAGCCCGACTGCGACGACGACTCCGCGATGACCTGTGCGCCGGTCGAGCAGAGCGCATCGACGCCGGGAATCTGGAACCCGCTGCCGCTGTTCGGCGACGTCCAGCAAGATCACCAGCTGGGCAACATCAAGCCGCTGGGCTCATTCCTGGGTGCCGCCAAGGCAGGCACCCTGCCGGCCGTGAGCTGGGTCGTGCCGTCGCAGCCCGACAGCGAGCACCCGCCGGCCAGCGTGCACCAGGGTCAGGCCTACACCACGGCACTCATCAACGCCGTCATGAAGAGCCCGGACTGGGACTCGACCGCCATCTTCCTGTCCTGGGACGACTGGGGCGGCTTCTACGACAACGTTGTGCCGCCGACGGTCGACGCGAACGGCTACGGCCTGCGGGTGCCGGGGCTGGTCATCTCCCCTTATGCGAAGCAGGGCTACATCGACCATCAGATCCTCAGCAGCGACGCCTACCTCAAGTTCATCGAGGACGACTTCCTCGGCAGCGCCCGGCTCGACCCGGCGACAGACAACCGGCCCGATCCTCGGCCCGACGTGCGGGAAAATGCAGCCATACTCGGCAACCTGCTTGAAGACTTCAACTTCAACCAGCCGCCACGCCCGCCGATGCTCCTGCCGACGAACCCGCCGACCGACTCGCTGGCAATCCCGCCCTGGTTCGCCGGCCAGCCAGCGTGCGTCGGGTGCACGGATCCCCCGCCCGGCTAGCTGTACTCCGGAGCTGGCAGTGCGGGCCAGCACCGGCCAGAATGTCCGCATGACCAGATTCGCTAGCTACCTCCGCCACGTCTGTCGCCGGGCCCGATGAGCGCAGTCACGCCCGACCTCGCCAGACGCACGTTCCGCGGCGCCGAGCCGATCCACGGGATGATCTACTTCACCCCGCACGGGCCGGACGCTTACGCCGAGGTCGGCATCACTCATCAGCGCATGACGTACTTCGCGTCACGCTCGGCCGCGATGGGCCCGGTCCCGGCCGAGGTCGTCATCGCGACGTTCTTCAACTTCAGCCCTGCGATCATCCGTCCCGCCATCCCCGCGGCGTGGGACATTGCTACGCCCGCGCAGGTCCTGGCGGCGCGGCTGGAGGCGGCCGATCGCTCGCTGCGGCAGGCGTGGGGTGCTGACACCGACGGTCCGCAGGTGCGCGAAGCGGCCGACCTCGCCCGCCGCGCCGCCGAGCGGGCAGCCGGCCAGCCGCAGGGCCGGCCGCTGTTCGCGGCGCACGCGTCCCTGCCCTGGCCTGACTCCCCGCACCTGGTGCTCTGGCACGCGCAGTCGCTGCTGCGCGAGTACCGCGGCGACGGTCACGTCGCCCTCCTGCTCACCGAGGGCCTCGACGGCCTGGGTGCCCTGATCACGCACGCCGCGACCGGGAGCATCCCGGCCGAGGCACTGCGGACCACGCGTGCCTGGACCGAGCCGGAGTGGGCGGCCGGCGTTGACGGCCTGCGCGCCGAAGGCTGGCTCGCTGACGGCGCCGGGCTCGCGCTCAGCGAAGCCGGACAGCGGCGCCGTCAGTCAATCGAAGACCGTACCGATGTCCTGTCCGTGTACCCGTACGAGGCGCTCGGCGCGGACGGCTGCGCCCGGCTCCACCAGCTCACCGCCGGACTATCGCGGGCGGTGATGGCCGCAGACCTTGGCTTCCCCGCGGCCCTGACCGCCCGCTACTCACCGGCCACCTGACTCAGGTCCCCGCCCGCTGAGTAGGTCGCAGCGGAGCAGGCAAGACTGAGGTCATGAGCGATGACGCCGACGTCGATGCCGAGCTTGGCGAGATCCTGGAGCGCCTGCTAGCCAGGTCACATCTGCTTGAGCCAGGCATGGTCGCTGGCGCGATCGCCGAGGCTGCCCGGCCGCTCGGTGTCCAGGCTGTCCGGATCTACCTGTCCGATCTCCAGCAGCGCTCGCTCCGGCTCATGCCGGGCGGTGACGGGCAGCCCAGCGACTCTCTATCCATCAATACGACGGTTGCCGGCCGTGCCTACCGGTCAATTCGCCTGCAGGAAAGCCCTGTTGGGCGAGACGAGGCCATGCGGCGGCTGTGGATCCCGCTGGTCGACGGCACGGAGCGGCTTGGCGTCCTGGAACTCGAGGTCGCCGACGCCAGCCCCGCCAAACTGGCCGGATACGTGGCTCTCGCGTCACTCGCCGGTCTCATGATCGTCAGTAAGGCCAGTTACAGCGACACGTACGCCGAGACGCGCCGAACGCAGGAGATGGCGCTCCAGGCGGAAATGGTCTGGGCATTCCTGCCGCCCCGGACGTTCGCCACCGACCGGATCCTGGTGGCAGCGTCACTCGAGCCTGCGTATGCCGTCGGCGGCGATGCCTTCGACTATTCGTTGCTTGGCGACAATGACCTGCATTTCTCGATCTTCGACGGTGCCGGGCATGACCTCGCCGCCGGCCTGATGGCGAGCGTCGCGATGGCCTCGTGTCGCAGCACGCGCCGCTCGGGCGGCACGCTCACCGAGATGGTGTCGCACGCCGACCACGCCATAGCTGCGCAGTTCGGCGGGAATCGCTTCGTCACCGCCCTGCTATGCCACCTCGACGTCGGCACCGGCGTTTTCACCTGGGTCCCATGCGGGCACCCACCGCCGCTGCTCATCCGCCGCAACAAAGTCGTGAAGGAACTTGACCGGCGCCAGCGGCTGCCGCTCGGAATGTCCGAAGTCGAGGAGATCTACCGCCGCAGCCAGCGCGCGGCCGGCGAGATTCCGGCAGACAGCGCGGCCGCGCTCGAGGAAGTCGAAGGGTCAGCCGCGATCCCGCTGCACACCGAGCGGCTCGAGGCCGGGGACCGCATCCTGCTCTACACGGACGGCATTACCGACGGCCGCGCCGCCGACGGCAGCCCGTTCGGTGTGGAGCGGCTCATCGACTTCATCATCCGGCATAGCCACGACGGGACGCCGGCGCCTGAGATGATCCGCCGCCTTCACCACGCGATCAGTGATTACCAGCACGGGCGGCTCGTCGACGACGCCACTATCGTCATGCTTGAGTGGCTGCCTGATGATGCGCAGGCGCGGCTGACTCCCTAGCCTCGGCGCGCTCGCGCTGCGGCCGCACCGTGTACTTCGGGTCCCGGGCCGACGCCCGGCCGGCTTCGAAGACGCCGAAGCGGGTCAGCGCAGAGGCGGCCAGCAGCGCCCCGCCCGCGAGCCGCGCCACCACCCGGCTGCGGCTGCCCAGCACAGTGCCGCCCAACACCGTGCTGCCCAGCACAGTGCCTGCCAGCCCGGCCCACAGCAGCCCTTCGGCCCCGCGCATGAGCGTGCCCGCTCGTCCGCTCTCATACGGCTCAGCTTCGGTGCCCAGGCGGCGCACCAGGAGCCTCTTAGCAGTGAGCTCGCCCACGCCCCCGAGGATGGCGAGGCTGACCGCCTGGCGGGCGTGCTCCGGGCGGACGGCCAGCATGCCGAAGCCGGCGGCCGCCGTGGCCGCCGACCCGACGAACAGGAACGGCATCTCGCGGTAGCCACCATGCCACGCGGGCGCCGCCGTGTCGCTGATCAGGACGGAGGTGTAGGCCGCGACCGCGGGGCCGAGCGCGGCTGCGCCGAGAGTAGCTGCCAGCCCGGCCCACCGAAGCTTGCGCGTCGCGGCGCAGGCGGCAGCCGTCAGGGCAAGCGGCGTGTAGCCGGACAGAATCCAGGTCCCGACGCTCATTGGCGACGTCACCTTGATGACCCGGAGCATGTTGATGAACCGCTGCGGCCGTCCGAGGTCATGCACCAGCGCCACCATCGACAGGCTGATCGCCCCGGCAGCTGCGCCCTTCGTCGCGCGAGCCAGCTCGCTATGACCGGTCAGGTCCGCGCCCGCGGCGAGTACCGACGACGCGCCAGCTAGGCCGCCGAGGAACAGGTAACTCGGGATGTCCGGCCCCCAGACCGTTTCCTTGACCACCGGCCGGCCGTAGTAGGAACGGAAATCCGCCGCTGGCACGACCAGCTTTTCGCCGCCGCCCTTCCGCCCGGCCCGGCGCCCGCGACGGCCGGCCCCGTCCGCGGCCGCCCTGTCGGCGGCGGCCCCGTCCGCGGCTGCACTGCCCGTCACCGCCGGCCCGCCACACACGCCACCGCGACCGTGGCGAGCAGGCTGCCGGCCGCGGCGGCCGCGTGCCGCCACATGCTGGGCAGATCGCGCGTCGTGACCACCGGGTCGGGCGGCAGTCCGTACACCTCAGGCTCGTCGAGCAGCAGGAACATCGCGCCCGCGCCGCCGATGCCATCCGCCGGGTCAGCGCCGTAGAGCCGCGCGTCGGCCTGGCCAGCGTCATGCAGCACATCAACCCGCTGCTGCGCGCGCTCGCGCAGCTCGTCCAGCGGTCCGAACTGGATCGACTCGGTCGGGCATGCCTTCGCGCACGCCGGCATCAGCCCGTCGCCCAGCCGGTCATAACACAGCGTGCACTTGTGCGCGCCGCCGTCGAGCTGGCTCCGGCCGATCACGCCGAACGGGCAGGCGGACACGCAGTAGCCGCAGCCGTTGCAGATGTCGTCCTGGACCACGACGGTGCCGAACTCGGTACGCATCAGCGCGCCGGTCGGGCACACGTCCAGGCAGGCCGCCTCGGTGCAGTGCTTGCACACGTTGCTGGCCATCAGCCAGCGCACCTCGCTGTCGTCGCCGGCGTCGCCCGTACCGATGGGGGCCGGGACTGACTGCTCGATGAAGGCCACGTGCCGCCAGGTCGAGGCGCTGAGCTCCGCGGTGTTGTCATAGGACATGCCGGTCAGCAGGAGCCCGTCCTCGGGCACCGCATTCCACTCCTTGCAGGCGACCTCGCAGGCCTTGCAGCCGATGCAGACCGAGGTGTCGGTGAAGAAGCCCATCCGCGGCGGGTGGTCGGCGTAGCCGGCCAGCGCGGCCGGATCAAGGCTGAGATCATCCGGCCCCGTTCCCAGCCCTAGGGTGTTCAGAATGTCGGGAGCTCGTGCCGCATCCATGTCACATCTCCGTCCCGGTCTCGTCGGTGATGCCGGCCCGCTCCTGGTAAGCACGGACGAGCTCGCGCAAGGCAGGCCCTCGTGGCCGCCGGCCGGCCCGGATATCGCACGCCATCGCCTTGACCTCCTGGATATGCACGTTCGGATCCAGTGCCAGGTGCGCCAGCTCGTTGGCGGCGTCTCCGGTCGTGTATCCGTTCGGCCCCCAGTGCCAGGGCAGCCCGACCTGGTGCAGCGTCCGGCCCTGCACGGTCAGTGGCCGCATGCGCTCGGTGACGAGCACCCGCGCCTCGATAGCCGCGCGAGCTGTCACGATGGTCGCCCAGCCGAGATGCTCCAGGCTCCGCTCGGCGGCCAGCTCCGGCGAGACCTCGCAGAAGAACGCAGGCTGCAGCTCGGCGAGGTAGGGCAGGAACCGGGACATGCCGCCTGCGGTGTGGTGCTCGGTGAGCCGGTAAGTGGTCGTCACGTACGGGAACACGTCAGACCCTCGCTCGTCACCGCTCGGCTGGAATCTGTCCTCGGGGGCGGGGATGATGTACCGGACCGGGTTGTGCTGCTGGCCGTACACCAGATTGCGGAACGGTGATTCCTGCGGCTCGTAGTGAGCAGGCATGGGGCCGTCCACCAGCCCGGCCGGAGCAAACAGCCAGGCTTTGCCGTCGGCTTGCATGATGAACGGGTCGGCGCCCGAGATGGCGGCCACGCCGGTTGCGCCCGCCGGCGGCCGGTAGGACGGCGGCCGGTCGGCGACGAAGTCCGGTACATCCTGCCCCGCCCACTTGCCCTGCTCCTCGTCCCACCAGACCAGCGCCTTGCGCTCGCTCCACGGCCGGCCGTCGGGATCGGCTGATGCCCGGTTGTAGAGCACCCGGCGGTTCGCGGGCCAGGCCCAGCCCCATTCCGGCGCGACCCAGGTCTGCTCCGGCCACGGCCTGCGCCGCGCCGACTGGTTGACGCCGCCGGCCCGCACGCCGCAGTAGATCCAGCAGCCGCAGGAGGTGGACCCGTCGGCCTTCAGCTGGGTGTAGGACGACAGCGGCTGCCCGGCCGCGTCCGTGCCGTTGATCTCGGCGAGCACCGCGTCCGCGTCCGGCTCGCCGTACCTGCCCATCGTCGGGTAGTCCCACGTCAGGTCGAGGATGGGCCGG
This sequence comes from Streptosporangiaceae bacterium, assembly GCA_035484155.1. GTDB lineage: Bacteria > Actinomycetota > Actinomycetes > Streptosporangiales > Streptosporangiaceae > JAJYUU01. Next base: position 30,808 of record DATHPF010000366.1, read on the forward strand.
TCTAGCTCGCTGGCGGAAGCGGCCAGCTTCGCTCGGATCCGGCGGCCAAGGTCATAGATGAACTGCAGGTCGCTGCGGGCATCACCGGCTGGCTCGACCGCCTGGTGATGCCACTGGAGCAGCCGCTGGGTGTTGGTGAAGCTGCCAGACTTCTCCGTGTGCGCGGCGACCGGCAGGAAGAACACCTCGGTGCCGATGTCCTCGGTGCGCATCTCGCCAGTCTCGATCTCCGGGCCGTCCTTCCACCAGGTCGCGCTCTCGATCATGACCAGGTCCCGGACCACCAGCCAGTCAAGATTGGCCATGCCACCGCGCTGCATCCGGGCATTGGCCGACCCGACCGCTGGGTTCTGGCCGAACAGGAAGTAGCCCTTGCAGATCCCGTCGAGCTGGGCAACCACCGTGTCGTAGGTGCTGTGACTGCCGGTCAGCCTGGGCAGGTAGTCATAGCAGAACTCATTGTCCGCCGTTGCGGCCTCGCCCCACCACGCCGTCAGCATGCTGACCAGGTAGTCGCGGGTGTTGGCCCAGAATCCGTTCTGCACGGACTCGGCCTGGACGTAAGCGTCGAGGCTCTCGTTGCCATCGGCGTACGGCATCGGCAGGTAGCCCGGCAGCAAGTCAAACAGCGTCGGTATGTCGGTGGATCCTTGGATAGAGGCGTGGCCGCGCAGCGCCAGGATGCCGCCGCCGGGCCGGCCCATGTTGCCGAGGAGCGACTGGAGAATCGCGGCTGTGCGGATGAACTGCACGCCGACGGTGTGCTGCGTCCAGCCCAGGCTGTACACGAACGCGGTGGTCCGGTCCTTGCCTGAGTTCTCCGTGACGAGGCGGCATACCGTGGCGAACTGCTCCGGTGTCACGCCTGTGACCTGCGCGACCAGTTCGGGCGTATACCGCTCGAAGTGCCGCTTCAGTACCTGAAAGACGCAGCGCGGATGCTGCAGCGTCTCGTCGCGATGTGCGCTGGGGTTGGCAGCCGCGCCGCCGGAGCCATGCGCCTCGCCGCGCCCGGCCCGGCGCAGGTTCCCGCGGACGGACCGGCGCCTGCCGTTGGGCTCGGCGCGGGCCGCTGCCTCCTCGCTCCTGGCCTCGGCGTCCTGGCGATCGCCGCTGGCGGGCTTGACCTCGTCGCCCTCGTACCGCCAGGTTTCGAAATCGTAATATCGCTCGTCGGCGTTCAGGCCGGAGAACAGGCCGTCGAGGTCCTCGGTGTCGGCGAAGTCCTCGGTCAGGATCGTGGCGGCATTCGTGTAGGCGACCACGTACTCGCGGAAGTACTTCTCGTTCTGCAGCACGTAGTTGATCAGGCCGCCGACGAACGCGATATCGGCGCCGGCCCGGATCGGCACGTACACGTCGGCGAGCGCGCTGGTCCGGGTGAATCGCGGGTCCACGTGGATCACCGTGGCGCCGCGTGCCTTGGCCTCCATCACCCACTGAAAGCCGACCGGATGGCACTCGGCCATGTTCGAGCCCTCGATGAGGATGCAGTCGGAGTTCGTGAGGTCACGCGGGAAGTTGGTGGCCCCGCCGCGCCCGAAGCTAGTCCCCAGACCGGGGACGGTGGCGGAGTGTCATATCCGGGCCTGGTTCTCGATCTGGATCGCGCCGAGGGCGGTGAACAGCTTCTTGATGAGGTAGTTCTCTTCGTTGTCCAGGGTCGCGCCGCCGAGGCTCGCGAAGCCGAGAGTCCGCCGGGTGCGAGCCCCGTCGACCTCTTGCTGCCAGCCTGCTCGCCGCGCCGCGATGACCCGGTCGGCGATCATGTCCATCGCCGTGTCGAGGTCGAGGTCCTCCCAGTCGGTGCCGTGCGGCCGCCGGTAGCGCACCCGGTACTGGCGCCGGTCGCCGGTCGTCAGCTGGAGGCTGGCGGATCCCTTCGGGCAGAGCCGGCCGCGGCTGACGGGGGAGTCCGGGTCGCCCTCGATCTGCGTAACCTTGTCATTCTGGACGTAGACCTGCTGGCCACAGCCAACCGCGCAATACGGGCAGATCGACTTGACGACCTTGTCGGCAGCGGCGACGCGAGGCATCAGGGACTCAGTGCGCTTGCTTCTGACGGCGGCGCCGAGGCCGAGCCTGTCACCCTTGGCAAACTGACGGTACGCAGGCCATGACTCAAGCCAGCTGCGTGCACCCATCGCGACATCCCCCAGTCACGACCACCCCGAAGTACCGAACCCCCGAAGTCCCGAACCCCCGACGGAACAACGGTACCCACCGGCGGCGCGGCCACCCGCCGGAAGGCCGCCGGTTAGCTGGCCGGTCAGCCTGGTGACTGCGCCAGGGTCAGGCTGAAGTCGCCGCGAGTATCGGTCCAGAACTGCAGCGTCTTGAGTCCGGCCGCGGCTAGTTCGGCCTCGATGCTGGCGCGGCGGAACTTGGCCGAGATCTCCGTGCGCATCTCCTCGCCGGCGCCGAAGTCGACCGTGAGACCCAGATCGCGCACCGTGACCTGCTGCTCGCGGCTTGACCGGAGCCGCATCTCGATCCATTCGCAGACTGGGTCCCAGACGGCGACGTGCTCGAAGTCGTCGACGGCGAAATTGGCGTCCAGTTCGCGGTTCACGACGCGCAAGACATTACGGTTGAAATCTGCCGTGACTCCGGCCGCGTCGTCGTAGGCGCGCAGCAGCCGGCTTGTGTCCTTGACCAGGTCAGCGCCGAGGAGGAAGGTGTCACCGGGCCGGAGCGCGGCGCTGACCTGGGTCAGGAAGGCTGCCCGCGCGGCGGGCTCGAGGTTGCCGATGGTGGACCCGAGGAACACGATCATGCGGCGTCCGGTGGCAGCAACCGAGGCGACGTCGCGGGTGAAGTCGCCGACGAACGGCGCGATCCGCAGCCCGGGGTACTCCGCTACGAGGGCGGCGGTGGCGTCGCCGAGCACGGCGGGGTCGAGGTCGAAGGGCACGAACTCGCGCAGAGTGCCCCCATCGAGCAGCGCGCGCAAGAGCAGCCGAGTCTTCGCTGACGTACCGCTGCCGAGTTCGATGAGCGACTCGCACCGCGACAGGCTGGCGATCTCGCTCGCGTGCCGCTCCAGGATCGAGGTCTCGGCCCGGGTGAGGTAATACTCGGGCAGCCGGGTGATCTCGTCGAAAAGCTCGCTGCCGCGGGCGTCGTAGAAGTACTTAGGCGGCAGCGTTTTCGGGGTCGCAGTCAGGCCGGCCCGCACGTCGGCGCGCAGGGCGTCGAGGTACCGGCCGGGGCGGGGCTGGACGCGATCGTTGGCTGGCATCAGTCATGTCTCCAGACCGGTTGGGGCCAGGGCGGTGATGGTCACCGCGTCGGCGGTGACATCGACGAGGTGGTGATCGGGCACGTCCACCCAGCGCGGGTCGTCGTCGTACGGTTCGCTCGCCACGACGGTGCCGTCCTCGGTGCGCAGGATGCTAAGAGTGTCGTGCCAGCTGGTGGCCAGCACGCGGCTGCCATTGGCGAGGAGCAGGTTGAGCCGGGCATCGGGGTCGCGCTTGCCGAGATCGGTGACGAACTCGGCCACCTTTTCCGGACCGAACTCGAACAAATGCGCCGCGAGCTGGGCGGAGTCGCAGACCGACTCGGCCGCCGGGTGCGGGCCGAGCACGTCGCGGTCAGCGACCCCGTTGTGCGACAGCAGCCACGGGCCGGACTGGAATGGCGCGGCGGCCGTCTCATCGGCTGGCATCCCGGCAGTAGCGGAGCGGACCGCCGCCAGCACGCACGTCGCAGAGATCAGCGGCGCCACCGAGGCGAAGGAAGCGTCGCTCCAGAGCGGCCGGCTCGAGCGCCAGCGGGCAGGCTCCGGGCGAGACGGCGCATAGAAACCGACACCCCAGCCGTCGGCATTCATACGGCCGTGGCGCTGCCGGCGTGGCGCGTAGGACTGCACCAGCAGCCCATGCGCGGGTTGCAGGACCAGATCATGGAGGGAACGGGGTGCTCCGAGCCAGGCAAGGTGACGACACACTAGGCGTCCCACGCCAGCCGGACACCGCTGAAGATCTGGCGCCTGATCGGGTAGTCCCAGTTGCGGAACGAGGGCCGGATCGCGGCCGGGGCCACTGCCCACGACCCGCCGCGCAGCACTTTGTAGTTCCCGCCGAAGAAGGGCTCGCTGTACGCACGGTAGATCATCGGCTCGAACCCCGGCCACGGCCTGAAGTCCGACGACGTCCACTCCCAGACGTCACCGATCATCTGCTCGGCGCCGTAGGCCGACGCACCGGCCGGGTAGGCCCCGACGGGAGCTGGCCGGAGCCCGAGACCGCCCAGGTTGGCCAGCTCAGGCGTGGGGGCGTGCGAGCCCCACGGCCACGTACGCCTGGCTGCCGTAGCGGGATCCCACGCGCAGGCCTTCTCCCATTCGATCTCCGTCGGCAGGCGGGCGCCCGACCAGGCCGCGAATGCCTCGGCCTCGAAGTAGCCGATGTGCTGGACCGGCTCGTCGAGGGGCACGTCCTCCTCGATGCCGAATCGCCGTCTGGTGCCGTCGGCGGTCCAGAACTTCGGCCGCTGCAGCCCGGCCTCGACGCGATGCTCCCAGCCGCGCGCCGACCACAGGTCGGGCCTGCCGTAGCCGCCGTCGGCAATGAACTCGCGCCACTGTCCGTTGCTGACCGGGACCCGGCCGATCCAGAACGGCGCCACGCTCACGGTGTGCGCGGGCCGCTCGTTGTCGAGCGAGAACGGCTCGCTGGCGGCGTCGACGCCGAGCACGAACGGGCCGCCGGGCACGAAGACGCGCTCGCCCGCGATCGGCCGGCCACGCGGCAGCGGCTCGCGGGCAAGTAGGACAGGGGGTCCGTGCCGCAGTTGCAGCGTCGCGTACATGGTCTCGTCGTGCTGCTCTTCGTGCTGCACGACCATGCCCGCCGTGAACAGGTCGTCCGCTGGCGTCCGCTCGAGCAGATCGATGACGCGCCCGCGCACCTCGTGGTTGAACGCCCTGGCTTCCACCGGCGGTAGCAGCGGCAGCGCCGGACGGTCGGCGCGCCTGTGCTTGAACGCGTCATACAGCGAGTCCACATCCGGGGGGAGCAGGCCCGGCCGGGCTGGATCGCCGAGGCGCAGCAGCCAGAGTTCTTCCTGCTGGCCGATGTGGGCGAGATCCCAGACGAGCGGGCTCATCAGCGCGTCGTGCTGGGCGAGCAGCGTGGGGTCGTCGAGGTCGGTCAGCTGGAGCGTCCGAGCGCGGGCGAGCGTCAGATTGCGCACGATGGTCTCATGCATGAGCTAGCTCCTCGAATGCGGCGTATGGCCCGATCTCGGTGATGCGCTGAGCCAGCAGATCACCGGGACAGCGTCCGGACTCAACCAGGTCGGCGAGGTCAGCTACCGCGGGCGCGAGCTCGGCCGGAACTCGCTCCGCCGCGATCGTCAGGCAGCGCCGGGCGGAATCGGCGAGCACGGCGTCAGTCAGCCCGTCCCTCGCCGCCGTGGTCCAGAGCGGTGCCGTCCGCTCGGTCGCCTCGGCTGCCTTGTCCGCCGCGACTGGGTCGTCCATGAGTGTCGTCACGACGGCCGCGATGGCCGGCCACCACCGCGGCGCGGTCATGTCGAGGTACCGGAGCTCGAGGTAGCCGCGGAGTCGGACCGGCGGGAACAGGGTGGTCAGGTGAGTGTCGAGATCGGCGCCCGTGGGCGTCCGCCCAGCCAGCCGGACGGCGCCACTGGCCCACTGCGCGAACGAGACCGGCGCGCGCACGGCGACCGCCTTCTGGCCGCTGGCCCGGACGAAGATCACCGGAGCCGCCATGGCGTACCGGGCCCAGGCGGCGGCAGGGTCGAGTGCCGCATCAGATCCGCCGGGCGGCGCGAAGCAGCCCGGCACCGGGCCGCAGGCTCGCCGGTCCAGGCCGCTCCAGGCTCGCTGCCGCGCTGACTTCCAGCCGGTGTCCCGTCCTTGAAGCCAGGGCGAGCTCGCCGAGATCGCCACCATCGTGGGTCCGAGCCGGTGGGCGCGCGCCACCCGCTCTGGCCACCCGTCTCGCGGGCCTGCCTGGAGGTTGACCTGCATGGCCGCGGTGGAATTCATCATCACCGCGCCCGGTGTGGCCCGGTTCGTGGCGATGAAGTGCTCCTCCATGGCGCGGTAGCGCGGGCGCGGGTTGACGCGCTGCGGTGGCCGCAGCGGGTCGGCGCCCGCATAGGCGAGACCGAGGCGAAACTCGGCGAGAGCAAGACGGGTGCGGACCGCGTCCAGGCGTATTTCGGCGACACTGCTCAAAATGTCGGGTGCTGGCACTCCGGACAGCTCAAGCTGACCGCCGGGCTCCAGGGTTACCGCGCTTCGCCCCGCGGCTGCGGTGACGATGCCCGGTATCGGGTCGACCTTGTCGAATGCCACGGCGTCGCTGACCGAGTCCAGCTCCACCAGGTGGGCTTCGAGCTCGAGCCCGACCGGCCCGATCACTGACGAGATAAGTGCGGCGCTATGCGCTCGCGCGTAGGCGGTGTCGAGAGTTAGCGGCTTGGCTTGTTCAACGGCATCCTCGGCCGAAGCATGCAGGACAGCCATGACGACCCCTCCAGGTCCGGGCCAGCGGACTGACGTTGTCCGCTGCGGGTCGGTGCGGGGCGACTGTTCTGCAGCCGTCCTCGATGGTGGCCGCTTGCGCGGCCGGGCTACAGGTCCAGTCTACGACGGCGGCGAGCGGGCGTCGCCGCTGCTTGGCGAGCGGCATGGCTGGGAAGGGAACGGGGTGCAGTTGGGCTAGTCGAACGCCGAAGGGGAGACTGCCATGTCTGCTACCGGAGTCAGCAATCTCGACCACAGTATCGAGAAGGCCAATGCCTGGCTGGCCGAAGTCGCGGGCGAATTCGGGACCGAGGACCGGGGCTTCGCTTACCGCGTGACCAGGGCGTGGATGCACTCCCTGCGGGACCGGCTCCCGGTCGCGGTGGCCGCGCATCTCGCGGCCCAGCTGCCAGAGCTGCTGCGCGGGGTCTTCTACGACGGCTGGAACCCGAGCCAGGTCCCGGTCAAGTTCGACGACACGGAGTACGTGCGCCGGTTCGCCCGCGACGCCAACATTCACAACACGCAGGTCAGGCAGGCGGCCGGCCTGGTCACCAAGGTGATGCGCCAGCACGTCTCGGCCGGCGCCATCGACGAGGCGATGGGGGCACTGCCGGCGGACATCCGCAAGATCGCCGCCTGAGTTGGTCCTGTTGCCCGCGAGGCCACGCGGCTGGATTAGCGTGTCCAGCGTGCCGAAGACGGTGTCCAGCGTGCCAAAGGCAACGGTCCTGCTCGCCGATGGCAGGGCGCTGACATACTTTGGCGCGATTCCGGCGCATCCGGGCGATTTTCCCGATCGGCGGCAGCTGCCAGCGACCGGCGTGCAGTCCGAGGCGCGCTGGGACAGCCTGCTCAGCGAATGGGTAGTCATCGCCAGCCACCGGCAGGACCGGACTTTCCAGCCCGCGGCTGACGCCTGCCCCCTGTGTCCGTCGTCGCCGGGCAGCCTGACCGAGATTCCGGCGCCGGAGTACGAGGTGGTGGTCTTCGAGAACCGGTTCCCCACGCTCGCCACGGCACCGCCATCCCGTTCCGACGCCGCCCGGTCCAATGACGCCCGGTCCGACGACGACCGGTCCGATGACAACCGCACCGGACCGCCAGGTCTGCTCGCCAGCCGGCCGGGAGCCGGCCGGTGCGAGGTCATCTGCTTCAGCCAGGACCATTCGGCGTCCTTCGCCGGCCTCGGCAGCGACCAGGCCGCGACCGTCATGGCGGCCTGGGTGGACCGCTCGGTAGAGCTGGCGCGATTGCCCGGCGTGGAGCAGGTGTACTGCTTCGAGAACCGTGGGACGGAGATCGGCGCGACGCTCTCGCACCCGCACGGTCAGATTTACGCTTATCCATCCATCACGCCGCGCACCGACCGCATGCTGACCGCCTGCGCCGGCTACCGCCGCGACACCGGTCGCGGCCTGTTCGACGACTTGCTCGCGGCTGAGCAGGCAGCCGGCTCCCGTATCGTGCTCACGGGCAGCCACTGGACAGCATTCGTGCCGTTCGCCGCGCGCTGGCCGTACGAGGTCCATCTGTACCCGCACCGCCGCGTGCCGGACCTCGCCGCGCTATCGCCCGCGGCAAAAACCGAGTTCTGCGAGCTGTACCTCGACCTGCTGCGCCGCTTCGACCGGCTGTTCGATGGCCCGGCGCCGTACATTTCGGCCTGGCACCAGGCGCCAGTCCGCCACTGCGACGGTGACTTCGCCCTGCACCTGGAGCTGTTCACGGTCCGGCGCGCGCCAGGCAAGCTCAAGCACCTCGCCGGCACGGAGTCAGGTATGGGCGCGTTCGCCAACGACATCGCGCCCGAGGCCGCCGCGAGCCTGCTGCGGCAGATGCCGGCGGGCTAAGGCGGGTGACCACCGAACTCATACTCCTCGGCACGGCCGGCGCACCGATGCCCGTCGCTGGCCGCGGCGGGATCAGCTCAGCGCTGGTGGTCGGCGACCGGATCTTCGTCGTCGACTGCGGTCGCGGGTCGCCGTCCGCGTATGCCAATGCCGGGCTGGACTTCGCCCGCCTGGACGCGGTGTTCCTCAGTCATCTGCACGTGGATCACACCGGTGACCTGCCCGGCATGCTCTTGTATCCGTGGGGCTGCCGCGCGGACGATCACGGCCCGCTCGCGCCGGTGCGCGTCTACGGGCCGACGCGGCCCGCGACGCTGCCCGCAGGCGATGCCACGTTCCATCGTCAGACCACGATCCGGCCCGAGCTTCCGGCGCCGGGAACCGCGGACCTCGTCCATGACATCGTCGCCAGCTACGCCTACCATCTGAACGTGATGCCGCTGGATGCGAGCATGCCGGATGCGGGCGCGCTCGTGCGGGCCATGGACATCGCCATCCCGGCGCGCCGCGGCACCGGCATCCCGGCGCCAACGGTCGTCTTCGACGACACCGACGTCCGGGTCACGGCGACCGCCGTGACCCACGGGCGCGCGGTTCCGGCCCTGGCGTACCGGTTTGACACCCCCGATGGCTCTGTCGCATTCTCCGGCGACACCGCCGTGAACGCGAATCTGCTCGCGCTCGCCCAGGGTGCCGACATCCTCGTCCACCACATCGCCGACCTCGGCTACCTTGAGCGGCACGGCTACACGGGCGCCGCGCTCGAGCGGATGGCCGCGCTGCACACTGACGTCGGCCAGGTCGGCGGCGTCGCCGAGCGGGCCGGCGTCCGGCAGCTCGTCCTCACCCACTTCCTGCCGGCCGAGCCGGACGCGATCACGGAAGCGCAGTGGGCCGAGCGGGCCGGACAGGGCTTCGGCGGCACCACCATCGCCGGCACCGACGGCCTGCGCCTGCCGCTGTCCGCTTCCGCGTCACATCCGCCAGTGCCCAGGGGTCATATCCGCTGAGATGTAACAGCGAGAGGATGTGACCGATGGCGGAGAGCGAATGGCTGGCAGATCGCTTCGAAGAGCACCGCGCCCATCTGCGCGCGGTCGCCTACCGGCTGCTCGGCTCGCTCCCTGACGCCGACGACGCGGTCCAGGACACCTGGCTGCGGTTCAGCCGGGCCGGCGCAGCCGACGTCGGCAACCTAGGCGGCTGGCTGACCACGATCGTCGCCCGCGTCAGCCTGAACATGCTGCGCGCTCGCCGCCTCCGCCGCGAGGACTCGCTCGAAGTGCGCCTGCCCGACCCTGTCGTCAGCCCGGACAGCGGCCCGTTGCCGGAGGAGGAGGCGCTGCTAGCCGACTCGGTCGGCCTCGCCCTTCAGGTCGTGCTGGAGACACTGCCCCCGGCGGAGCGACTGGCGTTCGTCCTGCACGACATGTTCCAGCTGCCGTTCGAGGAGATCGCGCCCATCGTCGGCCGCACCCCGGTTGCGGCCAGGCAGCTTGCGAGCCGGGCGCGACACCGGGTGAAAGGCGCGGACACGCCCGAGCCTGACTGCGACCTTGCCCGGCAGCGGACGGTGGTCGATGCCTTCTTCCGGGCGGCGCGCGAGGGCGACTTCGACGGACTCGTCGCGGTGCTGGATCCCGACGTGGTGCTGCGCATGGACGCGGGCGCACGGCGCGCGGCGGCCTCGATGACGGTGCGCGGCGGCACCGCCGTGGCCCAGCAGGCCTGCACCGGGCTCACCAGCGTCTTGCGGCTCGCCAAGCTCCATCCGGCGCTGGTGAACGGCGCGGCCGGAGTGATCGTGACGCTGCGCGGACGTCCCGTTACAGTGATGGGCTTTACCGTCACCGGCGGCAGGATCGCGGCGATCGACGCGATCGCGGACCCCGACCGCGCCGCCCGGATCGCGGCTGACGTGATGACCGCGGACTAGCTCGCGTTCAGCCTGCTACCACGAACCCCACGCCAGGCTCGGCGCCGGCAGCGCGGGCGGCTTCAGGAAAGCAGGTGGCGCCGTGAGGTCGAGGGCCGCAAGCGGCGCGGTCGCGCCGGCATCACGACGGGTCAGCGCGGGCAGGTTCCACTTCTCCTCGACGAGCTTGAGCACCGAGGTGTGGTCGAAGACCTCGGACACGACGCAGTCCGGGCGGGCGTACGGGGACACGATCACGGCCGGCACCCGGAATCCGTAGGTGTCGTACTGCAGTGGCTCGCACACCAGATCCTGCGCGTGCCGGACGTAGCCGGGAAACAGCGGCTTCAGGATGCTGCGCAGCCACGACGGGTGCGCGACCAGGCTGCGGCCCTGGACATCGTCCGGCGGCACGGCGGCAGGCGGGGCAACGTGATCGTAGTACCCGCCGTTCTCG
>DATHPF010000367.1:0-5121 GCA_035484155.1 Streptosporangiaceae bacterium
CCCGAGGCCAGGGCCGGTCCGGACCGCGGCCGCGGATACGCCAGGCCCGGCGCCGCCCAGGATCATGGTGCGGCCCATCGCCGTGGCGCCCGCGCTGGTCCCAGCCACGACGAGGCCTTGCCCGGCCAGGCGGTCGCTGACGATGTCGTTGGCGCGCGAGCCCACCAGGGTGCGCAGCTTGGACTGGTCGCCGCCACTGAAGAACACGCCAGTGGCATCGGACAGCAGGGTGGCGGCGTCCTCGCCGTCCGCGTCGCTGCGCCCGCGCAGGCGCAGCTCGCTTGTCTGGTCGACGCCTAGCTTCCGGAAGACCCGCTCATAATCGGCGAGGACCTCTTCGGGCATGTTTGTCGCGGTCGTGACGAGCACGATCCGGGCCTCGTCGCCGCCGGACAGTTCGACGAACCGCTCCAGCAGGCCTGCCCCGCAGCATCGGTCCTCGGCGCCGCCGATGATGAGCAGCCGACCTGGCGATGCCCCGTCGTCCACGTCCTCCGCCCTCGTCCCGGACCTCCCGCGGTCCACGAACGGCTTGTTACCCCCGGTCACATCGGGTCAACCCCAAGGCATAGCCGGGTTGGCGCTGGTCGCCGCTGGCCGCCGTGGCCGTCGTAGCCGCCGCCAAGGGGCACCAGTTAGCTACTGCTGCCCCTAGAGAGGCACCAGTAGCTAACTGGTGCCCCATCGAAGCGCCGGGTGAGCCGTGGGGGGTTTTCCCGGCCGCGATTGGGCGTGGAGTTGGAGATGCTGCCTAACTAAGGGCAGTACATCCAACCTCGCGCCCAATGGCGGCTATCGGCGGCGCCCAGGGCAGCCAGCATAAGCCCGGCAAAAGGCCTGAAGGGGACGAGTGTTACTGAGCGCCAGACGGCTGGTGTGCGCCTCGGCGCGGACCCGAACGGGGGCGGGACAGCTCATCGGGAAGCTGGAGCAGCGGGTTGGTCGCGCTCGCGACGACGTCGCCAGCGATGTCGATGACCTTGCGGCCGCGGCTTCTGGCTGCTTCCCTGAGCTGCTCGAACGCCTGCCGCGGCTTGATGCGATGCCGCTCGGCGAGCACGCCGATGGCCTGCTCGACCCGGATCCTGGTGGCTAGCGCGTGCTCAAGCTGGCCAACGGTGGCCCGCAGGCGGCCGGCTTCGCTCGCAAGGGTCGGCTCGCAGGCCGGTTTAGCCGGGGGAGCGTCGACCATGCCGTTCTCCGCCGCGAGCAAATCAGCGAGGATCATGGCGCAAGTCAGGTCAGGCAGGTCGTCACTGCCGACTCGCCAGCCGTCCTTCGTGCGCCTGACCACGGCGTTATCGGGCACGAACGCAGTCACCGGGGCACCGTTTGCCGCTGCGGTGCTGATCACGCTGCCCGTTACGACGGCACTGCCGTCCGCGCTGACCGCCGCGGCGCTCGCCGAGACATCGCCGGTCTCTATCGCGGCCGTGTCGGTGCTGGCCTCGGCCGCGTCCGCTGCTCTGGCCGCCTTGGTCCGGCGGCTGCGCTTGCTGGTCATGGCTACGTGGTCATCTCGATCCGGCGAGCTCGCCCAGGCGCTGCTTGACCGCAGCCATCGACGGGTTCGTCATAGCACTGCCGTCCGGGAACAGGACAGTCGGGACAGTCTGGAAGCCACCATTCACCGACATGACGTAATCCGCAGCGGCGGGGTCTTCCTCAATGTTCACCTCGGCGATCTCGATCCCCTCGGCTGCCAGCTGGCTCTTGAGTCTCCGGCAGAAAGCACACCAGGTAGTGGTGTACATCGTCAGCGGCTGTGCCACTCCGACTCTCCTCATCCACAACGTCCAGGACAACCTTACTAACGCTTTGGGCGCCTGCGCACTTCCCGGCCAGCCTCGCGGGCGTCGGTGGCATGCGGAAGTATGTCGTCTGGCGGCGCCAGCGTGATTTACCCGGCCTGTGCCAGCGACTACTGATGTGCCAGCGACTACTGAGGGGAGGCCGCGAAGAATGCCAGATTCGGAAGCCCAGGCACTGACGCCAGCATCGGCGGCCGCCGAGGGCCCAGAAGCGGTGCTGGCCGGGCTCGATCCTGAGCAGCGTCAGGTCGCACTGGCCGCCCGTGGCCCGGTGTGCGTGCTAGCCGGGGCAGGCACCGGCAAGACGCGCGCTGTCGCCCACCGGATTGCCTACCTGGCGGCCACGGCGCAGGCTGACGCGGCCAGGGTGCTAGCGGTGACATTCACCACCAGGGCGGCCGGCGAATTGCGCGCACGGCTTCGCCAGCTTGGTCAGGTCGCGCCAGCTGCTGGCCTGGACAAGGTGCAGGCCAGGACCTTTCACTCAGCCGCGCTGCGACAGCTGACCCACTTCTGGCCGTCGACGGTCGGAGGTCGGGCGCCAGAGGTCGTCGAGTCCAAGATTGGCCTGGTGGCGGAGGCGGCGCGCAGGTTGCGCGTGTCGGCCGGCCTGCCCGAGCTGCGAGATGCGGCCGCCGAGATCGAGTGGGCCAAGGTCACCCAGGTCCGGCCTGATGACTTCCCGGCGGCCAGCGCGAAGGCTGGCCGTACTCCGCCGCTCGATCCGGTCACAATGTCGAGGGTCTACGCCAGCTACGAAGACCTCAGGACCGAGCGTCACCTGGTCGACTTCGAGTCGGTGCTGGAGCTGACCGCAGGCATCCTGGCCGAGTACCCGGCCGCTGCCCGCTCCGTCCGCGACCGCTACTCCGTCTTCGTCGTCGACGAGTACCAGGACGTGAATCCCCTGCAGAAGCTGCTGCTGGACATGTGGCTCGGCGACCGGGACGAGATCTGCGTCGTGGGCGATCCGCGGCAGACCATCTACTCGTTCACTGGTGCGACGCCGTCATATCTGACGGGCTTCCCGGCTGAGTTCCCGTCTGCTCAGGTCATCCACCTCGTGCGGAACTACCGGTCCACCCCGCAGGTCGTCACGCTAGCCAACAGGCTCGTCGCAGGCACGGCGGTGGACCAGACGCCGCTCGCGGCGCAGCGGCCCGCTGGTCCCGCGCCGCAGCTCACCGAGTACCCGGACGAGCCAGCTGAGGCCGCCGCCGTCGCCCGTCAGGTGCGCGCCCTGATCAAGGGCGGCACCTCGGCCGGCGAGATCGCCATTTTGGTGCGGACGAATGCGCAGACCCAGGCTCTGGAGCAGGCCCTGGCCACGGCCGGCGTGCCGTTCCAGCTGCGGGGCGCGGAGCGATTCTTCGACCGCGCCGAGATCCGCCAGGCTGTCGGCCTGCTGCGGGCCGCTGCCAGGTCCACATCCGGGGCAGACGAGCCCGCGTCGGAGGTCCGGCACATCCTGGCCAGCATCGGGCTGACGCCACAGCCGCCTGGTGGCCGTGGCACCGCACGGGATCGATGGGAGTCACTCGAGGCGCTGGCCCAGCTTGCTGCTGACTTCTTCGCCGCCAATCCGCAGGCGGACATGAACGGCCTAGCCACCGAGCTCGCAGTTCGCACCGCGATCGGGCACGTGCCGGCGATGGCGGGCGTCACGCTTGCGTCGCTGCACGCGGCGAAGGGTCTGGAGTGGCAGGCCGTCTTCCTGCCCGGGCTCACCGACGGGACGGTGCCGATCATCTACGCGCAGACTGACGAGGCAATCGAGGAGGAACGCCGGCTGCTGTACGTGGGCGTCACGAGGGCGCGCGACCGGCTCTACCTGTCCTGGGCGCTTGCGAGGACCCAGGGCGGGCGCCGGACCCGCAAGCCATCACGGTTCCTCAGCGGCCTCACGCCAGGCCATGGCGCCGGAGATGGGCGCGCCGGGGCGAAGGATGGCGCTGGCCGCCGCGGCCGGGACGCGGGAGCGGCGAGCAAGCTCAATGCTGACGATCCGCTCGTACGCCGGCTCCGGGAATGGCGCCTGAGTACATCCAAGGAGCAGGCCGTGCCCGCCTATGTGATCTTCTCCGACGCCACGCTCCAGGCCATCGCTGACGCCAGGCCGATGACGCGCGACGAGCTCGCACGCGTGCCTGGCGTCGGCGCGGTCAAGCTCGAGCGGCACGCCGCCGCCGTGCTGGCGATTTGCGCGGACGGGCTTGGCCAGCTCGCGCAGGCGGCACAGAGGCCGGCCGGGACAGGCCTGCCTACCGAGGTGGATGCTGGGACAGCGCCATGACCAAGGCGCTCGACGAGGTCGTCAGCCTGCTGGATCTCGAACAGATCGAGGTGGACATCTTCCGCGGCCGTAGCCCGGCAGGCGAGCGCCGGCAGCGCGTGTTCGGCGGGCAAGTGGCCGGTCAGGCTCTGGTTGCGGCTGGGCGGACAGTGCCAGCTGACCGGCCCGTGCACTCGCTGCACGCTTACTTCATCCGGCCTGGCGATCCCGCGGTGCCGCTGGTCTACGTCGTAGAACGGGTCAGGGACGGCAGATCATTCACGACGCGCCGGGTCACCACGGTCCAGCACGGCAAGACGATCTTCACGCTGTCTGCGTCCTTCCACCCGTCCGAGCCCGGATTCGAGCACTCCGACGCGATGCCTGTGGTGCCGGGTCCGGACGAGATCGAGCCGACCGTCGATCGGCTCCGTCGGCTCTATGGGCCGGGCGTCGATGACTACGCGCGAGCGAACCCCATCGACATCCGGTATGTCGGCCCGCTCACCGCCGAGGCGGCCAGGGACCCAGCCCTGATTTCCTCCCGGAGCGTGGTGTGGCTGAAGGCCGACGGCGAGCTTCCTGACGATCCGCTGCTGCATGTGTGCCTGATGACCTACGCGTCAGACATGACCCTGCTCGACACAGTGCTCCTCGCGCACGGAGCGTCCTGGGGCGAGAGCGTCGCCATCGGCGCCAGCCTTGATCACGCGATGTGGTTTCACCGGCCGTTCCGGATCGATCGCTGGCTGCTGTTCGTCCAGGACTCGCCGACTGCCAGCGGGGCCAGGGGGCTGGCTCGAGGTGAGGTCTACATCGAGAGCGGAGAACTTGCGGTGTCGGTGGTCCAGGAGGGCCTGCTGCGCCGCAGCGAGCCGGGCAGGTAACAGGCCGGCCGCAGCCTGACTACGAAGAAGTCGCAGGTAGAAAAAGAGTTGCCGTGTTCCGGAGGCCTACGTAGGCTTCTGCTTGTCCGCAGGCGGACCCACTACGCCCGAGAGGAGGTGCCCGAGATGCTGAACATCAACCCGGCCATGG
>DATHPF010000368.1:0-7914 GCA_035484155.1 Streptosporangiaceae bacterium
CCAGCTGTTTCGCCTGCTGCGCGCGGGCAGCGCGCTGGGCGTGTGCCAGGATCTCGGCGACCGCCGGTTCGCGCTCACCGATGCCGGAGCGCTGCTGCGCCGAGGCGCGGAAGGTTCGCTGCGCGGGGACGTGCTGTTCTACAGCGGCATGAGCAAGGGGGGCTTCGCCGACATCCCCGAGATCGTGCGGACCGGCCGGGCGGGTCACTCGGTCACGCTGGGGCCGGAGGGCTTCGACCGGCTGGGCGAGGACACCGACCGGCTCGACGATATGCACCGGACGATGGTCGGCAGCAGCCGCGACGTCGCCATCGACCTGTGCCGCATCTACGACTTCAGCGCCCATCGCACGGTGGTCGACGCCGGCGGCGGCTACGGTGGCCTGCTGGCCGCCGTGCTGCAGTCCTGCACGCACCTGACGGGATCGGTCTTCGACCTGCCGTCAGTGGAGCGCGGGGCGCTTGCGTACCTGAAGGGTCAGGGGCTGGCTGGCCGCGCTGGCTTCGTACCCGGCAGCTTCTTCGACGGCCCGCCGCCGCCGGCCGACTGCTACCTGCTTAAGTACATCATCCACGACTGGGACGACGAGCACGCCCGCCAGATTCTCACCAGCTGCCGCGACGGCATGGGCGCCGACGGCGTGCTCCTGCTGATCGACCGGCTGCTGCCCGACCGCTTCGCCGACACCCCCGGCCACCGCCGGATGGCCCGCGCCGACCTGACGATGATGGGATACGGCGGCCAGGAGCGGAGCGAGCGAGAGATGTTCACGCTGCTGCACTCGGCCGGACTGCGCCCCGTCCGGATCGTCGGCCACGCCTGGACGCTCAGTGTCGCCGAGGTTCGGGCCGCGTGATCGAGAGTGCACCAGCCAGATCCAGCGCATGGTGATGGCCCGCCAGTTGCTCAGGGGCCGAGCCGTGCGGCCATCGCGGCGCCCCCCCGGCGACCGGAGAGCACGGACGCCGGTGCGCGCCCAGGGCGAGAGGCGGCGAACGCAGGCGCGCCTAGCTGAGCTGGTAATCGGGAGAAAAGCACGCCGAACCAGATGATCTGTGAGCCTCGAATGCGCCACGACTGGCGATCTTCTCAAAGTACCGACTCGGCGATCCGTCGCTGTGGCCGGATCGCGCTCTGACTACGTTGCGTAATCAACCGTGCCCGGCGGCTCGCGAAAAATATCCGCCGTTATGCATGCTTCGGCGACGCGGGTGGCAAGCACTCGCGGCCGCGCAGATGAGGCTGATCTGTGCGTGTCCGGCCTCAATCAGCTCCATCGCGGTGAAGCGCCGGCGGCTCTGGGACTTCCGCTCACTGCGGCCGGCGACTAAGGGAGCAGCGTCGCAGAGGTCGGGTTAATGGTCCCGGCCCCGCAGCCGGGAACGGGAACCGCCGGATCTGTGACTCCACTTCGTCACCCTGATCTGCGCAGCCGGAGCGTGTGCAGATCGTCGCGCTCGATGCTGTCAATCTTGTCCAGCAGCGTGTCGAGGTCGTCTGCCGCCGTCAAGTGGCGGCCGGACAGCCGGTCGCAACGGCCGCTTGCCAGCATCAGGATGAGGCGGACGGCCATGGCCGGATCGGCGCCACGCCCGGATTCCAGCTGGCCGCGGATCCAGCCGAAGACCAGCCCTTCGGGCGTCTGCGGCCCGGCATGGCTGTTCAGCGCGGCCTCGCCCAGGCCGATGGGCAGCAGGCCGGGGTCGGCGCTGAACACGGAGATCCCGAACGGGCGTGTCTCCGCGGCGAGCGTCTCGGTCAGCTTGACCAGGGCGGCCTTGGACGCGGCATAGGCCGACATCAGCGGCCACCGGTACACGCCGGCGTAGCTCGTGATGTTGACGACGCGGCCCTCGCCCGCCGCGATCATGTCCGGGAGTAGCAGCCGGGTGAGCGTGAACGCGCCGCCGATGTTGATCTCGAACGCCCGCCACCATTCGGTGGCGCTGACGTCCCAGAGCTGCCCGGGCGGCCCGGAGACCCCGGCATTATTGATGAGCAGGTTCGCTGGTCCGAGCTTCCCTGCCAGCTCTGCGACGGCGGCGGCCGTGGCGCGCTGGTCGGTGAGGTCGCACGCTGCGGCCGCCGCCGTTCCGCCAGATCCCTCAACATCGCCGACGACCGTCGCAAGCTCGGCAGCGGAGCGGGCGATCAGGCCGACGGCTGCCCCGGCGCTGGCGAGCTCGACGGCCAGCAGCCGGCCGACGCCGCGCCCGCCGCCGCTGACGAGTGCAACAGTCCCGCGCAGATCGTGGTCACGATCAGCGTGATCGCCGCCGCCCGGCTCGGCTGCAGCGGCCGGGGCGGTGTTCATGGCTGCGGCACCGCAACGGCTTCATCGGCGCCTGCCCCCCGCGCGACGAGCAACCGCCGCAGGATCTTTCCCGACGGAGACTTCGGGATGCTGTCGGTGAACTCGACGAGGCGCACGCGCTTGTATGGCGCCACGCGCTCGGCTACCCAGTCCATCAGTTCCTGCTCAGATACGGCGTGGCGGAGCACCAGGTAGGCCTTGGGCACCTCCCCGGCGGCCTGGTCCGGATGCCGCACGACCGCCGCGTCCGCCACCGCCGGGTGGGTGAGCAGGAGGCCCTCCAGCTCGGCTGGCGCGACCGACAGGCCCTTATACTTGATCAGCTCCTTCACGCGGTCGGCGACGAAGTACCACCCGTCGTCGTCCACCGTGACGATGTCGCCGGTGTGAAGCCAGCCGGCAGAGTCGACTGTGGCCGCGGTGGCCTCGGGGTCGCCTAGATAGCCGCGCATGGTGCCTGGCGCCCGGATCAGGAGCTCGCCTGTCGCGCCGGTGCCGGCATCGGCGCCGGACTGGGAATCGACCACCCGGCACTCCACGCCCGGCAGCGCCGGGCCGATGGAGTCGGGCCGGTCTGGGCCGTCATCGGGCGCGATATGGGATCCGCCGGCAATCTCGGTCAGCCCGTATGCCTGCTTGACGCGGCAGCGTATCCGCTGCGCGCATGCACGCGCCAGGTCGGCGCCCAGCGGTGCCGCGCCGGAGGTCAGCATTCGCAAGCTCGACACGTCGTGGCTGTCTATCAGGTCACTGGCCGCGAGGCCGAGCACCATCGGGGGCACGAGCTCGGCCCTGGTAGCCCGGTAGACCTCAACGGCGCGAAAGAAGGCCGCGAGATCGAAGCGCGGCAAGATGACCACGGTGGCACCCTCGAGTAGTGCCAGGTTCATGGAGATCTGCAGGCCGAAGATGTGAAACAGCGGGAGGGCCGCGATCACCACGTCGTCCGCGGTGACCTTGTGCACGAGCCGCGTCTGGCACAGGCTCGCGACCAGGTTCCGGTGCGTGAGCACGACGATCTTCGGCAGTCCGGTCGTGCCGCTCGAGCTGAGCAGGAACGCTGCGTCCGATACGGACCCGGCCGCAGTCGGTGGTGCCGCAGTCGCCGGGGCTGAGCCGAGCCGGAGCGCGTCAAATGGCGTTGCTTCGCTCCCGGCCTGCGCGCCGATCGCGAATGCCTCGGCTATGCCGGTCTCGCGGACCAGTGCGCGCAGCTTTCCCGCGAGCAGATCGGCAGTGCTCACGAGCCACCGCGCGCCGGACTGGCGAAGCTGGCGGCCGATCTCCGCCTCCGTCCAGAGCGGGTTCACTGTCGTGACCACGGCCCCGGCCGAGGTGGCCGCCAGGTAGGTGAGGACGAAATCGATGCTGTTCGGCGCGCACAGCGCGAGCACATCGCCCGGGCCCACGCCGCGGGCTGCCAGCCCGGCGCTTACTTCCCCGACCGCAGTGGCCAGCTCCGCATACGTCAGCGCCGCTCCGGTGGCCGCGTCGACCAGTGCCCGCTTACTTCCACGCTGGAGTGCCTGACCGAGCACATACTCCGGCAGCGTCGCCTCCGGTATGTCCGGCGGAGTCAGCCGCAGATCCGCCTTATCGCCATACTCACGTATTTCAGCGCCCATGACGTCATGCTCCTGTCGCGTCGGCTCGCCTGCTTGGAGCGGACCGTATTGACTCAAGTCTGGAGGCCGGGCCGACCTGTCACATCGGGCATGCCATCCCAATCTTTTCCCCAGGGCGCCTTAGGAAATCGGCGCGCCGCCGAACTCGGACCCGGCGGGCATAGCACCGGCGAGCGCTTCCGCCAGCTGATCACGGCGGGTGATGTGCAGCTTGCGGTAAACCCGGCTGAGGTGAGCCGACGCTGTCTTGGTCGTGATGAACAGGGACTGCGCGATCTCGCGGTTGGTTCGCCCGGCCGCCGCCAGCCGGGCCACGCGCAGCTCACCGGCGGTCAGGGCGTCACGGCCGGTCATCGCGTCACGTCGCGGCTTGGCTCCCGCGGCGACAAGCTCGGCCCTGGCCCGGCTCGCGATCCGGTGTGCTCCCCAGTGATGGGCCAGGTCAAGGCCGCGCTCCAGCTGTGCCCGCGCTTCCGTGCGGCGGCCAGCCCGGCGCAACACCGCGCCGTAATCGGTGATGGCACGAGCCAGCTCAACCGGCGCCTGCGAGCTCTCTAGCACCGTCACCGCCTCTTCGAGGATGGCCAGCCCGTGCGGTCCGTTCTCGGCCGTGCCGCAGAGCAGTACCTCGACCAGTCCCTCGCAGCGCAGTGCCACGCCCAGTGCGCGGGGGCGCCCGAATGCGCGGGCGATGACCACCTCTTCGCGAGCGAGACGGCGGGCCTCGTGCGCGTGGCCAAGCCACGCATGCTCGACCGCCGCCCCTGAGCGCCAGTGATAGACGGCAAGGACTATCCCGAGCAGCGCGCAGCGCTCGCCGCAGGCCAGGAAATCCTGCAGCGCCTCCTCGTGCCGCTGCTGGGCCGCGCGCAGCTGACCGCGCGCCATCAGGTACGTCACGGCCATGATCGAGTGCGACGCCACAGGCGGTTCCATCCGCGCCAGCTCTGCCTCCGCGACGTCCAGCGCGTCACGCTCAACCAGGATCTCGACCAGGTGCGCGAGCGAGTCGAACGCGTAGATGCCGGCAGCGCGCTCCAGCGCCCACCGCGCCTGGCCCTCAGCGTCGGCCAGCTCACCCAGCCGGAACAGGGCCCAGGCGGAGAAACTGGCGATACCGATCATCTCCCGCACCGCGGAACGCCGCCGCGCGGCCGTCATCATGTCCTCACACAGCCGCTGCAGCGTGCCAAATGACTCCAGCCCGATCAGCGTCACGATGATAGAGGTGCACACATTCAGCGGGGGATCGGGCAGGCGTGCAAGCGCCCGCTCGATCATCTGCTCCGCCGCATGGCCGGGCTCGGCGCGCCGCATAGCGACCTGCGCGGCAACCACGAGCAGGCGCACCGGCGGGTCCGGGAACTCAGCAAGGCGTCCCCGTAGCAGGTCCACGGTCCGGTTCGCCGCAGGAGCCGTGCGGTCATCCACCACACCCGCCAGCGCCGATGCGCCTTCGAGGCGCAACGCGAGCCACGGATCGATCTGGCCGATCCTTTCAACCGCTCGCTGCAGTACCCCGACCCCTAGGTCAGTCCGGTCGGAGAGCACATACGCGTTCGCCAGCGCCCCGGCCGCAGCGGCCAGCGTCGGCACCTCACGCGCCTCCGCCGTCGCCGACTCGAGCTGGGCAATAGCGGTCGGCTGCCCCGTGTACCACTCCGCCTCGCCGAGCCGCAGCAGCAGCTCCGGGCTCTCCGGCTCATCGGGGGGCTCGGCCAGGGCCCGCCGCAGGTAGCTCGCCGCGACCTCGGGAGCGCCACGTTCCCGCGCGTCGCGAGCCGCGAGGCTAAGCCGCTGCACCACCCAGTTATCTCCGGCTGGCCCGGTCATCAGCAGGTGGGCCGCGACACTGTCAGTGGCCCCCGTCCGGTCCAGGATCGCTGCTGCGCGACGGTGCGCGAGCCGCCGGGCACCCAGCGCGATACCGGCGTAAACCGCCTCGCTGATCAGCGGATGGAAGTAATCGAGCGGCCGCACCGGGGCGAGGATCTGGGCAGCTGCCAGCTCATCCGCGATGAGCTCCGCATCTGCCGCGTCTAGGCCGGCCAGCTCGGCGGCGACCGCGACCTCGTGCTGAGATCCGAGCACGGCCACGGCCCTAGCCAGCTCGATAGCATCCGGTCCCATTCGCGCCAGCCGCCCGAGTATCGACGCGCCCACCGCGGATGAGGCGAGCGCGCGCAGCGCCGCGACGCTGTCCTCGCCCCCGGTCAGCCGCTCGTTTCGTGCCGCGGCCAGCAGCTCGCGGACATATAGCGGGTTTCCGCCCGTGAGCTCCCAGCACGCTGCACAGAAGCCAGCGCTGGCGGCCCGCCCGAGATCTCGCCGGACCAGGGCTTCAGCGCTAGCCGGGCTCAGCGTGGACAAGGCGAACCGGTGCGCGGTGACCTCGCTGAGCACAGCCTCGACCGCGGGTACCCGCCCCTGCGGATCTCCCTCGCGGGCAGTCACCACCACCAGGACGCGCAGCTCGGCGGCGCGCGGCCCGAGGTAAGCCAACCACGACAGTGACGGACCGTCTACCCAAGGCACGTCGTCCACCGTTATCAGCAGGGGCGTGCGCTCGGCCAGGTTCGCGACCAGCCAGTAGAGGCCGTGAATCGCCGCGAATTCAGAATCGGGCGCGGCTCCGCCCGGTAGTCCGAGCGCGCCCGCGCCGAATCGAGCCGGGCCAGCCAGCAGCCGACGGCGGTCCGCCGCGCTTGACGACAGGACCACCGGCTCCAGGAGCTGCCGCATCACCGCGAAGGCCATTCCGGCCTCCAGCACGCGACCGCGTGCTCGCAGCGACCGGATGCCGCGATCCGCAGCCTGTCCACGCAATGCCTCAAGCAGCGCTGTCTTGCCGATCCCGGCGGGCCCCTCGATCGCGGCCACCGCACCGCTGCCCGCCTGCGCCTGTGCTAGCAGGGCGGTCAAGCGCGCCAGCTCGACGTCCCGCTCAAGCAGGCGCTCGGACCCGGCAACGGCCACCATGCAGCCGATGGTAACCACATCTGGCGAACCCAGGCGCCGCGCAGTGTCAGCGTGCTGTCCAAACGACGCCGCCGGCCAGCATTGATAACCATCCTGCGCGGCAACGGTAAGCGTCACCGACACGCAGACCCTGATTGGCTAAAAATCTGGCCGGTGCTGAGCGGCGGTGGCCCCCATAACCAGCCGATCTGTCGGGTTACCGCGCTGTCCGGACCCGCCGGTGCTGTCGCGCCTGATTCGGCGCTCGGCGCGACGCGATCTCCATGCAGCCAGTCACTTTGAGTTATCAGTGCTCGATGCGACTCACGCGCGCGGATTCGATATGGGCGGAAACCCGATAGTCAGCGTAGCTGCGTGTCCCGCGCCTGAGCGGATGTTCTGGAGCATGGACGCTGTAGCGGTCCGGGAGACGCCGATCGTCCTTTCCTTTATTCCTATCGGCTGCGGTCAACCCATCAGGCGCCCCGGCCCCGGCTGCCGGGCACGCCAAGCCCGCGTCGCCCACCTGGACGACGACGCCGGAATCGCCGAGCGGGGCGCAAGCTCAAGCGGGTAGCCCCAATGTGGGGTGCACTGTGGCGCTGGTCATGGCGACCCGGCATTTTATGGAATGACCCCGGCTCCGGTCCTCGACCCGGAGCCGATACGGCTCCGGCACCCGCGAGTCACTCAGCACGAGACTTGCGGCATGACCTCGCCCGCGATGAACTTACCGGCTCTTGCCCGGCGATCCGGAATGGTCCCTTGCGGTGCCGCGTGTGTGGCCGAACTCATCACCCGGGCTGATCGCGGCGGTCGAGCACCTCGTAGTGCGCTGAGCGCTTGTCGAAGTCTGCGAGCACCGCCTGTGCCTCCGCGGGCACGTGTGCCACCTCGTAGTCCTGGCCCATGAACGTCTTTACTGAGTCCAGGCTGTCGAACCACATCAGGGTCATGAACTCCACGTCCTGGTCCCGCTCACGCCGCACAACGTCGATGGAGCGAAACCCGGGAATG
>DATHPF010000369.1:0-9829 GCA_035484155.1 Streptosporangiaceae bacterium
CTCGGTGTCATAGCTGACCATCGAGGTGGTCGCGTCGTGCACGATGGCGCGCTTGCGCCAGAACCCGAGGAAGCTGCTGCGTCCCTCGCTCCGCCATGGCGTCTGCTCGGTCAGCGGTTCGGGCGCGGCGGGCACTAGGGCGCGCAGGAACGCGATGGACGCGACGGCCCAGCCGGCCACGGTCAGGACGGCGAAGCCGGCCCCGGCGTAGGCGTAGACCGCGAGACTGGTGGCGGCCACCAGGATCGCGCAGACTGCCAGCTCGGGCCGGCAGGCGCGCCAGCCGCCGGCCGCCGCGCGGCGGCTGTCCGGTGCGGCGCGGTGGCTGTCGGATGCGGGCGGGGTCATCCCGGCACCCCGGCGGCTGGCTCGCTGGCTGGCGACCGGTCAGCCCGGCTGGCCAGCTCGGCTGAGATGGCGTCCATGGCCTGCTGCGCCGTGTCCTTCGCACCAGGGGCAAGCAGGCGGGTGGAAAACCTGGCCTCGTAAAACAGCTCCGTCAGCGTGGCCGCCGCCGGGCCGCGGACCAGGCCCGCCGTAGCTGCCCTGCTCAGCAGCTCATCGGGCGTCTCCGCCGCGCTCCTGGCCGCGCCCGCCGAGGCCAGGCTGGCCTCCATCGCCACGTAGCAGGCGATGATCGCGGCCCGTGCGTCGTCCACGGCGTGCAGCGCTAGCAAGCCCGAATCGATGGCCTTGCGCAGGTCATCCTGCTCGTCCGCAGGTGGCTCGTCGGCGTACCCGCCGGACCGGCGGGCCCGCGTGCGGGCGCGGGCCACCACGACGATGAGGGCGACGAGCGCGGCGAGCACGACCACCCCGATGATGCCGTACACGAGGTCGCTGGCGTGATCAGCGGCGCCGCCGGGCAGTCCGACCTGCAGCGGGGCGCGCTTACGCGGCAACGGCTTGCGGCCACCGGTCAGGAGGTGCTGCAGAAGGGGACCGCGCTTGCGGGCGGCGAAGTTCGCGACCGCGATGACGACCACGACGACCATCGCGACGGCGATCACCTGCTGCAGCGTCGAGCGCAGTAGCCGGGCTGGATGGCTGGCCGCCGCGGCGCGCCGCGCCATGACGACCAGGGCTATCTCCAGGCACGCCAGCACGAGTTCGAGTGCGGCACCGACCGCAAGCGCGTCATGGTAGAGCGGTCCGCGGCCTGAGCTCGCGGGGCTAACAGCGCCGATGCCGGCGATCACGATCAGCAGCAGGAGGCCCGCAATGGCCGGGCGGGCGAAGCGCAACGCCGGGGATGCAGGTGCGTCGGCCAGTTGCGCCGTCTCCGCTTCGCCGTTGGCCACTGTCGTTCCCTCGTGCTGGCGGCGCTCACCCCGAGCCTGGCAACTGAACGCAAACCCTACCGTGTCCGGCGCGTCCGACGGCGGTCCGTGACGGCGGTCGCCGTGAGACCGCTCTCCGCGGTCGGTCGGCATCAGCGCAAAGAGCGAGGCCGAATCAGCCTGACGGTGGATGACGCGGCAGCGCTGAACCTGGGATCGTGGTGCTCGCACGTCGGGCGCGCTACCCAGCGCTGCCCGAAGCGTGTTGCGGAGGGACTGTGATCACACAACCCAGGCGGCAAGCCGAGGGGTACGTGCCGCCTGAGCCGGGCGCCGTTATCGAGGCTCGCGGCCTGACGAAGCAGTACGGCACGACAGTGACGGCGCTCGATCAGCTCACCGTCACGGTAGAGCCGGGAATCACCGGCCTGATCGGAGCCAACGGGGCCGGCAAATCCACGCTCATCAAAATCCTGCTTGGCCTGCTCGAGCCCACTAGCGGGCAAGCTGCAGTACTGGGCCATGACTGTGTCACTGACGGGTTCGCGATCCGGACCCTGACGGGATACATGCCCGAGCACGACTGCCTGCCGCCTGACGTCACCGCGACGGAACTCATCACGCACCTCGGCCGGATGTCCGGGCTCCCGGCGACAGCAGCCAGGGAGCGCGCCGCGGACTCCCTGCGGCACGTCGGCTTGTATGAGGAGCGCTACCGGCAGATCGGCACCTACTCCACCGGGATGAAGCAGCGGGTCAAGCTGGCCCAGTCGATCGTCGGCGATCCGCGGCTGCTGTTGCTGGACGAGCCGACCAACGGTCTCGATCCGGCCGGCCGGACGGCGATGCTCGAGCTGATCGCGCGCATCGGCGCCGACTTCGGTATCTCGATCCTGGTCGCCTCGCACTTGCTCGGCGAGATCGAGCAGATCTGCGATCAGCTCGTCGCGATCGAGGGCGGACGGCTGCTGCGAGCCGATTCCATCAGGTCGATGACCCAGGCCAGCTCGGTGCTGGTCATCGAGGTGGACGAGGGTCAGGATCTGCTGCAGGCAGCCTTGTCCAGGCGCGGCCTGAACCCGCTGCCGTACGAGCGCGGGCTGTTGGTCCAGCTGACTGGTGACACGACTTTCGACGCAGTCCGTGATGTTGTCGCCGACCTCGGGCTGCCGCTCAGCAGGATGGAACAGCGCAGGCACCGCATTGAAGAACTATTCGGCGCCGATCCTGCCGACCGGGCAGGCCAGACGACGGGAGCTGCAAGTGTCAGCTGACGCCAGCGCCGCCGCCGGGCGGCTTGCCTCGCCAGCCGCTGACAGCGGCGGCGTCATCCACAACATTGGCTATCGCCGCTATGAGGCGGTGCGGCTCGGCCGGGCCCAGATCGTGCGTGCGCTGACCTGGCATAGTCTGCGCGCCGCGTTCGGCATCGGCCGCGGGGCCAAGGCGAAGATCTTTCCCATCCTGCTCTTCACGGTGATGTGCCTGCCCGCGGCTGTCACCGCGATCGGGCTGGCGCTCAAACCGGGCAGCCAGCCCGTCGTCAGCTATGACGGCTACACCCCGCAGCTGCGTACCGTGGCGATGCTGATCTTCGTGGCGCTGGAAGCGCCGAACCTGGTCTCCAGCGACCTCCGCAACCACACGCTGCCGCTCTACTTCGCCCGGCCGATCCGCCGGATCGACTATCCGGTCGCCAAGCTCATCGCGTTCGTGCTCGCCTGCCTGGCCATGATCGAGATCCCGCTATTGCTCCTCTACCTCGGCATCGTCGCCCAGCAGCACAGCGCGAGTCAGGTGTGGGAGCAGACGCTCCAGCTCGGCCCTGGCCTGTTGTACGGCGCGGCCTGGGCGGTGCTGCTCGCCAGCATCGGCTTGCTGCTCGCGTCGTCCACGGGCAAGCGGGTGTTTGCCATCTGCGCGATCGGCATCCCGCTCTTCTTCACCTGGGTCCTGGCCACCGTGCTCGCGAACATTGGGACCCAGGCTTTCGGCCCAGCCTCCGTCAGCCAGCCGTCCGGGCTGACCAGCCTGGCCGGCCTGATCAGCCCGTTCACGCTGCTCGGCGGAGTGCTGCGATGGCTGCAAGCCGCGCCGACGAGGTCGGGGGTGCCGGTGCACCCCTTCCAGGGGACGATCGTCGGCAGCTACGGCGCCGTCTACGGCCTGGTGTTCCTGCTCCTGACTGTCGCTGCGATCGCCGGCCTGATCGCGCGCTACCGGAAGGTCGGTGTGGCATGACGGGCATTGGCACGACTGGCATCGAGCTGCGGGGCGTCTCACGCTGGTACGGCAACGTGGTAGCCGTCAACGACATCACCATGACCATCGGACCTGGCGTGACCGGGTTGCTCGGCCCGAACGGCGCGGGCAAGACGACGATCCTGCACATGATCGCCGGATTCCTCGCCCCGTCGCGAGGCGAGGTCACGGTGGCGGGGCGCAGCAGCTGGCGCAACCCGGCCATGTTCCGCCGGGTCGGGGTGGTACCCGAGCGTGACTCGGTGTACGCGTTCCTGACCGGCTCCGAGTTCGTCGTCGCGACCGCGCGGCTGCATGGCCTGGCCGATCCCGACGGTGCCGCGCGTCGCGCGATCGAGCTGCTGGACATGACCGAGGCGCAGGACCGGAAGGTCTCCACCTACTCCAAGGGCATGCGGCAGCGGATCAAGGTGGCCGCTGCGCTGGTGCACGACCCGGAATTCGTCCTGCTGGACGAGCCGTTCAACGGGATGGATCCGCGCCAGCGTCTGCACATGATGGATCTGCTGCACGCGCAGGGCGAGCAGGGCAGGGTTATCGTGTTCAGCTCGCACATCCTGGAAGAGGTCGAGCGGCTGTCCGGGATCATCCAGGTGATCGTCGGCGGCCGGCTGGCGGCATCCGGCGACTTCCGCGCGATCAGGCGGCTGATGACGAACCGGCCGCACGTGTTCCTGCTCAGCTCATCTGACGACCGGGCGCTGGGCTCGGCGCTGATCGGCCGGCCCGCGGTCAGCGCGGTCGAGCTGACCCAGCACGGACTTCAGGTCCGCGCGTCGGATTACGGGACGTTCACCAGGGAGATCGCCGGTATCAGCCGCGACCACGGCATCCGGCTGACGCAGATACGCCCGGCCGATGAGTCGCTCGAGAGCGTCTTCACCTACCTGCTGGCGTCCTGATGACTACGACAACCGACAGAACGGTGCACACGATGTCCGGCGTGCTGAATCCCGTCGTCATGCAGCTCACGCTGCGTGCCACCCTGAGCCGGAAGCGAGCGCTGCTGTTCGCGCTGCCGGCCATCATCCTGATCGGCATCTCGGCGTTGCTGAAGGCGACAGCGCGCAGCGACGTCTGGCCGCCGGAGGTGCTCGGCGTCGTCGGCTTCCTGGTCCTCGCGCTGACGGCGCTGATCATCGGCGGCAGCGTGATCGGCGCTGAGGTCGAGGACGGGAGCATCCTGCACCTGCTGGCGACACCGGTCAGCCGCCGCGCCGTCGTGCTGAGCAAGTACGTGGTCGCAGTCGGGCTGACGATCGCGTTCGCGGTGGTGCCGGAGTACCTGGCCGGCGCGATAGCCACCGGCCCGGCCAGCAAGCTGGCAATCGGGCTGCTGGTCGGCGCGCTGGCGGGCGCGCTGATCTACAACGCGCTTTTCGTGATGCTCACGGCGGTTTTCAGTCCGACCCGAGCGCTCGCGTTCGGGCTGCTGTACATCCTGCTGTGGGAGGGCCTGCTGGCCAGCCTGATACCCGGTGTCGGCCTGCTGTCCATCGAGCACTACTCGCTGGCTATCGCCAACTCCATCGCGCACAACAGCGCGCTCGATGCGCACCTGACGCTCGGCACCGGGGTGGGCATGGGCGCGGTCGTGAGCGTGCTCGCCCTGGCGCTAGCCGTGAACAGGCTGTCCGCATTCTCGATTAAGGGCGACGTGGCCTGAGCTTGCTAGGTGGGCAGACCGCGGGCTGGCTTACCGCGGCGTGCTGGCATCCGGCTCGAACGCTGGCCCGTGGCCAGGAATGATCACCTTGGCCACGGCGAGGATCCGGGCGCGGCTGGCGGCGAGCACCTCGGGATCGGCTGCGAACGGGTCCTGCGCAGGGCCGTCAGCGGCCCACCAGGCGTGAGTGCAGGCGTAGACGCCGTCGGGTGTGGCGGCCAGCGTGGTAATGTCCTCCGCGCTGTGGCCCGGAGTCGCGAGCAGCCGGACCGACGGGCTGACGGCGTAGCCCTCGGCTTCCCTGCTGATCCACAGGTCACCGTCGTAGATGGCCCAGTGATCGTGGATCCTGGCCGCAGGGAACAGCGCCGCGTTGACCGTGTGGTCGGGATGGTGATGGCTGAACACCACGTCGGTGACGGCCTCGGGCGCCACCCCATGCGAGGCCAGGGCGGCGAGCAGCGCTGACCGCGAGGAGACGAGCCCAGGGTCGACGATGATCACCCCGTTCCCGTCCTGGATGAGGGTCACCGTGCTGCCGACGTGCTCGCCATCGCTATCCTCGCGGGCGTAGCCCGCCGCAAGGACGTGCACGGTCGCGGATCCGGTCAGCGGGAGCTCAGCCTCGTGCATGACCACAGACCCTATCTGCCCCGGCGCTCAGCGGGTGCTCTTGGCCTTCGCGGCAGCCTTGATGTCCTTCTTGTAGGCGCGGACCGCGGCCAGCGAGTCGTCGTCGACGATGTCGGCCACCGAGTAGTGCGAGCCGTCCTCGCCGAAGTGCCCGGCCGCCTCGCGCCAGCCGTCTGGGCGCACGCCGAGCTGCTTGCCGAGCAGGGCCGCGAAGATCTGCGCCTTGTAACCGCCGAAACCGGGCAGCTCGGCCAGCCGGGCGACGAGTTCCTTGCCGGTAGTCGCGCTGGTCCAGACCGCTGCCGGCTCGCCGTCGTAGCTGTCCATGATCAGCCGCGCCAGGTCCTGGGTCCTGGCCGCCATGGCCCTCGGGAATCGGTGCAGCGCCGGCCGCTCGGCGAAGATCGCGGCCAGCGCGTCTGGGTCGTACTCGGCCAGCTCGGCCGCGGTCGGCTCGTGGCCCAGGCGCTTGACCAGCTCGTAGGGCGAGCTGAACGCCTTTTCGAACGGCACCTGCTGGTCCAGCAGCATGCCGATCAGCAGCGCCAGGGGATTGCGGGACAGCAGCTCGTTCGCGTCGGCCCCGACCGGGAGGGAAATCGTCATGGGTGTCATCATCTACCATCTGGACGCGCCCAGGAAGCTGCTCCGCAGGCCTGGCGTTATAGCAGCTGACTGCCAGCTGACCGGCAGCTGCCAGATAGCTGACTGGCAGGCGGCCGGGGAACTAGCGGCTTGGTGGGATAGTTGACATCAGGAGAGGGGAGCGCAGTTCCCCGAAGGGAGCCCGGCATGACACCGCACTTGAGGTATGGCCTTATTGGGGTCGCCATCGGGCTGATTTTGTTCATCATCAATCCGTGGCTTGCCATCGCGGTCATCGCCGCCGCGGTCGCCATACCCGTCATCGCCTATCGGATGCTGTCCCCGGAGCAGCGCCGTCGCCTGCGCCGGTCGCGCGACCGCAAGCAGCTCGGCGGCTAGCGCGACGTCACTAGCGGGTTCGTCACCTTAAGTCGAGGGAACCGCCCGAAGTCGCGGTCGGCGCTCCACAGTTCGCGTATGCCGTGACTCAGGCAGAGCGCCGCAATCCTGGCATCGTGTACGAGCGGCCCGCTCACCTTTCCATCAGTGAGCAATGAGCTGAGTGCTGACCAGTAGGTCTCTCCCTCGCTCAGGAGAACCACGGATGGCGACTCAAGCCATGCGCCGATCTGGTCAGCGGCCGCGGTCGGGGTGCTCGGCGGGCTGTAGATGCGCGGATGAGTCACTACCGAATAGAACTCGTGTAGGCAGGGCCACGGCACCGCCCACTGTGCGGGACTCTCGGCAAGTTGCGTGATCGCTTCGGCTGCTGGCTGATGGAACTGCGAGTCGCGGCGGTGCGCGTACACAAGGACGTTGGTATCGACGGCGATCACAGCCGATCTCCGTAACTGATCTCCCTGATCCTCTCCCAGCCTGCCTCCGCCAGGTCCGGGTTAAGACCGCGACCGTCCACACTGGCATCGCGGAGTGCGAACTGCTGCGCGGTCTTATGCCGATTGATGACCGCTCGCAAGCCTTCTTCGAGCACAGATCTAAGCGTGGTCCCCTCGGCCCTGGCGATCTGCTGGGCCTCGCGCACTAGGTCGTCTGGCAATTCCACCGTGGTCTTCATACGGGTAACCATATCGCACTGCCCAGCTACCCGTAATGTGCGAGATTCAGCTGCAGTTCAGGGCTGTGCGGATCAGGGCTGTGCGGATCAGGGCTGGCCGGGCTGCCAGGCAGCCGGGAACTCTCGCGGTGCCTCTGGCCCGTCGTAGTGCGCCAGCGGGCGGAAGATCCGGTTGTCGTCGATCTGCTCCAGCACGTTTGCCATCCACCCGATGATCCGGCTGCAGGCGAATGTGGCGCTGAACATCTCCCGCGGCAGGCCCGCCGCCTCCAGCACTACGCCTGCGTAGAACTCAACGTTGGCGTACAGCTCGCGCCCCGGCTTGAGCTCGGCGAGCAGCTCGACGGCGGTCTTTTCCACGATCTCGGAGAACTCCACCCGGTCGCTATGCAGTTCCCTGGCTACCTCGTGCAGCAGCTGCGAGCGCGGGTCGACGGTCTTGTAGATCCGGTGACCGAAGCCCATCAGCTTGTCGCCGTCCTCGATCGCTCGGCGCAGCCACGGCTCGGCGTTGTCCGGCGAGCCGATCGAGTCGAGCATGTCGAACACCCGGGCCGGCGCGCCACCGTGGAATGGCCCGGACAGGGCCCCGAGCGCACCGGACACGACGGCGCCCAGGTCAGCGCCGGACGAGGCGATCACACGTGAGGTGAACGTCGAATTGTTGAAGCCGTGGTCGATCGTCAGCATCAGGTACCGCTCGACCGCGTACCGGCTCCGGTCGTCTGGCTCCTGGCCCGTGATCATGTAGAGGTAGTTCTCGCTGTAGCCGAGGTCGGCCCGCGGCTGGATCATGTCGAGGCCGCTGGCCAGCCGGAACAGCGCTGCGGCCAGCACTGGCATCAGCGCCGACAGGCGGGCGGCCTGCGCTGCGGTCTCTTCTTCCGGCTGATCGGTCCACGGCCTGCAGCCGAGGGCCTGGGCGGCCAGCGAGATTGCCGTTCGCAGTGACGCCAGCGAGCCGGGCGGGCTCTGGCGGGCGATCGCGGGCAGCAGCTCAGCGACGCCGTCCGGCAGCTGGCGCCAGCCGGCGGCCTCGCTGGCGAACGCGACGCGCTGCTGCGGCGTCGGCAGTTCGCCCCGCAGCAGCAAGTGCCAGGCGTCCTCGACGCGCCCGCGGCGCGCGATGTCGACGGCGTTGTAGCCGCGGTAATGGTAGAAGCCCTGCCGGCCGAGCACGTCGGAAACCTTCGTCCGGGCCACCGAGACCCCGGCCAGCCCGGCGGGTGCCTCGTACGGTGCGCTGACAACATCTGCTGAGGCGCTCATGGGTCTCCTTCAAGCCAGCCATCAGGGGAATTTGACTCCAATATTGACGACGCAAACGCTAGGGTGTCAATATTGATTATAATCAATGTGGGCCGGAGGGAGGGCGCGCGAAATGACCGACTGGATCGGAGCGGCTGAGGCCGCGGAGCGCCTAGGCATCAAGCAGGCGACCCTCTACGCCTACGTCAGCCGCGGCGTGCTGACCAGGCGGCGTGAGGCGGACGGCCGGACCAGCATGTTTGACGCGGACGAGGTCCAGGAACTGGCCCGCAAGGGCCGGCCGCGCCGGACCGGTGGTCCAGCCGAACTTGTCATCGAGTCCGAGCTCACTGAGATCACTCCGCAGACGCAGCGCTATCGCGGTTATGCCGCCACGGACCTGGCGCTGCGCTGCAGCTTCGAGGACGTCGCGGTCCTGCTGTGGACTGGCAGCCTGGCAGCGCCCTCCACCTCGCCGGGCGAAGCGGCAACCCCCGGCGAGGCACTGGGGGGCGGCATCGACGCTGGCGGGACGGCTCATGCTCGCCGGGGCGCTGACGGCGGTGCGGGCAGCGGGCGCCGCGCGGGCGCCGACGCTGATGATGGCGATGCCGGGCGTGGCTGGCAGGCGACCGCCGCGGCCCTTGCCGCCGGGCGCGCCGCTCAGGCGGGCTTGCCTGCGGCGACCCTGCCGCTTGAGCGGCTCCAGGTGATCGTGCCTGCGCTCGCGGCGACGGACCAGTTCCGGCTGCACCTGGACCGGCCCGCCGTGATGGCGGCTGGCAAATCTCTCATCGCTGGCATGATCGGCGCGCTGCCGGCGACCGTGGCGCCGGGTGCGGATGACCAGGCGCTCAGCCCAGAGCCAGTCTGGCGGACTGACGGAGGCGGACGGGGTCGGCCCCGTTCCCAGCTTGTCGACCCTTGGCCGACAGCGCACGGGGAGCGGCCGGACCACGCCGGGCTGTCGGGCGCGGTGGCCGGCCGACTCGCGGCGCGGCTGTGCGCCGGGCCGGTGCCGCCCGGCCTGGTCAGGGTCCTCAACGCGGCCCTCGTGCTGCTGGCCGACCACGAGATGGC
>DATHPF010000370.1:0-6380 GCA_035484155.1 Streptosporangiaceae bacterium
TGCCGTCCAGTTCGAAGCGGACTGGCTGATCAATGGCACCGGTTCCACGGCCGACGTCGAAGCCACCGCCAGCCCGCTGCTCCGTGACCTGTTCGACAGCGGAATGGCGCGGCCGGACCCGATCCGGCTCGGCATCGACGCAGGCCCGGACGGCAGGGTGCTGAGCAGGGCAGGCGTGCCCAGCGACGTCCTCTTCGCGCTAGGGCCGCCGCTGCGCGGCCTGTGGTATGAAACGACGGCCATCCCGGAGATCCGCGAGCAGGCCGCGGCGCTGGCGAGGCAGATCACCGGCAGCAATCGCCTGAGCCAGCGACCAGGCAGCGCCGCCTAGGCGCGGCGAGTATTCTCCGACGACGAGCTCAGCCCGGCCGGGCAGCCTGTCGCGACGGGAGAGACGTGGTCAAGCAGGACGAGGGTTATATCAGCGTCCCGGGCGGCCGGGTCTGGTACCGGTCGGTGGGCGAGGGCGGGACGCCACTGCTGTGCCTGCACGGCGGACCCGGCTTCACGCACTACTACCTGGAGGCGCTCGAAGCGCTGGCCGACAGGCGCCAGGTCATCTTCTACGACCAGCTCGGCTGCGGCAATGCAGACCGCCCGGACGATGTTTCGCTGTGGACCGTCGACCGTTTCGTCGAGGAACTGGCCCAGGTGCGGGCTGCGCTCGGGCTCGACGACCTGCACCTTTTCGGCAGCTCGTGGGGCGGCATGCTCGCGATGCAGTATGTGCTTGACCGTCAGCCGGAGCTGCGCAGCCTGATCCTGTGCGGCAGCCCGGCCAGCATGATCCGCTGGGTGAGCGATTGCGACGAGCTGCTCGCCGGCCAGCCGGCGGAGGTGCGCCAGGTCATCCGCCAGCACGAGGCCGACGGCTTCACCGCGTGCCCGGAGTATCAGGCGGCCATCCTCGGGTTTTACCGTGCGCACGTCTGCCGCCTGAGCCCCTGGCCCGCTGGCTTCGAGCGCTCCTTCGCCGAGGCGGGCTACCAGGTCTACAACACCATGAACGGGCCGAGCGAGTTCACCGTCACGGGCACGCTGAAGACGTGGGACATCATGGACCGCCTCGGCGAGATCACGATCCCGGCGCTGCTGGTCGGCGGCCGGTACGACGAGTGCACCCCCGGCCATCTCGCCGAGATGCACCGGCGTATCCCCGGCTCCCGGCTCGAGACGATCGAGGATGCATCGCACTTGTGCTTTGCCGAGCAGCCCGAGATCTTCAACAACCTGGTGAATGCGTTCCTCGACGAGCGGGACGCGACAGCAGCCCGAGAAGTCTGAGCAGCCTGAGCAGTCCGAGCAGCCCAGCTCCCTGAGGCGGCTGGGTCACGAGCGCGGCTCCGGGCTGACCGAGCCCAGCAGCTCGCGCACGACCGCGCTGTAGCGATCCAGGGCAGCCCGGCCGGCACTGGTGAGCGAGACCGCCGTCCGGGCGGTGACGCCGCTCCCGGACTTGAGGGTCGTCACGTACTCGGCGTCCTCCAGCTTGCGCAGGTGCGTGATCAGATTGCCCGGCGTCAGCCCGATCAGGTCCTGGAGCCTGGTGAATGACAGGTTGTCGCCCTCGGGCACCGTCGCCAGCGTCACCATGATGCGCAACCGTGCGGGTGCGTGGATGACTGGATCCAGTTCGTCATCACTCACGACCTCCTCCGCCGCAGCCCGGCGGCCGCCAGCAGCAGCAGCGCTCCGCCTCCTGCGAGCGCGCTGACCGCCCACACGCTCACGGGGCCAGCGAATCCGCTGCCGGCCGCGACCGCGAGCAACCAGATGCCGAGGCCGAATACCGACCAGTCCAGGTTGAGTGCGGAACTAGCAGCGACGACCAGGCCCGCCAGCAAGATGGGCGCAGCTGCGCCATAGACACCGAGTACGGCTCGGCTTGCGCCGGCGTGATCGATGGCAGCCTCCAGGGCGAACAGCCCGATATACCCACCGAGATACGACAGCAGGAGGATGCGCCGTTGCAGCACAGTCCAGCCGCCGACGCCGCTGCCTGCGCGGCCCACGAGCACCGTGGTGATGGCTGCAGCAGCCGCGACGACGAGCGTCAGGACCAACAGGGATGCCGGTGTCGGGCCGCTGTAAGGGTGCTGATCCCGGACGGACAGCCAGATCGTGCCGTCGGCGACCAGCCAGGCAACTCCCCAGACCGCGAACAGCACCGGGCGCCTGACGATCAGCGCGCGCTGGGCCCGCTCGGTTGTGTCTTGCATGATGGCCGCTGCTTGCTGTACATCCATCCCGGTTCCGTTGCCTGAGTCCGCGTCCTCTTTCATGACTGCTCCCATCCATGTCGGCTGTTGTGTACCGATCTTTGTGCTGTACATGTGCATTGGCCGCTACCAGACGAGCGGGACGAGACGCTTGCGCGCCGAGGCGTACCGGCGATAGCGCTCGCCGAGCGAGGTGAGCAGGGCGCTCTCCTCGATGCGGATGCGCCAGACGACGAATACGAGCGTGAACAGGACGAGAGTCGCGGCGCTGGCCCAGTTCCCCCACATGAGTCCGACACCGACCGTGGCCAGCAATCCGCCGGCGTAGCCGGGGTGGCGCAGCAGCCGGTAGGGACCCGCGGTGACGACGGGCTGGTCTGGGCTGACCTTGACCGAGAACGTGAAGTACTGTCCGAGCGCGCGGAACGACCACAGCCGCAGCGTCACCCCGATCACCAGCAGGACCATCCCGGCGTCGAAGCCCACGGCGGGAAGGCCCATCGTGGCGCCCGGTGCGATGTCCGGGGCGGCAAACAGCATGGCGATCGCGACGGCCGCGCCCGCCCAGAACGCCGGCCAAAAGCTGCGCGGGCCGATCCGGTGCGCTGTCTTGCGCCACTGCCACTGCCGGAGCAGCTGGACGAACTCCAGGCCGTACCAGGCCAGTACGCCGATCAGATAGAGCGCACCGATGGCGTGGGTCATGTAGTAGGGCTTCATGGCCCCTCCAGTCGTCTCACCTCCGCCCGCAACCTGTTTGCGAGCCTCAAGCGCGAAACTTTGTGATGCAAAGCTAGCTTGCTTTGTGATGCAAAGTCAAGGGGGCAGAAGCGGTCGTCGTACGCAGCGCTAGCTGACACAATGTGGGCATGGCTACCGAGCGGATCGAAGTCCAGCGCACCATCGAGGCCGAGCCGGAGGCGATCTTCGCCGTGCTGCGTGATCCGCAGGGGCACGTGGCCATCGACAGCTCCGGCATGCTCCAGTCGGCCGACGGCGAGCCCGTCAGCGCGATCGGCGACACCTTCGTGGTGCACATGGACCGCGAGTCGCTGAACGACTATCCGGAGCTCGGCCGCTACGACGTGACCGTCCAGATCTCGGCGTTCGAGCCGGACCGCGAGATCGCCTGGACAATCCTCGGCCGGCTCAGGCCGCAGATCGGCCACGTGTATGGCTACCGGCTCGAGCCAGCCGAGAGCGGCACTCTGGTCACGTCGTATTACGACTGGTCCGACATCGACCCGCAGTGGCGCGAGGCCGGCATCTTCCCGGTCATCTCCGAAGGCGCGCTGCGTGCCACGCTCGGCATCCTGGCCAGGACGGTGGCCACCGGCGCCTAGCGCTCCGGCGGCCTAGTCGGCCCGCCTACCGCGGCTTAGTCGTCGTGCGGCACCGTCGTGCGCAGCCATACCGCGCTGTCCGGTGGCAGCAGCTCGCCGTCCAGCGGACCGCTGGCCAGCAGCAGGCCACCGTGCGCCGGCAGCGGAGCGGGCTCGGGCGAGGTATTCACCACGCAGCGCACGCTCGTACCGCGGTCGAAGGCCAGCACGCCGTCGGCAGCAGCAAGCCAGGTCATCGAACCATCACCGAGCGCTGGCTCGGACCGGCGGATGGCCAGAGCCGACCGGTACAGCTCGAGCATGGAGTCCGCCGCGCCCGTCTCAGCCGCGACCGTCAGCTCGCGCCATTCCTTCGGCTGCGGCAGCCAGGGCCCGGCGGTAGCCAGCGGCGGCGAGAACCCGAACGGCGGCTCCTGGCCATCCCACGGCAGCGGCACCCGGCTGCCGTCGCGGCCCGGATCCTCGCCGCCACTCCGGAACCAGATCGGGTCCTGCCGCAGTTCGTCGGCGATGTCCTGCACCTCCCATAGGCCAAGTTCCTCGCCCTGGTAGATGTAGACCGATCCGGGCAGGGCCATCGTGAGGAGCGCGGCCGCCCTGGCCCGCCGGGCGCCGAGCGCGAGGTCGACCGGCAGGCCGTGAAAGTAACTGCGCTGCTGAAGGCTGAACGCCGTGTCGGACCGGCCGAGGCGCGACACGATGCGGTCGACATCGTGGTTGGACAATACCCACGTCGCCGGAGCACCGGCCGGCGCGTTCAGCGCGAGCGTGTTGTCGATGACCTCGCGCAGCTGGACGGCGTCCCAGGGACAGCTCAGGTACGGGAAGTTGAAGACAGTGTGCAGCTCGCCGGGGCTGACGTACCGGGCCAGTCGCACCGCATCGGGAATCCAGATCTCGCCGATGAGCACCCGCGCCTGATATTCATCGGCCAGCGCGCGCCAGGACCGGTAGATCTCGTGCACGTCGTCGCGGTCGGAGTACGGGTGGAGCGGGCCGGGCGGCGCGTCCGGCGCCACCTCTGGCAAGGCCGCGTCTTTGGTCAGCAGCGACGCAGAGTCGATCCGGATGCCGTCGGCGCCGCGGTCGAACCAGAACCGCAGCACGTCCTCGAACTCAGCGCGCACCTCCGGGTTCGCCCAGTTGTAGTCAGGCTGCTCGGGTGCGAACAGGTGCAGGTACCACTCCCCCGGCGTGCCGTCCGGCTCGGTGATGCGGGTCCAGGCCGGTCCGCCGAAGATGGACTGCCAGCCGTTCGGCGGCTGGCCACCATCCGCGCCGCGGCCGGGCCGGAACCAGAACCGGTCCCGCTCGGCTGATCCCGGCCCGGCCGCCAGCGCCGCCTGAAACCACGGGTGCTGATCCGAGCCATGATTCGGCACGACGTCGATGATGATGCGGATGCCGACGGCGTGCGCCTCCGTGATCAGCGCGTCCGCGTCCGCGAGCGTGCCGAAGGCCGGCTCAATGTTCCGGTAATCGGAGATGTCATAGCCGGCGTCGGACATGGGCGACGGATACCACGGGTTGAACCAGATCGCGTCAATGCCGAGACCGGCCAGATAGGTCAGGTGCGCGCGCACTCCGGCCAGATCGCCGATCCCGTCCCCGTTCGAATCGGCGAAGCTGCGCACGTACAGCTGATAAATAGCGGCACTGCGCCACCACGTATCACCGGCCGTCGGCCGGCCCGGGCCAAAAGTGCCGACACCGTGAGAGCCGAGGTCTACCACGTGTACCTGCTTCCTATCGTGTTCAGGCAAGGCTTCGCCCGCCGAGTGGCTCGCAATGCTGGCTGTATCGGGTGCGTTGGGAACTAACGGCCGCGCGGGATCAGCCTCTGATGCCTCCGGCTGTCAGGCCGGCCATGATGTTGCGCTGGAAAATCAGGAAGAACACGATGCTCGGGATGGCCGCCATCGCCGACGCGGCAATGATCAGGTCCTGCGGCGTGGCGCCTTGGGCTGCCTGCCAGATTCCGACGCTCAGCGACTCCCTGGTCGGGCTGTAGCCGTTCTCGGCCAGGAGCGGCCAGAGGAAGTCCTTCCAGACCGCGACCAGCGCGAAGATCGACACGACACCGATAATTGGCCGCGAGATCGGCAGCACGATGCGCCACAAGATCTTCAGGCGCGACGCGCCGTCGATCGAGGCGGCGTCGATGTAGTCGGTCGGAATCGAGTCGAAGAACCGCTTGAGCAGGAAGACGTTGAACGCGTTGGCAATTGAGGGCAACCAGATCGCCTCCGGCGACCCGATCAGGTTCCAGTGAAAGATGGGCAGGTCGGCCATGTTCACGTACTGCGGCACGACCAGCACGGTGCTGGGGATCATCAAGGTTGCCAGCATCATGAAGAGGATCGCGTTCCCGAGGAAGGGCCGCAGCTTCGACAGCGAGTACGCGGCGGCCACGTCGAAGACAAGCTGGAACGCCAGCGCGCCGAACGCGTAGTACAGCGTGTTCCACAGCAGCCTGGCCATGTCCAGCCGGTTCCACGCCTGGACATAAGTGCTGGGGTAAATGTGATGCGGGTAGAGCGTCGGTGGTGTGGCGATCGCTTCCTGGGTGGACTTCAGGCCGTCGCTGAACAGGAAGTACAACGGCCCGATGAAGATCAGCGTGAAAGCGACGATGACCACGGTCAGGATCACCCGGTAGGCAATCTTGCCGGAGCGACGGTTGAGTTGCGCGCTGGAGATCAGCGTCCTGGTCGTGCTGGTCTGCTGGCGGCGCCGCGCCCCGTCCGGCCCGGCCGCACCAGAAGCCCTGACCCTGGCGTTGCTCAGTACTGCCATGTCGTCCCTCCCTCAGGCCTTG